>CAYRJG010000042.1:0-15031 GCA_964424525.1 uncultured Ruminococcus sp.
AAGAGATGCCCCGTCTGCGGTGAGTGGATGTATCAGGACGGTCACGATATTCCTTTTGAAACCTTCCTTGGATTCAAGGGCGATAAATCTCCCGATATAGACCTTAATTTTTCGGGTGACGTTCAGGGTAAGGTGCATAAGTATACCGAGGAGCTTTTCGGTCAAGGCCACGTTTTCCGTGCCGGAACTATCGGTACTCTTGCGGATAAGACCGCGTGGGGATATATAAATAAGTATCTTGAAGAGCGTAAGATAAAGATACCCAAGGCCCAAATATCTCACATGGTAACAAAGCTCGTAGGTATAAAACGCACCACGGGTCAGCATCCGGGCGGTATCATAGTTGTTCCTAAGGAGTATGAGATATACGACTTTACTCCGATTCAGCACCCTGCGGATGACCCTAACTCGGATATCATAACGACTCACTTCCAGTTCTCCTATCTTCACGATACGATACTGAAGCTTGATGAGCTTGGGCACGATATGCCGACAAAATATAAGATGCTTGAGCGTTATACCAATACAAGCGTTCTTGACGTAAAAATGAACGATAAATCGGTTTATGAGCTGTTTGCTTCTACACGCCCCCTGGGTATCAGCCCCGATGACATAGGCGGATGCCTGCTCGGTACGTACGGAATTCCCGAAATGGGAACGCGATTCATTCAGCAGGTTCTTCTTGACGCACAGCCCAAAACCTTTGCAGACCTTCTTCAGATATCCGGACTTACACACGGAACCGACGTTTGGCTTGGAAATGCCCAGGAGCTTATCAAGGCGGGAACCTGTACTATATCCGAGGTTGTGGGAACGCGTGACGGTATTATGCTTTACCTTATAAGCAAGGGACTTGATGACTCTACATCCTTCAAAATAATGGAGGATGTTCGAAAGGGTAAGGGACTGAAACCCGAATACGAAGCGGATATGCTTGCGCACGGAGTTCCCGATTGGTATATCTGGTCTTGCAAGAAGATAAAGTATATGTTTCCGAAGGCGCATGCCGCGGCATATGATATGTCGGCTATCCGTCTTGGTTGGTATAAAATTTATTATCCGATGGAGTTCTATGCCGCATTTTTTACCGTTGCTCCCGCAGGCTTTGATGCAGAAATTGCAAGCGGCGGTTATTCCGGTGTAAATGCCGCAATTAAGGAGCTTGAAGCAAACGAGCTTGAAGCTACGCAAAAGGACAAGGAATTGCTTTCAACGCTATACCTTGTAAGAGAGGCTATGGCAAGAGGTGTTGAATTCCTCAACGTTGACCTTATGAAATCCGATGCAAAGGCATTCCTTCCCGAAAACGGAAAAATAAGAATGCCGTTCAACTCTCTGTCGGGTCTTGGTGATACCGCCGCCGAAAAGATAATCGAGGCGCGCGATAAATACACCATTTACTCGGTAGAGGAGCTTCGCGAGCGCACGGGTATATCCAAATCGGTAATAGAGGTTCTCAGGCGCAATCACGTGCTTGACGGACTTACCGAAACCAACCAGCTCTCCTTGTTCTGAAAAAACAAACGCAAAAATACCGAATAAATTGACACGGACTGCCACCTTTTGGGGCAGTCCGTTAATAAACTTTAATTTACAAGCAGAAGCAGGAGAAGAATTATAGCACATTCCTTGTCAGCACCCTTGGTGAAAAAGAGAAACGCGGCAACTGCGATTATAAGTATCTCCTCGCTTCCGAGCTTGAATGAGTCAAGACCCAAAAAAGAAGGAATCTTACCGTTAAAAACTTTTCCAAGCGGAAATTTCGAGAAAATACCCACGGGTGAGTCTTCTTCCTTTTTGCTATCTTCTTCTTTTTTGAAAACCTCGGTGTCATCATCCGCCTCGGCTATCTCAAAGCTCGGTATTTCGCCTTGCGGTGAAATTTTCGTTTCAATAGGCATAGAGCGTGGAATCCCGGTGGGGGCAGGGGAGTCTTGCGATGGCTCGATGAATGCGTTTCCGTCGTAATTTTGCGGAATACTTATCCCTTCCGCATCGGGAAAGAAGCTTCTCGTATACATTACTTATTCCTCATCACATCAAGAATATCCGCAATAGTGAGCATTGATTCTATCGCCTTTCCTCTCTCACTTGAAACGTATGGCTTCAGTGCACGAAGAAGCTCGCCGCGCCGCGCTCTTTCGGAGCTCTTATCCGACTGTGCTATGTATGCGGACGTAGCCTTTACCTCTTCGGTATGCTCATCGGGGGAGCTTTGCTCTCTGTCTTGAGCCTGTGGATTTTCAACAGGGGCATCAAGGACGGTATCGGTACTCTCGTTTGTTTCCTTCTTTAATAATCCGTTTATTTCGGAAATTATTTCGGGATGGCTCATTATAAGCTCTATGATTTTGCTAAGATCCGGTTCTGCCATTACGCCACCTCCTTATTTATTTTTTTGCTTGTAGGTATTCAAAATCTTCATACCCTCGCTTATGCTTATTTTTTCCTGCCCGAGCATAATTCCTCTTATTTTCTCCATATCCGAATGCGGTGGAGTTTGGCTTGGTAATGAATATCCGTATTGAGATGCCATCTTTGTTATTTCACCCCAAAGCTCGGCATCACCTAGGCTTGCGTAAGCCTTGAGCTTTTCTTTATCTATTTTCATTTGTATACCTCCTTTTTATCTATTCTATGATACTCGCGTCTTCTGCGTTACGAAATAGTTAGAAAATGCAAAAAACTGCAAATTTGTAATAAAACAAACAAAAAACGCTAAAAACTGCGGCAAAAGCCGTATAATATTTTTAACGACTTGTATTTGAAAGGAGAATTTATGACCTGCCTTGTCTTCTCTGATTCGCACGGTTCAATCCGAAATATGCGACGGGCAATAATGAAAAATACGGATGCCGAGGTTATATTTTTTCTTGGCGACGGAATATCCGATGCAGAGGTGCTTTCATCCGAGTTTCCCGATAAATTCTGGATATGCGTGCGCGGTAATTGTGATTATATTACCACCTTTCGCTCATCGGTTGTAAAGAAGGTAGAGAGCATTACTCTTGAGGGCTTTCGCATCGTCTTAACTCACGGTGACCTTTATAATGCAAAATATTCAACAGACAGACTAAAATATCTTGCCCTGTCCGAGGGCGCGGATATTCTTCTTTTTGGGCATACTCACAGAGCATACGAGGAGTATGTTTCGGATTCGGAGCATCCGTATTATCTTTTTAATCCCGGCAGTATATCCACGCATGAGGCAAGCTTTGGCGTGCTTACTCTTGCCAATGCGCCCTTGTTTTCACACGGCAGGGTGGATTTTTAACTCTTCGATAGTTAAAAAATAATTAGTTACCCTTGAAATTTACGTATAATTGTGTTACAATTAACTTATTAAATATATGAAAGGATGCGGCGATATGGAGCTACGCGAGATAATTGCAAAAAATATATGTGAATTACGCATTGATGCGGGGCTTACCCAGCTTGGTCTTGCCGAGATTCTCAATTACTCGGATAAGGCAGTATCAAAGTGGGAACGCGCCGAATCCATACCCGATGTTTTTATGCTCAAGCGTATTGCCGATTATTTCGGTGTTACGGTGGATTATCTTCTCACCGAGGAGCATAAAAAAGAGCCCAAGCAGGAGCTTTTTGAAAATGAATTACCGAAAAACCGCACTCACGCGATAATTACCTTTCTTTCGGTAACGCTCGTCTGGCTGATAGCAACCTTTCTTTTCGTTCTGTTTTTAATAACCGATGCAAATCTTTATATCCCGGCGTGGATGACCTTTATTTATTCCATACCGATAAGCGCGCTCGTTATGTTGATATTTAATTCAATATGGGGCGTGCACCGCTTGAACTATATTATCATAAGCGCATTTGTATGGACTGTGCTTGTCGCAATTTATATGACGCTTTTGACCGCGTCGGTTGGAAATTTCTGGCTTATATTTCTTCTTGGTATTCCTGCGCAGATAATAATAATTCTGTGGTCGGGTATCGGTTTTAAAAGAACGAAACCGAGAGGAAACTCGAAAAAGGAGGTGGAAAAATGAATTCGGCAAGACCTATGCCTCCACCCCATCATCCGCCGCACCGCGAGAAGAGCGAGCGCCCGAAGGGATTTAAGAATCTCATTTTCTATACCTTCGGCAGTATAAAAGCATTCCTTGTAAGGCTTTTTTATATTATCTCTCTCGTTTGGGAAACGGCACCGTGGGTATTTATCGCGATGGTCGCCCTCTGTGTTGTAGACGGTGTTCTGCCGGTCGCAGGCTCTTACATAACAAAATACCTGCTTGACGGAGTTGCAGGACTTATCGGAGCAGTAAAATCCGGTGATTTTTATGAGGACGTCTTTGTCACAATGCGTCCTGTGCTTTTTCTCTTTATTCTTCAGTTTGTTTATCTGTTTTTGCGCCGTGTTCTTGAGCGTATTAACGGTATGGTAACCTCTGTTGCGGGTGAGCTCGTTGTAAACCATATCCGTCTTAAAATAATGAACAAGGCAAAGACTGTTGATATGCGCTCGTTTGACATCCCCGAGTTCTACGAAAAGCTCGAAAATGCCAACCGTGAAGCAGGAATGCGACCGATAAATATTCTTATAGCCACATTCCGCGTTATAAGCTCGGTGATTTCGGTGCTTTCCTATATCGTTGTTTTGGCAACGCTCTCGCCGCTTGCTCCCGTAATTATTATAGTTGCGGCACTCCCCGGAGCTCTTGTTAATTACTATTTCAGAAATAAGAATTTCCGTTATCTCAGGCGCCACTCAAAGGAAAGGCGCGCGATGAACTATTATGCCGACCTTATGGTAAATAAGGACTATGCAAAGGAAATAAAAATACTCGGACTCGGTGATACCTTCGAGGCGAAATACCGCCTTGTTTTCAAAAAGTATTTTGCAGGGCTTAAAAGCCTTGTCATTCGCGAAAGTGTCACTCGTATAGTCATAAGCCTGATTTTCACACTTGCAAACTGCCTTCTTTTTGCCTATGTTGCTTACGATGTAATATTTGCAGACGGTATGATAGGTGACTATTCGCTTTACACGGGTGCGCTTTCATCCGTTGCAAGCTATGTTACTACGCTGGTAACAGCAACAGGCACGATATACGAGGGAACTCTGTTTATCGATAATATGATGGCGTTTATGCGTGAGGAGAGAACCGTTGTATCCACTCTTTCCGAGCCTATAAAGCCCACTCGCGGCGGCGAGCACGTAATTGAATTAAAAAACGTGTCATTCCGTTATCCCGGAAAAGAGAATATGGTACTCAAAAATCTTAACCTTGAATTTCGCACGGGTGACTCGGTTGTTCTCGTCGGACTCAACGGCGCGGGAAAAAGCACGCTCATTAAGCTTATAACAAGACTTTATGACGTTACCGAGGGCGAGATAACCCTTGACGGTAAAAATATCAAGGAATATTCTCCCGAAGCATATTACGATATGTTCGGTATAATCTTTCAGGATTTCGGCAGATATGCCGAAAGTGCCGCAGAGAATATCCGATTTGGTGACGTGTCGCGTGAATATACCAAGGAGGATATAGTTCGCGCTGCCCGTTCGGGTAATGCCGATGACTTTATCGCATCGCTCCCCGACGGATATGACACTCCCTTGACTCGTATTTTCGAGGAAAACGGCTCCGAGCTTTCGGGCGGTCAGTGGCAGAAGCTCTCGGTTGCCCGTGCGTTCTATAAGGATTCTGACATCCTGATTCTTGACGAGCCGACAGCCTCGCTTGATGCGCTGGCAGAGCAGGAGATATTCAATCAGTTCTCCGAGCTTTCCAAAGGTAAAATATCAATCTTCGTTTCTCACCGCCTTTCAAGTGCCGTAACGGCAGGAAAGATTGTTGTTATCGACAACGGTGAGGTTATCGAAATCGGCTCTCACGAGGAGCTTATGGCAAAGGGCGGAGAGTATTTCAAGCTCTTCTCAACCCAGGCTCAGCGTTACACGGGTGTGGACTACTCTGTCGATAATAATTAAAAATACACAAAAAAGGATAGCCGCCAAAGCTTTGGCAGTTATCCTTTTTATAATGCTTGGTGCGGCTATGCCGCCTTGTTTTTGTGTTTGTAATTTGTAAAATAGTGCGAGCCGAATATATCGTAATGGATTGTGTCGGCAAGCTCTGCTACGGCATTTTTGTCAAATGGTGAGGTAAGTCCTGCATCGTCTAATTCTTCCTCAAATCCGAGTGCAGGTCCCTCCCTTTCTATAAGCTCCTTGTATATTTCAAGTCCGGCACCGGCCTCGTCTGTTTCGGCATGGAGAATTTGAAGCGAAACCGCGGTTGAGGTGGAATATGACTGCACGTAGAATGGATAGAGCAGAGTATGCGGTATAAGAATATCTTCAAGCGAAAATTCATACATAAAGCCCATCTTTTGCGATGCTTTCTTTACTGCATCCGAGAGTGTATTTTCGTTTATATTGTTCTCGGGAATATCGTATACATAATGCTCCGCAAGCGAATAAAAACTCTGGAATATCATAGCCTGCATCGCAGAATCAAGAGCCTTGTAATAAAGATATTTAAAGGTTTTATCATCGAGTGATTCGCGAAGCCCGAGCACGCTCAAAAGCTCAAGCGACGTGCTGGAAACCTCGGCAAGGTCAAGACACGGGTCGGTACCGTAATTGACGTATGCATCGTAAAAATGTCCGAACTCGTGAGCTAATGTCATATAGTCGTTGACGTTCTCGTCTGCGCTGATAAATACAAACGGTGCGTCATAGGCATCAAAATAGGTTGTAAAAGAGCCTTGGAATCTGTTCTCGTTTGCACTCTCGTAGTTATAAAGACCGCATTCAAGCATATAAGCGTATGCCGATTTCAGATCCTCGTCAGTGCTTTCGTAAAGCGCGTAAAGCGAGTTGATTACGGTGCTGCCACTTATAATGTCATTCCACTCAAATGAGTTGAAATAAGGCAGGAAAACCGAGTAACTGAGCTTAAGATATACAGGTAAAATATACATTGATATATTTTCAGCGTAAGATTTCATATCTTTTGCGGTGTAATCACGCCCAAACTCCTCGTAGCAAAGCTCGGAATATGATTCGTATCCGTATTCCTTGGTTATCTTGCTGCGAACCTTGACAAGCTCTACAAAAATATCCTTTGTGGCTTCTGAAAGCGCCGTTTCATAAAGAGCCATACACTGTGTGTATGCGTGTTGATATTCGGAGCTTGATTTTGTGTGCACTCTTGCAAGGTTTTCAAGATGCGCGTCAACCGTGTCAAGCGTTCCGCCAAAATTTATTTTGACTGTTGCTGTCGTAAGAGCACTGTATTCGCTCTCTAGTGCCGCCTCTTTCTCTAAAAGAAGAACGAGAGCATCGGTGTATTTTCCGCCATCCTTATACTCTAAAAGCGCGTCCTCTCCAAAATAATCATCCTCAAACCTCTCACAGTACGGGGATGCCGCCGCGGCAACAAAAAGATTTTCGGTTGCCTGGATAAATGACGGGAGCATTGAATTCGTGTATTCGTATTCGTTAAGCCATTCCTCGTCGGAGCGATCTATCGAGTTCATCACCGTCGCGTAAGCGTTCATAGTTGTAAAATTAATATAATCCGGCTCAAGCGCAATTATTGAATTAAGCTGTTTTTCGTATTCAATCTCATTTTTTTCTATAAGAGATGCCGTGTCGTTAAAGCTTTTTATAAGTGCGTCGGCATTCGGGCGCTCGTATGTGATATCGTCAAAATTGATAATCTCACGGTCAAAGTCATTACAATCGGGAACTACGATAACGCTTTCGTCACCTTTATTATTCTTATCATCGGATTCACCGGGCACGTCGGGGTGATTGCCAACGGTGGGATTCTCATCCTCGGCACAGGAGATCGTATTCAAAAGTATGGATGCCAGTATAACTGCCAAAAGCAATAGCGAAATTATTCTATGCATACGTTCCTCCTATTGAAATCAAGTATCTTTATTTTCGATATAAAATCAAACAACTCTAAAATAAATTGTTTATTATATTTTATAACAAACCTATCTCCGCGAAAATAACAAAGCATAAACGATTTGCAAAAAATATATTAACAAATTGCGATAAAATTCCAAATAAATCCAAATATTTAAAATAATATATAGTTCATAAAAAATTAACATTTATATATCGTACAAACTATTGAAAAATACACAATTTTGGTATACAATATATCGGAAACAAATTGAAGCAAAGGAAATAATATATATGCAAAGATTCGTATATGCGGATAACGCAGCAACGACCCCCGTTTCAAAAGAGGTCACCGAAGCTATGCTTCCGTGCTTTGAGGTTGCCTGGGGAAACCCCTCAAGCCTGCACTCAAAGGGAAGAGAAGCAAAAGCACTTATTGATGATGCGCGTGAGCGTATTGCGAGAGTTCTCGGATGTAAAGCATCGGAGATATATTTTACTTCTTGCGGAAGCGAATCGGATAACTGGGCAATCAAAGGTGCGGCGATGCGAATGAAGGCAAAGGGAAGAACACATATCGTTACCTCTGCTATTGAGCATCACGCTGTTCTCAATACCTGTGCGGCACTTGAGAAGCAGGGATTCACAGTTACTTATGTCGGTGTAGATGAAAACGGAGTTGTAAAGCTTGATGAGCTTCGTGAGGCTGTAACCGATAAAACCGCCCTCGTTGCAATAATGTATGCAAATAACGAGGTTGGAACGATTGAGCCTATCGAAGAAATCTGCGAAATTGCACATTCCAAGGGAGCTTTAATGTTTACCGACGCCGTTCAAGCTGTTGGAAACGTTAAAATCGACCTCTCGGAGCTTAAGGTGGATATGCTTTCACTTTCGGGTCATAAGCTTCATGCACCCAAGGGCATCGGAGCACTCTTTATTCGCCGCGGAACGGTAATATCAAATCTCATTGACGGTGGCGGTCAGGAATCAAGAAAGCGTGCCGGAACGGAGAACCTTCCTTACATTGTCGGACTTGCAAAGGCTATGGAAATAGCCGACGAAAAGCTTTCCGATATGCCGCGAGTTGCAAAAATGCGCGATAGACTTATTGATGAGCTTACGAAGATTCCCTATTCCAAGCTCAACGGTCACAGAACGAATCGTCTTGCGGGAAACGTGAATATAGGCTTTGAATTTATAGAGGGCGAGAGCCTTCTTCTCTGGCTCGATATTTCGGGCATCTGCGCCTCGACCGGCTCTGCCTGCTCGTCTGCATCTCTTGAGGCATCTCACGTTCTTCTCTCAATGGGAGTTCCTCATGAAAAGGCACACGGCTCCCTCCGACTTTCGATTTCTCACGAAACAACCGATGAGGATATCGATTATATAATTGAGGTCGTTCCCACTGTAGTTAACCGCCTTCGCGAAATGAGTCCTCTTTGGGAAGAGATTGTCAAAAATAACAAGTAATGCCACTTCGTGTAAAATTAAAACATAAATTAAGTAAAGGAAAGTTTACGAAATGCAATACAGTGAAAAAGTAATGGACCATTTTATGCACCCTCGTAATGTCGGCGAGATAGAGAATGCTGACGGCGTTGGAATGGTTGGTAACGCCAAGTGCGGAGATATAATGAAGATGTATCTCAAAATAGATGAAAACGACGTTATCGTTGATTGCAAGTTCAAAACCTTTGGATGCGGTGCAGCTATTGCAACCTCATCTATGGCAACCGAGCTTATTAAAGGTCATACCGTTAAGGAGGCTCTTGCGCTTACCAACAGCGCGGTTGTAGAAGCACTTGACGGTCTTCCTGCCGTTAAGGTTCACTGTTCCGTTCTTGCAGAGGAAGCGGTAAAGAAGGCACTTGCCGATTATTATACTAAAATTGGAAGACCTATCGATTTTGAAATCGAAGAGGATCACGAAGAGGAATAATGAAAATACTGCTCGGTATGAGTGGCGGTGTTGATTCAACTTTTGCGGCGTATAAGCTATTGGAGGAGGGGCATACCGTTGAGGGTGCGGTTCTTCTGATGCATGAATACACCGACCTGAAGGCGGCACGGGAATCTGCGGACTCTTTGGGTATTCCGCTTCACGTTCTTGATGGGCGCGAGTTGTTTGAAAGCACGGTCGTTCCGAATTTTATATCAGAGTATAAGCACGGAAGAACTCCAAACCCTTGTATTATATGTAATAGAGAGGTAAAATTCCGTATTCTCTGCGATTTTGCGCGCGAAAACGGATTTGATAAGGTTGCAACGGGGCATTATGCCGAGGTTATACGGCTTGATACTCCGTGCGGTGAGCGATTTGCGCTGAAATACGCCTCGGATGTGAAAAAAGACCAGACGTATATGCTTTGGCGACTCTCGCAGGACGAGCTTGCTATGCTTTACCTTCCGCTTTTTAATATCACAAAGGAAGAAATTCGTGAAATTTCACGTCAAAAGGGGCTTTTTGCCGCAGATAGAGAGGATAGCCAGGAGATATGCTTTATACCTTCGGGTGATTATCCTTCCTATATTGAAGAAAGAGCAGGGAAGGCTCCCATAGGGGATTTCGTTGATGAAAACGGCAACGTTATAGGTCAGCACAGGGGAATAATTCATTATACGGTGGGGCAGCGCAAAGGACTCGGAATAGCACTCGGTAAACGTGCTTTTATCACAGATATTGACCCCAAAACCAATAGAATCACCCTTTCCACCGCCCCCGAATTTAACCCGGATTTCTATATATCGGATATGATATTTTCGGGTATGTGCGAGCCGAATGCGGGGGATGAAATGACTCTTTCTGTTAAGGTGCGCCATCAGTCTGAACGCATTCCCGCAACGGTGAAATTCGTGTCTTCGGGTTCTGCAAAAATAACCCTTCATAAGATGGGAAAGGCAGTGACAAGAGGGCAAAGTGCCGTTTTGTATGACGGTGATATTCTTGTTGCAGGCGGCATAATAAGTGGATGAAAGACGAAAAAATGCTAAAATAACGGCATTTTTTCGTCTTTTTGTTTGTTTTTAATTAATTCATCAGTGTAGAAAAAAACGTTCATATTTTGTGTAAAATAAACAAATCTCAAAAACTTGGTTTTGAAGCTTAAAAATGCTAAAAAACGCTCATAAAAGGTAATTATAATTTACACACACTCACTTTATTTCTTGAAAATCGCCAGAAAATGACACAAAAATGATTAATTCAATTTACTTTTGACAAAAACAAAAGTTGCGAAAAAAATCACTTGTAAATAAAAGTTTGCATTTTGGCAAAAACATAAAATTGAGCAGAAAAAACAAATGGACTAAACTCGGATTTACAAGCAATTTGCTCTATTGACTTTTTGCCCTATATATGTTATAATTTTTACATAAAAAGCGGATTATATAATTTATATGCGCTAAATTAGAATTTCTTGGAGGAAATCAAATCATGAAAAAAACCTTGTTTCAGAAAGTCATTTGTTTTATCCTTTCTGTGACAACGCTTCTCGGTGTGATCAGCGTCACGGTGTTTGCCGCCGATGGTCGCCGTGGTACCAATCGTGATACGGCTTCCACTCTTGCGGAGATGCAGGAGCTGGTTGGTGTTTCTTCGTATGAAGAGTATACGAAGGAAAATCCGAAAACGGTTGTTAACCAGGAAACCGGCGAGGTAGTGTCTTACTACGACGTTGATTTGCCGATAATCTCTATCGATCTTAACGATATGGTTGCCGGCAGTAACGGAGAGCGTGTCAGCATCAACGAAGAATGTCAATCCTCGATTCTCAACAGTGAGGGAACCGACCTTTGGACAAATTTCGGTGATGAAAACCTTGACAAAAGTATCTATCTTCCCGCCGATGGACAGACGACCTGGAACTTCAAAGTTCCGGACGGAGCAGCGAGCTTCTATTATATTAGAATTGAATATTTCAGCTGCGATACCTCGGAGAGCAGTATAAGCTCTATTGAGCGTAAGCTTCTCATTGACGGAAGAACACCTTTTAAAGAGGCAAGCTACATAACTCTTAATAAGTCTTGGTCTTTCGATTTCGTTAGTGTTGATGAGTATTACACGGATGATCCCGACGGAACTACTTACAGCTACGATGAGGACGCTTCTGACGGTTATTACAGATATGTTATCAGCGTAGAAAAGGGTATCAAGACTGTTAAAACATACAAGATTTCAAAGGATATCAACGGTAACTCGATGCTTCCTTCGGTTGGTCAGACTCCTTCTTGGAACACCTACTACTGCCAGGATGCTACCGGTTATAACGAGGGCTTCCTTGAGTTCTTTATCCTTAACGGTTCTCACCAGCTCACTCTTGAGTCGGAGCGCGAGCCTGTTATTGTAAAGTCTATCGAGCTTGTTCCTATCGGATTCGCCGATACTACCGATCCTATTTTCGATGAGATTAAGCTTCCTTCGTATAAGGATGTTCTTACTGAATACAAGAACAACGGTTATAAGCCTGCAACCAATGGAGAAATAGTAAAGATTGAGGCTGAGTTTCCGGATTACGTATCCGACTCTGCGGTTTATCCCACGAATGATAACACCTCATCTGCAACATTCCCCTCTGTGCCAAATGCGCAGCTTTATAACGTAATAGGAGAGAACAGCTATAACTCGCTCGGTCAGTGGGCGGCATATAAGTTTACCGTAACCGAAACCGGACTTTATAAGATTGGTATGAGATATCTTCAGAGTGCCCTGCAGGGTATGTATATCTGCCGTGCCATAAAGCTTTCCGGCGGTAGTGGTGCAAACGCTTACGGTCTTGCTGACGGAACTCCCAGTGCTCCTTTCCTTGAAGCGTATGATACTCAGTTCAACTACAGCAAGGAATGGCAATCCACCTTCCTCGGTGACAGTAAAGGCAACACCTTCGAGTTCTATTTTGAGGAAGGCGAGGAGTACACTCTTTACCTTGAGTGCTCGCTCGGTTCGCTTAAATCTCTTATCGGACGCGTTGAAACAGCACTTAACTCCATAAACGATAGCTACCTTAGAATTCTTCAGCTTACCGGTTCTTCGCCTGACGAATACCGTGATTACAGCTTCGACCTCATTATGCCTGACGTTCTCAGAAACCTTCTTCTTCAAGCACAGGAGCTTATGGCGGTTAAGGGAGAGCTTATCGCACTTTGCGGAACTAACGGTTCTCACGTTGCTACCCTTGAAACAGTAGCGATTCTCCTTGGTACTATGGGTTCTGATTACGGTGACAATATTGCAGCAAATATGTCTAACCTTAAATCATATCTCGGTACTCTCGGTACTTGGGTCAACGATTCCAAGAAGGGTACGCTTATCGTAGATAACATTTCGATCTGCCCCTCTGACGCAAGTACGGATGCACTTCCTGAAACAGAGGCAGGATTCTTTTCATCGCTTTGGTTTGAAATAACCTCCTTCATATATTCTTTCTTCATTGATTATGAGTCCATGGGACTTACCGTTGAGCCTGATGAAAATTCCACTACGGTTGACGTTTGGCTTGCAACAGGACGTGACCAGTCTAACATTTGGCGTACTATGGTTGACGCAGAAGGCGGATTTACCGATAGCACCGGCTTCGGTGTAACCCTTAAGCTCGTTACTGGAGGAACTCTTCTTCCTTCGATACTTGCAGGTAAGGGTCCGGATATATATATGGGTCTCGACTCTTCGACGGTTATCAACTACGCAATACGCGAAGCCGTTGTCGGTATAAGCGGTAATGACCCGTTCCTTACCGAAAAGCAGAATTCGGTGTTCCTTAACGAATATTATATATATAAGGATGAAAACGGAAACGCAACGATACTTGACGAAGCGGATCCTACGAGAACTCCTACCTTCGTATCCAGAACCTTTGCGGATGCCAAGGCAGATAATTACGTTCCCGCAGCGACCAATACCCTTGAGCTTCTTGGCGTAACCTACGGTGTACCTCAGGAAATGAACTTTGCTATGATGTTCTACCGTATGGACGTTCTTGCAGAGCTTGGTCAAGAGGTTCCCGAAACTTGGAATCAGCTTCTCGCAATCCTTCCCACTCTCCAGACGAACAACATGCAGATCGGTGTATCTTACATTCTTGCACTTGAGTTTATGATGTATCAGAGAGGCGGAAGTATGTGGCAATACGAAGATAACGAGCTTTATGCAGGAGCAAAGATAGGTCTTGACTCCGACATAGCTCTTGAATCCTTCGATTTCGTGTGCCGTCTGTATACCGACTATTCATTCCCTGTAACCTACGATGCTTCCAACCGTTTCAGAACCGGTGAGATGCCCATCGTAATAGGCGACTATATCGGAACCTACAATACCTTGACTGTATATGCAACCGAAATAGACGGTCTTTGGGAATTCTGTCCTCTTCCCGGTAGTGAAACCGGCGAGTATGACGAAGAGGGTAGAGAAATAATCAATTATAATTCTCTTGCATCTGTAAATGCAACCGTACTTCTTCACGGTTGCAGCGATATCCAGGCAGCGTGGGCATTCCTTCAGTGGCAGACCTCCGCTGACGTTCAGGCAACCTACGGTAACAAGATGGTGGCTCTTATAGGTCCCTCTGCTAAGTATAATGCGGCAAATAAGAACGCAATCAGAAACCTTTCCTGGACAGCGTCCGAGAGAGCAACTATTGAGGATCAAATGGCACACCTCTCCTCAATTGTTAACTATCCCGGTTCCTATATCAAGGACAGATATATGAAATTCGCATTTCTTGATGCGGTTAATGACGGTATGTCTCCCGTAGACGCAATCAGCCAGTACATTGATGCGATCAACGCAGAGATAACACGTAAGCGTGAGGAGTTTGATCTTCCTACGCTTAGAGCTGACGAAGAGCCGCCGCTTACACAAAGTAACTAACATCGAGAAATACATTAAGGAGAAAAAATAATGTCACAGACAAATACAGAGACAAAACGCCCTGTAAAGCGCTCTGAAATGTCGAAGATGCAGTGGACGTGGAAAGAGATGAAAAAGAATAAAACGGCGTACTTTATGCTTGCTCCGTTCTTCATTCTTTTCATCATCTTCACAGTCCTCCCCGTATTTCTTTCGATGATTCTGAGTCTTACGGACTTCAATATGCTTCAGATGCCGGGCTGGCAGGGACTCTCTAACTATACAAGACTGTTCCT
>CAYRJG010000043.1:0-14919 GCA_964424525.1 uncultured Ruminococcus sp.
TAAGGACCGATAGCACTGTTAAACTGAATACGGTAGCCGCGGTTTACCTGAACGTTACCCTGATCGTCCATCCACGGAACTCTTAACTTAATAATTCTTTCAGGCTCAACAAGGCGCTCAAGAACACCCGATTTAACATACTCGGGGCGCTTTTCAATTACTGGCTCAAGCGACTCAAGAACCTCTTTTACGGTCTGATGGAATTCGGGCTCGTTGGGGTTTCTTGCCTCAACTCTTGACATCAAATCGCGCAAATACTCTGATTTAAACATTAAATTTCACCTCTTACTAGTTATTTGTCTTTAAAAAGATAAGAATATTTTAGCACAATGCACTTTCTATTTCAATAGGTAATATGTAATTTTTTATATAAATATTAAAAATTTTTTTGGACAAACTATTTAAAAATTGAATCGGAGGTGGCATCTGCTTGCAAAAAGAAACAAATCACCAAAAGCGCATCACTTTGCCGGCACGAGCATCTATATGGTATACCATAGGCACGGTGGCAGAACGAGCGGGAACAATGCTTTTCACTCCGATTTTCACACGCATACTCACCCCCGAAGAATTCGGACTTTATCCGCTTTACATCAGCTGGATGGGGATTTTCACCGTGCTTTGCACGCTTGAAATATCCGGCTCGGTCATCTATCGGGGACTTTCAAAGTTCGAGGACAAGGACGCATTTATTTCATCCTCCCTCGGACTGGTTACCACCTCATCGCTCTTATCTTTGATTCTATATATGATATTCAGAAACAGTATAAACGGTGTTACGGGACTATCCACCGAATTGACGCTTTTTCTTATCATACAAATACTCGCAAGCGGAATACAAAGCATTTATTTTTCGCGTTGCCGATATGAATACAAATACCGCACAGTAGTTGCAATTGGACTTATTTCGGCACTCGTTACTCCCACGCTTGCAATTTTGCTCGTTAATTTAACACGGATAGGGGGAAAAGCGCGAATAATTGCTCCTCTTATCCTTTCGATTGCAATAGCCTTGCCTCTTGCATTCGGCATTTTCAAAAAGAATAAGAGCCTATTTTCACTCGAACGATGGAAATACATTTTAAAGCTCTCTATTCCGGAGCTTCCGCATTTTTTATCTACAACGCTCTCATTACAGATAGGTAGAATTATAGTCGGCAGAGTTTTCGGTCAAGGGGAGCTTGCAAAATATTCGGTCGCATTCTCGCTTGGATTTCTGCTCTCGATATTATCAAGCGGAATAGCCTCTGCTCTCTATCCTTGGATAAACCGAAAGCTTTTACAAGGTAGCTTTGATATCATAAACGAGGTCACAAAAAAGCTCTTTTTTCTCTCCGCAACCCTTACCCTGCTATTTCTCACCGCAGTGCCCGAAATATTCAGAATTCTCGCACCGAGCGAATACGCGAACGCACTTATTGCGGTCTATCCGATAGCACTGTCTATTCCCTTTTCTTTTTTTAACGGACTTTCTGCAAACGTAATAACCTACTACGAAAAAACCTATTTTCTCTCATCCGCCTCCCTTTCATCAACACTCATTACTCTTATGCTGAATCTAATGCTCACCCTACGCTACGGCTATGTTGCGGCAGCCTTTATAGTACCGATAAGCGCAGCTGTAAATCTCTTGTTCGTTAGATTTTCAGCCAGAACCGTGTCAAAAAAACGCCTATTTCCCATTAAAGATTATATCGGAAGCGCCCTTATCCTTCTCGCAATTTCTATCCCGATTATAATATTTGCCGACGTTTTACTTGCAAGAATTCTGCTCGGATTAGCTCTGATTATGATAATACTTCCGAAAAGCGGTGAATACCGATGGCTTATCACCGAGGGCGTGTAAGATTAGTTAAATAATTTCATTATAAAGAAAAGCGGATGCTCAATACTTTCGGTAAAGAACATCCGCTTTTTACTTATCCCGATTATAGGATATGCACATCATATTATATTACGCTATCTAAAAGAAATTACTCACAATGAACAAACAGCGAACCTAAATTTAAAAATCAGGAAACCGGCCTTATTATCCAATAGTCCGGATAAGGATACATTTCTTGATAGCAGTCCTCGCAAAGATATTCACTTACAGTTCCGGCCGGAACAAAAAATGACTCATATTTTACATCTCGGCTTTCGCAATAAGTGCAACGCTTTCCCGAAAACAAATTATAAAAAACAATAATGGCAATAACCAATATTCCTATAACTAATAGCACCTTTAATTTTTTCATTTTAACATTTCCTCGCAAACCAATACTTATAATCTAATATTTAAATAATTATCAAGCCATCGGAATCTTGCTATAGCATTCATCGCAGTAGAAAATCCGCCCTACAGACCCGGTAGTTCCAACATTTGCACCGGGAATGTTGACAGTCTCCTCAAAATTTTTATCATTTGCATCAAACGGTGGTTTTGGACCAAGTAAATGATGCGTAGCCTGATTTGAGCAATTAATACACTCTTTTCCCTTGTAAATATCTATATTTTCCTCTTCCTTTGCACATCCGAAAAAGGAAGCAAGCAATATGCCCAATATGCAAAAAATCACTATAAATTTATGTACTTTATTCATCATCGCTTTCAACCTTTGTTTTTGTTATAATCTTTTCAAACTTAAGCATCCTTGATCCTTGAGATGACATCGATATTTCTTCTCCCTCAATTAACAGCATGCTACAATTTAAATCTACATCAAACATCTTGCGTTCTCCGTTTTCCAATTCAACAATAACTCCGCAAATGTTTACCATTTTTCCAAACCATCCGGAATTTTGTATTTTCAAAACACGTGCATGATGTATTTCTATCGGCTCCTTTGCGTTTTTGCTATTAACAATAGTTTTAGTTATAAACGGCACGGCAAAAATGAACACAATAATTGCAAACAGCATAACAAAAAAAACAAAAAAAGATTCACTTTCCACCATTTTTTCAAAAAAATCCTTAATAGACATTTCAAAATCTCCTTTACCATATAGATTGTTTTTAGTTACATCTTAACTTTTTTGTAAGTAATGAGTTATTTTTTAACTTACAGCTTACATTATATCGCGTTTTTAACTAAAAGTCAAGACTTTTATTCTAAAATGCTATAATTAAGTTATGAGGTATTGAAATACCTTTTGAATCAATTATCCCATGGTGAAGGGGGATTAAAAATGAAGATAGGAACTAAAATAAGAAATGCTCGCGAGGATCTTGATATGAGTCAATCCGAGGTTGCGAGCCTTATTCCGATGAACCAATCTAACTATTCAAAAATTGAGCGTGACCTTCAAGAACCTAATCTCGACCAGATGCGTAGGATATGTCAAATTTTAAAAATTGATCCAAATTATCTTTTGAGCCTAGATAAAGAAGATTTAGAAGCACCGTCAAATCCCGACGCAAGCACATCTAAGGATCGCAAGCTTCTTGCTGATATTAAGGCGCTTATCGAAAAATACAGATAAAAATTTCAAACAAGAAAAGACGTTAGCACACGAGGTTGCTAACGTCTTAATTTTTGTTTTAAATATACCTTTTCAGACAAGTGACTTATCTTTTTCCGTATTGGATTTCTTCGAGCTGTTTGCTATAAGCGCAAGTATCCATTTTGTAAGATAGTATGAAAGGAAGGCAAAGAGTATCGTGAGCACAAAGAGCACAGCGACGTAAATTGCGTGTCCAAGCCAGCCTATTGAGGCGACCATAGCAAGTCTTATTTCCTCTACCATCGCAAGATGACATCTGTAAAGATTCTGATAGTTGGTTTTGAGAGTAAAAGAAAGTATCGTTGCAAGCATGACATATGCCGCAAGAAATACCGTAACGACCTTTAGGTCATATTTTGGTTCAAATCTATAAAAGCCTGCCGAAAGCATAAGGAGAAAATAGATACATACAAGGTAATGAAAAAGAATCGTGTGTGTATCCATAAATCCGGAAAAGAATCCTGTTATCGCGCTTTCGGGAAATACGACGGCGGGCATTATAAGCATAAAGAGGAAAAGAGAGGATGTGCAGGCAAGTGTTGCCGCATCAACCGCTTTCTTATATTTTCCGTGATAAAAGGAGTGAAGCGGAAGAAGATAGAGGAAAAGCGAGCAATAGTGAAACGGAAGCGAATAAAGGTCATATCCGCCCTCAAAGGATTTTATCTGCTTCATTACCTCGAGCACAAGGAGAATAAGAGCCAAAGCCTTGAATGGTATAAGTCTTTTCTTCTCATCCATTTTTGAAAAAGGCTTTGCAAGTAAAAACGCCAAAACAATATACACTATAAATGCAGGTATTATGTTAAAAAAGTGAGTTAACGTCCAAAGTCCCATAAAATAGCTCCTTTACCTTTCTTATTTTTATAATACCATCAGGCAAAAGACGTTTCAATAGTTCTAACTACGAAAAATTATTTAAAAAAGAAGCTTCACCGTCGTTTCCCTGCGAAAGCAACGCTAAAGCTCCCTTTATTTTATAAAAAAATTATTTTACCATTCCGTAGCCGCCCGCGTATTTGCTTACCTCGGATGCAACCACGAAGACCTTGTTATCACAGGATTGGCGAATCTCGCGAAGAACCTTGGGTGTTTCCTTGCGCGATATAACAATGAATATCATATTCATTTTATCCTTTGAGCCGTGCCCCTCGAATACCGTATATCCCTTGTTTTCACGCTTTAAGTATGCGATGATTTTTTCGGTGCTTTCATCACTTGCTATAAGCTCAAGGTTTGATGTGCCAAGAGCGATTTTATTCTCAATGGATGAGCCAATGAAAAGTCCTGCAGCATAGCCTATACAATAGAAAAGAAGAAGGAGAAGGTTATCACCGAGAGTTCCTATGATCGTTGAGATAACAAGACCCCAAATAACGCACTCAACAAAACCAAGCCCTGCCGCTTTTAGTCTTTGCCCCTTTACCATCATACAGGTTTTGAGCGATTGAATACTTATTTCAACAATCTTTGCTATACAAATTATTGCGCAAACAAGCGCAGGGTGAAGACTTGCCAAAAATTCCGACATAATAAATTCCTTTCATAAATCGGGTTAACCCGTAATTATTTTTACGCGACTTGTGCCGCATTTATCCTTCGTAACTACTATTTGCTTATCAATTCTGTCCTTAAGTGCGGATACGTGTGAAATTATTCCCACGATTCTCTCCCCGTCTGCAAGGCTCGTAAGCGCACGCATAGCCGCATCAAGCGATTCTTCGTCAAGCGAACCGAATCCCTCGTCGACAAACATTGAATCAAGGCGAATTCCACCGGCAGAGCTCTGTATTTCATCCGAAAGACCGAGTGCCAAGGATAGTGATGCCTTGAAGGATTCACCGCCCGAGAGCGTTTTAATGCTTCTCACGCTTCCGTTATAATGGTCGATAACATCAAGCTCAAGTCCGGATTGGCTTCGGTTATTTTCCGCCTCGCGGCGGCGAACAAGCTCATACTGACCGCCCGTCATCATCATGAGTCGAAGATTTGAGCGCGAGATGATTCGTTCAAAGAAGGTCATTTGAACATATGCTTCAAAGCTGATTTTTTCTTTGCCCGTAAGATTGCCGCACGCGGTATTTGAAAGCAGACGAATTCTCTTAAGATTCTCTTCGGATTTTGCGACACGCTCGGAAATACGGCGTATATTTGATAAAGATGAGCTATTCTGCTCAATCCGTGAGAATATTTCATTTTCGGCTGTGTCAAGCTCTTCCTTTTCGGTGCGAAGCTCTGTGCGACGCGCCTTATCCGCAACAGAATCAATCTGCTTTGCTCCTTTGAGCTGCTCCTCTGCCGCACGAAGCCTTGCAGAAAGCTCTGCTATACTCTTATCACAGGAGTCATACGCTTCGGTTGCAGTGGAAAGTGCATTCGAAATTTCCGCTTTTACAGTCACGAGTGCCGCTTTTTTCTTTTCCGCCTCCTCGGCAGATTCAAAAGTGAGTCCTGCCGAAAGCGCATCGGTTTTTACACGCAACTCAAGTGCTTCGGATCTTTGCTTGAGAATCTCTTCTGCTCTCTTTTCGTATCCGTCTTTAAGCTCTGTAATTTTCTTTTCAGATTGAGCAATACGCGCATCAAGCTCATCGCGGTGAAGCATTTTTTTCTCCTGTGCCCGAAGATCTTTTACACATTCAATTCGCTCATCTTGCATCCTTTCCATACGGGTTTTATAAGATGCATCTATCTCATCAAAGCTCTTGATTTCAAGAAGCTCCGCGGATGAACGCAAAAGAGTATTTTTCGCTCCGTCAACTTCACCGCCAAGCCTTCCCGCAACGGTGCAAGCCGTGCTCTCCTTTTCGGTAAGCTTATCCGCATTTTCTTTTATTCGCAAGAGCTCATCCTTTGTAGGTGCGCCTTCGCAGGTTTTCGCGGGCATAGGATGCGACGTAGAGCCACATACCGGGCAAGGCTCGCCCGCGGTAAGAGTTTTAGCCAGAACGCCCGCCTGCTCGTCAAGGTAGGTGCGATGAGCAATCTCGTGCTTTTCGCGCGCCTCTCTTGCGGCATCTGTGCATTTTTTATATTCCTCGCGGCTCTCAAAAAGTCTTTTTTCAAGCTCGGAGATTCTTTCAAGCTCCGCTTTGACAGAATCCAGCCTTCCTATCTGCAAATCAATCTCGGAAAGCTTTGATTTTTGCTTTTCAAACATCTCTTTGGCATCCGCAAGACTCTCTCTTTCCTTTCGGTCAAGAGTCAGAGCATCCGAAATAGCCTCACCCGTGCGAAGATTTTCGTTCTGCAAGCTCTCGCTTTCAAGAATATTCTTCTCCACTACAGAAAGTTTTTTCTTACCTACGGCAAGCTCTGCATAGCGCGGTATTTCCGCTTCTATTTTAGCAATCTGTGCAACAATCGATTCTATCGCGAGTGCTTTTTCTTTCGCATCCGAAAGGCGTGCTTTTAGGAATAAAAGCTCCTCGGATTTTACTCGAATCTCCTCTTTTGCCGACAAAATGCTCGCACGAGCTACCTCATACGATTCAGAAAGTGCAAGACGCTCGGCAATTTTTTCAAGCTCCGCATCGGTTGACTTGCGTTTATTTAAAAGACTTGCTCGCTTTGCCGTATCGATTTCAATAAAGCCTTCGACAAGTGATATTACATCTCTGGTCACCGCTTCTGACTCGATTATCTCGGAAAGCTTTTCGGCATATTCGCCCCCCTCTGGTGCTTTTATTCCCGATACATACTGACGAAGACTCATAGCCTCATTTTCATACTCACGAGTAAGCTTTGATGACTCGGATTTTAAACGCTCGGTCAAAAGATAGTATGTGCGAGTTTTAAATATTTTTTGGAAGATTTTCTTTCTCTCATCGGTGCTCGCAAGCAAAAGCTTTAGAAAATCCCCCTGTGCTATCATACTTATTTCGGTAAATTGAGAACGGTCAATGCCGATAATATCGCATATTTTGGAATTTACATCACGGAGCTTGGTTATAACCTTTCCGTCGGGAAGAGTCAATTCAGCCGCCGCCTTTTCCGAGGTAAATCCGTCACCCTTGGTCTTTGGGCGTTCATATTCGGGATTACGCCTGACGGTATAACGCTCACCACCGTATTCAAACACAAATTCAACCTCGGTTGGAGTTTTCGAATCTGCGTATTTTGAACGAAGCATTCCCGCCTCGCGCACATCTCCGCTTGCTTCTCCGTAAAGGGCAAAGGTTATTGCATCAAAAATAGTGGTTTTGCCTGCACCCGTGTCACCTGTTATGAGGTAAAGTCCGCTTTTTCCAAGCAACTCAAAGTCTATATCCACAAGGTCGGCATAAGGACCGAAGGCACTCATTGATAGCTTTATAGGACGCATCACTCCACCTCCTTAATGCTTTCAAGAAGCGAGCCTATTATATCGCACTCCTCGTCTGTCATCTTACGGTTATTTTGCAATTCAAACAATTCACCAAAAAGCTCAAGCGGACTCTTTTTCTCGATATTTTCAACAGAATCCACTACTGAATTATGACGCGTGCGCTCGTTATCGTAATCAAGCTTCATAAGATTTTTATATACTGTTCGAAGCTTGCCTATCGCATCCGGAATATCCTCCTCATCGGTAAGGGTAATATGCATATAATCCTCACGATATGTAGTATTTTCCCAAAAAGATTTCAGCATTATATCGTTATATTTTCCGCGAATTTCTTTCATATCGCGCATAGGAATAAGAGGAATTTCTCTTATATCCACGCATCCCTTTTCCCCGATTTCAACAACCGTAACACATTTTGTGTCACTCACCTCGGAAAAGGAGTATTTAAGCGGTGTGCCCGAATAGCGTATATTTTCTCTGCCTGCTCTTTGCGGAGAATGGATATGACCGAGGGCAACATAATCAAAATCAAAAAAGACCTCCGCATCAACGTTATCCGCACCGCCAACACTTATTTCCTCCGACTCGGAACGGTGCGCGCCTGTAACGAACTGATGAGCAACCAGAATATTTCGCTCGGCTTTGTTTATATTCATAGAATCGATTACAGCCGATAAAGCATCGGTATGGCTTGCAATTTCAAGGTCGAAAAATCTTCTGACCGCGGTAGGCTTTATAAACGGAAGAAGATAGATATTGACCTCACCGTGCTCATCTCGACGCACAATCGGCTCACATGTGCCGGAATATACAGGTGCTATATGAATTCCGCTTGGTGACATAAGGCTTCTTCCAAACGAAAGTCTTTCCTGCGAATCGTGATTTCCGCTTATGATAAAGCACTCAATGCCGAGGGAGTTTATGCGAGTGAGAAAACAGTCAAAAAGCTCCACCGCCTCTGCCGTCGGAACGGCCTTGTCGTATACGTCACCCGCAATAAGAATACCGCTTGGCGACTCGCTTTTTGCAATCTCAATTATTCTGTCGAGAATATACTTTTGATCTTCGATCATCGAATATTCAAAAACGCGCTTTCCGAGATGTAAATCGGATATATGTATAAATTTCATAATTCCCCCGCGCAAAATCTTTATATAGATTTATTTTAGCATATAAAGAAGAAAAATTCAACGGAATTTATTAAAGCCAAAAATAATTAACCTTGCGTTAAAAAAAGCACGGGAGCGCATCGCAATCTGCGCCCTCGTGCCAACTATTATATTTCGTTAATTACTTACCGAGCTTATCCTTCGGCTGATAGTTAAGAAGAAGTATTCCTATTGAAACGAGAATAAGAGTTATAATGAGGTTTATCGGATTAACCGAGGACTCATCAAGGAATATAACCGACAAAATTACACCGAAAATAGGGGTCATAAAATTGAAAACGGTTACACGGGATACGGGGTTTGCCTTAAGAAGAAGACCCCAAAGCGAATATGCTATCGCCGAAAGGAGAGCAAGATAAACGAGGTCAAGAATTCCCAGGGCATCTGCGAAGGTGATCTTGCCACCGAATATAAGACCTATTATAATCATAACAATTCCACCGACAAAGAACTGATATCCGGTCAAAACTACGGGATTCTCATAATTTGAAAACTTCTTCATAAGAACCGATGCAAACGAGGATGATATAGTCGATAAAAGAACGCATACAACACCGATAATATCCCACGGATCGCTTGTAAATGTAAGACCGTTAAGATTTATGATAACTATACCCGCAAATCCGATAATGCAGGCTGCGATCTTCTTGAAGGTGAGCTTTTCCTGTTTGAATATGAGGGCTGCAATAAGAACGGCAAAGAAAGCTCCCGATCCGCTTGCAACAGTACCCTTAACTCCGCTTGTAAGACTGAGCCCGAGATAGAAGAATATGTACTGAATTATCGTGTGAAAAACGCTGACGAATCCTATGCGCCAAAGATTTTCGCGCTTGGGGATCAGCAGTTTTCGCTGAAACAGCGAGAAGATTATAACCGTAAATATTCCCGCAAGGGTAAAGCGCATACCCGCAAAGAGCATTATAGACGCCGTTCCCGAAACCGAAAGAAGCTCATATCCGATTTTTATTGCAGGTGTAGCACTGCCCCAAAGAGCGCAGGACACCATAGCTGTGACGAAAAGCACGAGGGGCTTTGAGAAAACATTCGGCTTTTCGTTGATTTCCTTAATAGACAAAATTTACCTCCAAACCGTAAATATTGGGGCAGCACGTGCCGGACCAAAAAGCCAGGCTCACCCTACCCCACGGCTATATTTTATTAATAACAGCAAAATTATTTGCCGTTTTCTGCCTTCCATTCATCGGCTTTCTTTTCGGAAAGTCTTTTAATATCCTCTTTCGGATAAATTGAATCCTCACCACCGTTTACATAAAGGAAATATTTTCCCGCGGGGGTTTTATAAAGGGATTCCTCGTATCCGCGAGGGTCACCGAACTCACCACACGTTACCTTAGCAACAAGCTCGGACACATCGGTATCGTATTCTACCTTGCAAATAATCTTTTTCATACTTTTTCTCCTATTTATTTTTATCTAACAATAGTATACACCCAATTTTGCAAAATAACAAGCACTAAAATGCTCTTTTTTTGCCACAAAATGCTATTTTTCAAAAAATCAACGAAAAATGCACCCGTGTCAAATTATTTCAAAAGAAAAAGAAAGACAAGAAGCGCAATCTGCCAGATAAGTCCTACCGCGTTAACGAAAACGAAATACCAATGTCTTGTCTTATGTCTGAAAAGGAGCATAGCAAGAGTGCCGCCGACTGCACCGCCGAAAAAGGATAAGAAAAGAAGCGTTTTCTCGCGGATTCTCCAAGCCATAAGCTTGGCTTTAAGCTTATCAAGAGCATAAAGCAAAAAGGTTAAAATTGAGATTGCACCTATTGCTATTGCCGCAATATTGAAATACATATAAATTCCTCCGTTCACTAATAGATAAGTAATGCTTTGTATAATAATTATACACTAACGAAAGTACAAATTCAAGTACCTTGGGAGCAGATGTGCAAATTTCATATTATTTTTACACTCTTTTGACCTCTTTTTTCAAATTCTTGATTTTTTATTGACATTAAAGTATGCCCGTGTTAATATTAAGATGATAAAAATTATCTTTAAAGGATGGTACAAATCAATGATTCGAGTGCTTGTTTGGAATGAATTTTACCACGAAAAAACCGAAGAGTGCGTAAAAGAAATTTACCCCCGCGGTATTCACGAGGCGGTTGCCGAATTTCTCCGTTGCGACGATATTAGTGTAAAATGCGCCACCCTTGACGATGAGAACTGCGGCATCACTCCCGAAATTCTTGCCGAAACAGACGTGCTTATCTGGTGGGCACATCTAAAGCATCAAAACGTTCCCGATGAGGTTGCATTTATGGTGCGCGACGCGGTGCTTTCGGGAATGGGAGTCATCTTCCTTCATTCGGCGCACCATTCAAAGCCATTCAAATATCTTCTCGGAACATCCTGCGGTCTTACCTGGCGCGAGTCGGGCGATAGCGAGGTGCTTTGGGTAATTGAGCCATCCCATCCGATAACTCGCGGAATCGACCGTTATTTCACGCTCCCGCAAGAGGAAACCTACGGCGAGCCCTTTGTTATCCCTACCCCCGATAAGCTTCTCCTTATCGCGAACTATTCCGGAGGTGAGGTTTTCCGTTCGGGATGCCTTTTCGAGCGCGGAAACGGAAAGATATTCTATTTCCAGCCCGGTCACGAAACCTTCCCTACCTACTACGACAAAAACGTGCAGACTATAATTAAAAATGCCGTAAGATTTCTTGCACCTACCTATCGTGAAGCTCCAAGCTGCCCTCACGTTCGCAAGATAGATGATGCAGAGCCTTACGTTATAAAATAATTAAATCGGACTAGATCAAATACATAAAAACGGGCGAGGATAACCTATATGGCATCCTCGCCCCAATCTTTTGCGAAAAGTCGAATTTTTATTACGATTTGGATTTTACATATTCAGAAACCTGCTCTGCGATAATTTTGTGACCGAGATCATTAGGATGAAGTCCGTCAACAAAAAACTCAGATGCACCGTTGGTATCAGGCTCGGGAAGATATGCTGAAAGATCAAGATATTCAACGCCGTATTTCTCGAGTATTTCAATCTCTGCGTTTATGTATTCCGAAAGGATATGAAGGTCGCTGTTATTATATTTTTCGGTATTTGCCTTGCGCTCGGCACTGCCGAGAAGAGAATTCATATTATATCTCGGAATGGGAAGAATGAAACAGAGCTTTCCGGCACCGTACTTTCCGACAAGATATTTTACAAGATTATTGAAAGCACCGTAGAATGTGTATTCGCTCTCATCTCCCATTTTGCCGAATTTCGCATCACCGTGACCGTAATCGTTAGTTCCGCCAAAAACGAAAACTCTGTCGGCTGCACCCATCTTTTCAGCGCGAATCATAAAATGCTCATCCCACTTTGGATCATCCGATACCGATTTCTGTGTTGCGATTCTCGTTCCGCCAACGCCAAAATTCTCTACCTCGCAACCGAGTATCTTTCCAACCTGCTCTACATAGCAAAGCTCGTATTTGCTTGCACCCGCACCTGCGGTTATACTATCACCAAGGAAATTGATTTTCATATTTATATACCTTTATACCTTTCGCTTTTTGAAATTCATATAGATATATCAAGTATACCTCACCTATTAAATTTTGTAAAGCGTTTTTCATAAAATTACTTGACAAAATATATGCTCTGTATTAAAATAAACCTTGCGCTTATGCGCGGAATACTTATATTTGGGTGAATTATGATAAACGTTTTGCTTATTCTTTTTTGCATAGTTCTCTATACTCTGCAAACGCTGTTTTTCAAAATATACGGTGACAAATATCCCGGCGACTCTCGGTATACAACCTTTGTTTATGCAACTATAAGCGGTGCTATTGCATCGGTTATATCCTTTATGGCAGGCGGATTTTCATTTGAATTCAATCTTCTCACCTTCATTCTCGGTGCTATCAATGCCGCCGTATACTTCTTTTATTATCTACTCACTCAAATATCTTCAAACAACGGTCCGTATTCCGGAGTTATGGTATTTTCGGTTACAGGCGGAATCGCCCTTCCTATACTCACATCTGTTATAGCTTTTGCTGATTTTCCATCAATATGGAAGATTATTTGCCTTCTTGTTATCTTCATTTCGGGCTATCTTGTAAACAAGCGCGCAAATGAATCTATGAAGAATAAGAAGAAATTTCTTATTTCGGGATTTTTGCTTGCAATCGCAAACGGCGCATACGGCTCGCTTATAAATCTCCAACAGGCATATACAGGCGAGAGTCAAAAGGACGAGATGCTTATATATACCTTCGGTCTTGCATCAATATTTTCGTTTATATACCTAATTTTGAAAAACGGGCGCCGCACCCCCTCGGTCTTTAAGCAAACCAAACTCTCGCTTCTCTTTCTCATTCTTTCAGCGGCAGTTGCGGCAACAGCAGTCAACATCCTGGTCGTTATCGCAAAGTTTATCGACATCAATCTGCTTTGGACCTTCTGCAACTCGGGCGTCGTTGTCTTGAGCGTTATAGCCTCGGCTATCCTCTTTAAAGAAAAACTCTCGCGCATAAACATTATAGGTTGCGCAATTATTGTAGTTACTTTGGTATTGATTTCATATACATAAATATTTTCAAGTTACTTACGGGATTTGAACCTTAGCACTTGTCAACTATTTTATTTCTTCGCGAGTTCCGTCCTGATGAACTATAGTAACAAAAAATCTATCTGAATATTTATCATTATAGGCATGCTTGGTTTCTTGTAAAACAGAATATATTTCTTTACTCTCTTCGGGATATTTCTTTTCTATAATATCAAACCCATGTATTTCTATATAATTTATTCCACCAAGCATATCAGTCAAACAATCCCAAAGACCATCTAATGTTCCGCTGTAATAATCGGGAAAATTCAGATCACGCTTAAGAACCTCGTGAATTTCAATAAAGTATTTTACCTCCGAGAAATCTACTTTATATTTATATGTCTTTAACATTTAATCACCTCATTCCATCAATTCATAAAAAGTTTTGGCATGGTCATAGCTAATGAATATTAAACCATCATTAGAGTATAGAATTCTTTTGTTGTTTCTGTAGCCCTCAAAAAAGTCAAAATCGGCTTCGCGCCAAATTCTACCTTGTCTTTCTGGTAACAATCCACGACGATTTTCGTATAGGTTTCCACCAATCATTTTATTCGGACAGACATCTGCTAAGTTACCTTGTCTATTATCCCAACCAGCGGCTATAGCTTCTTCTTTTGTAACATAATAATCTGGCAGTCTATTACGATATAGTAGCCATGCGTCAGCACCGTCAAAACCTCTATCGGTTGCAGTTCCAACCTCTTTTGTTCGCATTGGTATAACAGAGCATCTGCAATTTTCATGTTCTGGTTGGTAACGTTTTGCATTAAAGTCGTATATTTTACCATGCTTTTTGCGGCAATTCTGACAAGTTTTAATATCGAGATATATTGCTTGCCAGTTTTTCCATTGTTTACTATCCCCCTCTAAATAAAAATCGGGGGAAACTGTCATTTCACTCATTGTACCTCCTTAATTATAAATAAAAAATTAAAAGTTGTCAAATCGATTTGCACTATTATTGTAACATATATTTTTGCGGTTGTAAGTATAATTGAGTTCCCAAAAACGCGTAGTTTGATATGATATTTTGTTAATAATGAACAAAAATCAGGGTGTAAAATATGAACATGTTTTTAATAGGGTTATTTTTGAATATTTTCATTTGTTTATTTCAAAAGAAATTTTGTATTCAAAGTAGCAGAAATTAGTTCGGTTTACCAAAATTACATAGCAAAAGGCTGAGCCATTAGCTTAATTAAAAGCTTTTGACTCAGCCTCTTCTGTTTATTTTCAGTTGAAGTGCCTTTATTCACGAACATCAAGAAGACTAATAAAAAGGTCCCCTTACTCACCCATTACCATAGCCTGAACGGTACGGGTTCTGCCGCGAGTCTGAT
>CAYRJG010000044.1:0-14880 GCA_964424525.1 uncultured Ruminococcus sp.
TTTGGCAAATCCCTCACCGCTTTTGAAAACGGATTTTACTTTGGCAACTTACAATTAAAAATATTTAGCTTTTTCGCCTTTTGAATTGACTTGTATAAAGATTTATGTTAAAATAAAATATAGTTAAAGGAGAAGTGTATGAAAAGAAAAGCATTGATACAAAACTGTGTGCTGATTGCATTGTTTGCGGCAATAATTTCGGTATCTGCGTTTATTTCAATACCAATTTTTATGCTATCTATAACAATGCAAACCTTTTCGATTTTTTTGTCCCTTTTTCTGCTTGGGGGAAAGCTCGGAACGGCTAGTGTTTTTTTGTATGTAGTGTTAGGTGCTATAGGTATACCTGTGTTTTCCGGATTTTCCGGTGGAGTCGGAAGATTGCTCGATCCTTTGGGAGGATTCATTGTCGGTTTTGTTTTGTTATCGCTTGTGTATTGGTTTTTTACATTCATTCGGGTTTCTCGTGTGATTTCTTCGATAATTGCTCACGCTGTTTTATACATATTCGGTGTGCTTTGGTATGTGCTTATTTATGACGGTGATTTTATATATGCCGTTTGCACATTGGTGCTGCCGTTTATAATATTCGATGCATTGAAGCTTTGGCTTGCATTTTTTGTTTCAAAGCGAATTAAGATTTAAAAATATATTATTTACATTTTTGAGGGAGCAAAGTACTTTAATGAAATCTATTAGAGATATTTACAAAATAGGTAAAGGACCGTCAAGCTCGCATACAATGGGGCCGGCAAAGGCTATGAGCGTTTTTGTCAATAAAAATGCAAATGCAGATTCTTATGATGTAATTCTTTACGGTTCGCTTGCTAAAACAGGGCAGGGGCACGGAACAGATGTTGCTATAAAAAGTATTTGCACAGATAAAAAAGTCAATGTCATCTTTGATTTTGATTCGATGGATTTGCCTCACGAAAATACAATGGATATATTTTCCGTTAAAAACGGAAAAAGAGAAAACCGTATGCGTTTTTTAAGTGTTGGCGGTGGAGATATTCGAATTTTCGGTGAGGCAGTGCAAGAGGATGCGGATATTTATTCCGAAAAGACATTTTCGGAAATTGCCGCATACTGCAAGCACGAGGGTATCAGACTTTCGGATTATGTTGAAAGGTGCGAGGGCGAAGAAATATATTCCTTCCTCTATGAGGTCTGGGAAACTATGAAGGCATCTGTTCATCGCGGCCTTACAACATCCGGAGTGTTACCGGGCGGTCTTGAGGTGGAAAGAAAGGCGCAGTATTTATATAATCAGCGTCATATTGACGAAAGCCCTGTAACAAGAGAGAACAGAATTGTTTGCTCATATGCCTATGCTATAAGTGAAGAAAATGCGGATAACGGAGTTATTGTTACAGCTCCGACGTGTGGTGCATGCGCTGTTTTACCGTCTGTTTTGAAATATATGCAGGAAAAACACGGTTTTTCCGATAAGCATATTTTGAAAGCACTTGCCGTCGCGGGACTCCTTGGAAATCTTGTTAAAACAAATGCATCTATCAGCGGTGCTGAATGCGGATGCCAGGCAGAGATTGGCACAGCGTGCTCAATGGCATCAGCGGCACTTGGCGAGCTTTTTGAAATGGGCATAGATCAAATAGAATATGCGGCAGAAATCGCTTTTGAGCATCACCTTGGTCTTACCTGTGATCCGATTTGCGGTTTGGTGCAGATTCCGTGTATCGAAAGAAATGCGGTTGCGGCTATGCGAGCTATAAATGCTATGAGTCTTGCAAATTTTCTTTCGGGATCGCGAAAAATTTCACTTGATCTTGTTATAAAAACTATGTACGAAACAGGAAAGGATCTTTCTCATATTTACAGAGAAACGTCGGCCGGCGGATTGGCAAAGCTGTATAAGAAGGAAATTTAAAATGGAAAAAATAAAGATTGATAGAATAAACGAGCTTGGAAGACTTTCGAAGGTAAGAGAACTTACCGAAGAAGAAAAAAGTGAACAAAAGGCACTCAGAGAAGAATATATGGCAGAGGTTAGAAAAACATTGCGCGGAGGAAAATAATCTTTGGAGGAATTTGAGATGGAAAAACTCTGTTCGATATGTAAAGTTGCGGTAGATAGTGACGATGCTCCGATTCTTGCTATGGGGGGATTTGGAAATCCTCGATATTTATGTAAGAGTTGCGAGCAACATCTTGACGGTGTAACTCTTGGTAAAAATTATGATGATATAAAAAAATCCATGGAAATTCTCGGTGAGCGCATGACTTCTTCAAATATCGATGATGAATTAACCTTCGATACGATGGAATCTATATTTGAGAGTGCAAAAGATAGGGCAGAACGCATTAAAGACGGTACGTATGATTTTTCTTGCGAAGATTCAAATGATGAAATTGTGGACGATGTTCCGGACGATTTAAAGGAAACAGAAGAAGATTGCCGCCTTGATGCCGAGGATGAAGAAGAACAGAAAAAACAGTTCGAAAGAAGCAGAAAGTTCGATAAGCTGTTTTTCTATCCGTTGCTTGGCGGTATGTTAATCGGAATGATTGCGTATATCATCATAAAGAAATTTTTATAAATTGAGGAATATGATAAACATTAGACTTGCAATAATTGGTACAAATTTTATAAGCGATAAATTGGTTGATGCAATAAAACAAACAGAGGGAATAGAGGCGGTTGCGGTTTATTCAAGAACCAAAGAAAAAGGATCGCAATTTGCAAACAAACATGCAATAGGGAAGGTTTATTGTAGCTTTGATGATATGCTTTTCGATCCCGATATTGATTGCGTGTATGTTGCATCTCCGACCTTTTTGCATAAGGAGCATACGGTAAAATCACTTAATGCAGGCAAGCACGTTTTGTGCGAAAAGAGCATTTCGGTCAATTTTGATGAATTCTTGGAAATGAAAAATGCAGCCTTAAAATCAGGCAGAGTGCTACTTGAGGCTATGCGTCCGGCTCATGATCCTTCGCTAAATGCTATAATTGAATCAATCGGGAAAATTGGAAAAGTAAGACGCGCGCATTTCGAGTTTTGCAAATACTCTACTAGATATGATAAATTTAAGCTTGGAATTGTTGAAAATGCGTTTGATCCCGAAATGAAAAATTCTGCTCTTTCGGATATTGGTGTCTATCCGCTTTGGCTCTCGGTAAGGTTGTTTGGCGAGCCCTATTCGCTTTTTGCGGCATCCGTTAAGCTTTCAAATGGATTTGACGGTGCGGGTTCTGTCATATTAAATTATGGCGAACATATAACCACGATTGAATATTCGAAAATTACAGAAGGTTGCTCTGCTTCTTTTATCGAAGGAGAAAACGGAACGCTTTTTATAGACAAGATAAGTGAACCTAGAATGCTCACTTTAGTTCTTCGAAATAATGAAAAAAAGACCGTATATTCAAACCCGTGTGAAAATAATATGATCTTTGAATTAGAGTCTTTTCGTGATATGATTCTTGGAAAAAAAACTTATTCAGATCATCTTGCCATCTCTGAAGCACTTATCAGAACTATGGATAAAATTAAAAAATGTATTTAAAATCGAATATTTTATAAAATCCTCCGCATAAATTTTTGCGGAGGATTTTATTATGTTAATTAATTCTTTGTTGCCTATAATTGTTACTTTAGCAGGAGCATATATGATGTTCTGCTTGCGTTTTAATTTCTATATTCATCCGATTAAGACTTTTAAATTAATAAAAAACGCCTTGAAATCTAAAGAGAGCAGGACGTCGCTCTCGCTTGCTCTTGCAGGCACTCTTGGCGTTGGAAACATAGTGGGGGTCGCGGTAGGAATTTCTGTTGGGGGCGCAGGTTGCGTTTTTTGGTTATTGGTTTCTTCAATCTTTGCATCTGCATTAAAGTATTCGGAAACTGCACTTACCTCTGAACTATGTGATAAAAGCGGTGGAGGTATGATGTATGTTATAAAGAAAAGTTTTGTTAACTTGGGTGGAAAATTATCGCAAGTATATGCAATACTCTGTATTCTTTTGGCATTCTTTATGGGATCGGCTTTGCAGAGCGCAAGTGCTGCTGAATGCGTAAGGCAGGGGAGCGAATTTCCCGAACAAGTGTATTGTATATTGTTTTTTGTATTGCTGATGTTTACAGTTTTTAAAGGCACAAACGGAATTGTGAAATTTACGTCAATTGCTATTCCTGCGTTTGCTTTTATATATATCTGCTTGGCTTTATCATGCATTATTTTAAATTATAATTTGATTCCAAGAGTAACAACGGAAATCTTTAAATCGGCATTTGAATTTAAAAGTGTAGGTGGGGGTGTGTTTGGATTTCTTTCATCCAAGGTAATTTCCGAAGGATATTCAAGAGGTTTGCTATCAAATGAAGCAGGTGCAGGCACATCATCTCTTGCACACGCGCGAAATAATGTTGAAAATCCGATAACGGTCGGTACGCTTGGCATGTGTGAGGTCGTTTTTGATACCGTTATACTTTGCGTTCTAACGGCCTTTTCTATTCTGTTAAGTGTTCCAAACTTTGAGTCTTATGATTCGGGGGTGGCACTTGTTATGGATAGTATAGGAGCAATTTTTGGTAGACTTTCGGCAGAACTTGTTTTCCTTTCTGTTTCGGTTTTTGCTTTTTCGACCGTAGTTTGTTGGTTTTATTATGGTAATGAATGCTTGAAATTTTTGAATCTGACTAAACTGTATAAAATATACTGTATAATGTTTCTGCTGTCTGTTATCTTTGGCTTTTTTGTAAATGTTGAGTTGGTTGTTCGCGCTTCGGATTTTATATTGTTGGCGTTGACAATACTTTCTGTTGCGGCAATTATAAAAAATTCCGACAGGATTAAAGCCCTGTCGGAAAAATACAATTTTTAATTTTCTGCTGATATACCGAGAGATGCTTCCTTTGATTCTTCGGATATATAGCTTAAGGGATCCAGGCATTCTTCATTGAGCATCATTTCAAAATGAAGGTGAGTTTCTTCGGCAAGCTCGGATATTGACGTATCACCCACAACACCTATCTGCTCGCCAGATTCAACAGAACTGCCAACGGTTGCTAACGCTGATCCGTCTGCTGAAAGATTGGAATAAATGCTTTTTATTCCACCTTCGTGGGTTATTTCGACGGTTGTGCCAAGCATGGGATGGTTATAAACATTGGTAACTTCTCCGGGCGCTACTGCAAATACGGGCGCGGATTCTGCGGCAGAAATGTCTATACCTGCGTGAACACGCCATTCCTCGAGTGTTGTTGAAAATACGGGAATTGTCAAGCTGTGTGTTTTTGTTACGTTACCAGAAACAGGTGCAATAAACGTGAGCTTTTCCGACTCCTTGTTTTCATCTCCGGATGGAAGATTGGGTTCTTGGTTTTCGTCCGGATTTTCGGGTTCTTGTGTGGTGTTGTCATCGGGCGGTGTAATCGGTGTTTCGTCGGTCTTTTTGCTGTTTGCCGCAACGATACCGATTATTATTGCTGTAATACAAAGCACAGCAACAACAATTCCATAGATAGTTTTTGCTAGATTTGGATTATCTGAGAATTTAAATTTCTTTTCCATTTCGTTTTCCTTTCCTTGGTTATGTATACCTATTTTTGCTTTAAATCAATTGAATTATTCAAGTAAAAGTAAAAAAATATTTTTGTAGGCAAAATATCTTAAATATTTATCTGTTTTTCATTGACACCGACGCTAAAATAGTATATAATATTCTATATGTTTTTGAACTCGGAGGGGTTATGAAAGAAAAAATCTCGCTTGCCGGAGATCTTGGTAGTGGCAAAAGCACTGTTTCCAACATTTTGATTGAAGAACTCGGTGCAGAATATTATTCTACGGGTGCAATCGTGCGCTCTATTGCCGCCAAACGCCAAATGAGCGTGGTAGAGCTAAATGTTTATATGGAAACACATCCGGAAATTGACACTGAAATAGATGACGGTATTAGAGCACTCGGTGATGTGGACAAGCGTCTTGTTATTGATTCTCGTATGGCTTGGCATTTTACTCCCGGCACATTCAAGGTTTATCTTTCTGTTGATCCTGAGGTCAGTGCACTCAGAATTATGAGCGCAAACCGAGAAGGGGAGCATGCCGCTACTCTCGAAGCAACGGTTGCGGAAACGAAGGCAAGGCGCGAAAGTGAAAAAAAGAGATATATGATGCAGTATGGCGTTGACATAAAGGATCTTATGAATTATTCTTTAATTGTTGATACAAGTGCTGCAACTCCGAGAGAGGTCGCGGATTGCATTATCGGTTCTTTGGAAAAATGGAAAAGCGATAATGAATACAAAGCAGCCTTCATAACTCCGGAGCGCCTTAATTATCCGGACGATGAAGCAGACGGAGATCTTGTTTCATCCTACTCCGAGAAGCTTTCTGCCGGTGAGGATATTCCGCCTGTCTGCATTTTTGAAATCGATGGTGAATTTTATATTGAGTCCGGAGTGGAATCGGCACTTGCTTATGCATTTAATATGAACACCTTTATTCCTTGTAGCCTTGTTCGCGCGAGTTTGGGTGGCAGAAAATTTGTTAAAATGAAAAATACTCTTTGATTTATAGAAGGAAATATTAGAAAATGCTTGCTTTAAAAAGAAAAACAGCTGAATTGCTTGCAAAGGCAATATCGGAAAAGTTTTTAAATGATATATTGAATTCCGATGAAATATTCGCGATGCTCGAATATCCTCCGGATAAAAACATGGGCGATTTGGCTCTTCCGTGCTTTAAACTCTCTAAATCACTTCGTCGCTCACCCGTTGAGATAGCCAAGGTGCTTTCCGAAACGGTTAAATGTGAAGAGTTTTCGGAAATATCGGCTATGGGTGGATACCTGAATTTCCGTATTGGCGTTTCCGCTTTTGCTACGAGAGTTGTTTCCGAGGTTGAAAAACTCGGTGAACGCTATGGTGCTACCGATGAAGGTGCAGGAAAAACAGTAGTTTTGGATTATTCTTCGCCTAACGTTGCCAAGCCTTTTCATATAGGTCATTTGGGAACCACCGTTATCGGTCATTCCTTGAAGCTTCTTTTTGAGTTTGTAGGATATAAGTGCGTCGGTATAAATTATCTTGGTGACTGGGGCACTCAATTCGGTAAGCTTATAGTTGCTTATAAAAAGTGGGGTGACAAAGCAAAAATTGAGGCCGGTGGAGTTGACGAGCTCGTTGCTCTCTATGTAAGAATTAATAATGAAATTAAGGCTGAAGAGGATGCAAGTGTAGCAGGACTTTCTGCCGAAGAAGCGGCAAAGGCTAAAAAATCCGCACTCGCTGATGAAGCACGTGCAGAGTTTTCAAAGCTCGAACATAACGATGAAGAAAACCTTGCTCTTTGGCGTTGGTTTGTTTCGGTTAGCCTTGAGGAGTATGAGAAGACATATAAACAGCTCGGTATAACTTTTGATAGCTATAAAGGTGAGTCATTCTATACCGATAAAATGCCGGCACAGGTTGAAAAGCTTCGCAATATGGGACTTCTTGAAATTGATGATGGTGCTTCTATTGTCAATCTTGATAAGTGGAATATGCCGGTATGTCTTATTCTTAAGCGTGACGGATCGACTCTTTATCCGACGCGTGATATTGCTGCGGCTGTATATCGTAAGGAAACATACAATTTTGATAAAGCCATATATGTTACAAGTGCTGCTCAATCCTTGCATTTTGCACAGTGGTTTAAGGTAGTTGAACTTATGGGATATGATTGGCATGATAAGCTCGTTCATGTTCCTTACGGTACTGTCAGCATTAACGGAGCCAAGCTTGCAACGAGAACCGGTAACGTTATTCTTCTGAAGGATCTGTTTGCAGAAGCAATTTCGCGCGTTTACGAAATAGCTAAAGAAAAAAATCCGGATGAAGAAGAATGCCGTAATATAGCCGAAAAAGTTGGCGTTGGTGCAATAGTATTCTACTATCTTTCCAATAACCGTATGAGAGATATAAATTTCATGATGGAAGATGCGCTTTCGTTTGATGGCAACACAGGTCCGTATGCACAGTATACTTATGCGCGTACTTGTTCGATTCTTGAAAAAGCAGGTGCATTTGAGGGCGGAGCTGATCTTTTGTCTTCCGTTGAGCTCGGAGAAGCTGAGGCGGAGCTTGTCAAGGTCATCTCGCTTTTCCCCGAAAGAGTTGGTATGGCGATTTCGGATTACGAACCGAGCGTTATCACGAGATATGCGCTTGATTTGTGCGCCGCATTCAATCGTTTTTATCACGATTGTAAGATAATTAATTGCGAAGATGAAAAAATCAGAAATGCTCGTCTTGCCTTGACTTCGGCAACACGCGCTGTTCTTCGAAATGCTTTGCATTTGATTTGCATAGCTACACCGGAAAAAATTTAATTGATTATAATTTGAAAAGAGGATACATCATACGTCAGGACCTTCCAATTGGAATAACATTAAACACAAGAAAGAAAAGTCGGATGCTGCCAAAGCGAAGATATTTACCAAGATCGGAAAGGAAATGGCGGTTGCTATCAAAGCGGGCGGTCCCGATCCTAATGTAAACTCAAAGCTTCGCGACCTTATTTCGAAGGCAAAGGCAAATAACGTGCCTAATGAAAACATTCAGCGTACTATCAAAAAATTTACCGATAATAATGACATACAATACGAAGAGATCACTTACGAAGGTTACGGTCCTTCGGGCGTTGCCGTTATAGTTGAAACATCTACCGATAACCGCAACAGAACTGCAGGAAATGTTCGCGCATGGTTCAATAAGTATGGCGGTAATATGGGACAGAACGGTTGCGTATCATATCTCTTTGAAGAAAAAGGCGTTATTACTATCATTGATGAAGATGACGAAATCGATGAGGATAAAATAATGGAGGATTCGCTTGAGTGCGGTGCAGAGGATATCAAGTGCGATGAGGGCGAATACAAAATTTATACAGTTCCTTCCGAGCTTGATTCCGTAAGAGATGCGATAATTGCACTCGGTTATAAAATAGATACAGCGGATCTTGCAAAGATTCCTTCTACTTATGTTACTCTTGAAAGCGAAGAGGATATAGATAATATGGAAAAAATGCTTGACAAATTTAATGAGGATGACGACGTAAACGCAGTTTTCACCAACTGGGATAATTAATTACTCGGAGGAGCAAAATGGAAAAAGCGATAAAACGTAAAAAGCTATACGTTATCTTATCTTTTGTGACGTTTGCATTAGCTATTCTGTTTCTTATTCCTACATTTATTATGTATTCTTTAGCCAATTATTTAGCAATAATTCCTTTTATATCTGTATCTATGATACTTTGCTATGTTAATGTCTTTGTTGCGTTTGCTGCATACGATGCAGGCGTTGCGGTTAAAATCATTCCTGTTATAAACGAACTGGGACATGATAATATTCGCGATATTGCAAAAAGAATTGGCTGGAGAAGGATATCTACTCGTAAATTTATTAAAAAATGTATGAAACACGGTTATATTTAATAACCGTGTAATTCATATATAAATCAAAAAGGAACTCTTTATGGAAGAGCGTAAATTTATATTAAAAAGTGAATATAAGCCCACCGGTGACCAACCCGAGGCGATACGCGCTCTTACAGCGGGAATACTGGCAGGAGAGCGTGCACAAACCTTGCTTGGCGTTACAGGCTCCGGTAAAACGTTTACTATGGCTAATGTTATTGCAAACCTGAATAGACCGACACTCGTTCTTGCACATAACAAAACCCTTGCGGCACAGCTTTGTACCGAATTTCGTGCTTTTTTTCCGGATAATGCGGTTGAATATTTCGTTTCGTATTATGATTACTATCAACCGGAGGCTTATATCCCGGGAAAGGATATGTATATAGAAAAGGATGCTATGATAAACGAAGAGATAGATATGCTTCGTCATAGCGCGACCTCGGCATTGTTTGAACGTCGTGACGTAATAATCGTGGCATCGGTTTCATGTATATATACTCTTGGTGACCCGCGAGATTATAAGGATCTTCTTGTTTCGGTTAGACCCGGGCAGGAGATGTCACGCGATGAACTTGTGAGAAGTCTTGTTTCGATAAGCTATGAGAGAAACGATATGAACTTTATACGTAATAAGTTCAGAATTCGCGGTGATGTGGTTGAGGTTTTTCCTGCATCCAGTACAGATAAGGCAATTCGAATAGAATTTTTCGGTGACGAGATTGATAGAGTTTCGAAGATTAATCCATTGACGGGAGATGTGCTTGAACACTTATCCTATGCCGCGATATTTCCCGCAACACACTATGCGGTTTCCGATGATAAAAGAGAAGCGGCACTTCTCGAAATAGAAAGAGAGATGCACGAGCGTGTTGATTTCTTCAATTCTCAAAAGAAGCTTATAGAGGCGCAAAGAATAGAGGAACGCACCAAATACGACCTTGAAATGCTTCGAGAGGTTGGTTTTTGTTCAGGTGTTGAGAATTATTCCAGGGTTCTTGCGGGTCGTCCTGCGGGCTCTACACCATACACGCTTTTGGATTATTTCCCGGATGATTTTATAATGTTTGTTGATGAATCTCATGTAACTCTTCCGCAGGTAAGAGGAATGAGTGGCGGAGATTTTGCGCGCAAAAGTAATCTTGTTGAATATGGATTTCGCTTGCCCTCCGCATTTGATAACAGACCCTTGTTTTTCGAAGAATTCGATGAAAAAATCAGGCAGGTTGTGTTTGTGAGCGCAACACCTGGAGATTTTGAAAAAAACGAGAGCTCGGAAATTGTCGAGCAGCTTATTCGTCCGACCGGACTTATCGACCCTGAAGTTATAGTTCGCCCAATAGAAGGACAGGTGGATGATCTTATTGGAGAGATAAGGCTTGTGGTTCAGCGCGGTGAAAAGGTTCTTGTAACTACCATGACTAAAAAAATGGCAGAGGATCTCACCGAATATCTCGCAACGCACAATATTAAAGTAAAATATATTCATCACCAGGTTGAAACTATGGAGAGAATGGAAATTATTCGTGATTTAAGACTTGGTGAATTCGATGTTTTGGTTGGTATAAACCTTCTTCGCGAAGGTCTTGATATACCGGAAGTTTCGCTTGTCGCTATACTTGATGCGGATAAAGAAGGATTTTTGAGAAGCGAAACATCGTTGATTCAGACTATTGGTCGTGCGGCTAGAAATGTAAATGGTCGTGTTATTATGTATGCCGATTGCATCACCCGATCTATGAGAGGTGCTATTGATGAAACCAATCGTCGCCGTGAGATTCAAATGAAATATAATGAAGAACACGGAATAACACCCGAAAGCGTCAAGAAAAAGGTTGCGGATGTTATTGAGATTGGAAAGAAGGCAAAGCCCGAAAAGCAAAAGAAGATGACAAGGCTTGAAAAAGATCGTATGATTGAAAAGCTTACTCAAGAAATGCGCGAGGCCGCCAGAACGCTTGAGTTTGAAAAAGCAGCTTATATTCGTGATAAAATTCGTGAGTTGAAAAAGTAATAGGTATTTTATGTCTAAAAATATTATAATTAAAGGTGCAAGAGTAAATAATTTAAAAAACATTGATCTTGTTATACCAAGAGATAAGCTCGTTGTTTTGACAGGTCTTTCCGGAAGCGGAAAATCCTCGCTTGCGTTTGATACGCTTTATGCAGAGGGACACAGACGCTTCGTAGAAAGTCTTTCATCCTATGCGAGAATGTTTCTCGGTCAGATGGACAAGCCAGATGTTGATCTAATTGAGGGGCTTTCTCCATCTATTTCGATAGATCAGAAAACTACGTCTAAAAACCCGCGATCTACAGTAGGCACGGTAACCGAAATTTATGATTACCTTAGACTTTTATATGCTCGTGTTGGTATACCTCATTGTCCCGTTTGCAATAAAGAGATTCGCCAGCAAAGCCTTGACCAGATAGTTGACAGAATTTCAGCTTTGCCTGAAGGAACAAGATTTATGGTTCTCGCTCCTGTTGTTACGGCGCAAAAGGGAATGCACGAAAAGGTTTTTGCCGATGCGCGAAAAAGTGGTTTTGTGCGCGTGCGTGTTGATGGCAACATGTATGATCTGACAGAGGAAATAAAGCTGGATAAAAATCTGAAGCATACCATTGATATAGTAGTAGACCGTCTTGTTATAAAGCCGGATATCCGTTCACGACTTTCCGATTCGGTTGAAAGTGCCCTTAAGGCGGCAGATGGCAAGGTTACTGTTGTAACGGTAGAGCGCGACGGGGAGGGGGAAAGCTTTGAATTTTCGCAAAAATATGCGTGTGAAGAACATGGTGTAAGTTTTCCCGAGCTTGAACCGAGAATGTTTTCCTTTAATAATCCAATAGGTGCTTGTCCCGAATGTGCAGGAATCGGAAATATGCAAAGGATATCCGTCAAAAAGCTCATTCCGCATAAAAATATGACTTTGCGTGACGGTGGAATCGCGGCTAACGGATTTAAAACTCTCACCGAAGATTCTTGGACTGGTCCGCTTGTTGCGGCGGTCGGAGAGGATTACGGGTTCACGTTGGATACTCCGCTTGCAGACTTTTCCGATGAAGCTATGAATGCATTGATGTACGGAACCGGCAATAAGAAATATACGGTAATGCGTTATTTCGGTGGTGAAGGCAGGATGCAAACAACAACCTATGACGGAATTGTTCACATAATCGAAAAGAGAATGCGAATGGCAGGCGGTGATTATTATCAAGAATTCGTTGAAGAGGTTGCGTGCTCTGCCTGTCGCGGCAGACGTTTGTCTAATATGGTTCTTGGTGTAACCGTAGGCGGTTTAAATATAGATGAAATATGTCGCCTATCGGTTGATAAAATGCTCGCTTTTGTCGAGAATCTCAAACTCGGAAAAAATGAAGCCGAAATTGCAAAAGAGGTTTTAAAAGAGATAAAGGCAAGATTAAACTTTTTGATAAGCGTAGGACTCGATTATCTTAACCTTGCAAGAACTGCAGGAACGCTTTCGGGCGGTGAGGCGCAAAGAATTCGTCTTGCAACTCAAATCGGATCTGCACTTACAGGTGTTCTTTATATTCTTGACGAGCCGAGTATAGGTCTTCATCAAAGAGATAACGGAAAACTTATTCAAACATTGAAAAATTTGAGAGATATAGGAAATAGCGTTATTGTTGTAGAACACGATGAAGATACCATGCGGGCAGCCGATTTTATAGTTGATATTGGTCCGGGGGCGGGAATCCACGGTGGCGAGGTTGTTGCCGTTGGTTCACCGGAAGAGATTGCGAAAAATGAAAAATCCATAACAGGCGCGTATCTTTCCGGACGCAGCAGTATCGAGGTTCCGAAAACAAGGCGTCAAGGTAACGGCAATTTCTTAAGAGTAATCGGTGCAGAGGAGAATAATCTCAAAAAAATCAATGTTGATTTTCCTCTCGGATGTTTTATAGCAGTTACAGGTGTTTCGGGAAGCGGAAAATCTTCACTTGTTAACTCGGTTCTTTACAGAACACTTGCAAGAGATTTGAATAGAGCAATAACTTATCCTGGAAAGGTTGACCGTGTAGAAGGTCTTGAATATCTTGATAAAGTTATTGCAATTGATCAAAGCCCTATTGGCAGAACCCCTCGTTCAAACCCTGCAACGTATACAGGCCTTTTTACGGATATCAGAAATCTTTTTGCGAAAACCAAAGATGCAAAAGCAAAAGGATATGATGCAGGAAGATTTTCCTTTAACATACGCGGTGGGCGTTGCGAGGCATGTGAAGGTGACGGTGTAAAGTGCATTGAAATGAATTTCCTTCCTGACGTATATGTTAAATGCGATGTATGTAAGGGAAAACGATACAATCGAGATACGCTTGATGTTAAATATAAAGGAAAGAGCATCTATGATGTTCTCGAATTATCTGTTGAAGAGGGAATTGCCTTTTTTGAAGGCTTGCCGCAGATACAGAGAAAGCTTACTACCTTGTATGATGTTGGACTTGGATATATAAAAATCGGGCAGTCCTCAACAACGCTGTCAGGCGGTGAGGCACAGCGAGTAAAGCTTGCCACAGAACTCTCAAAACGTTCTACGGGAAAAACGATATATATACTCGATGAGCCGACAACAGGTCTTCATACGGAGGACGTTTCAAAGCTCGTGGGAATTTTGCAAAGACTTGCTGATGGCGGCAATACCGTCGTTGTTATCGAGCACAATCTTGATTTGATAAAAACCGCAGATTATATAATTGATCTCGGACCGGAAGGCGGCGACGGTGGCGGAACGTTGGTTGCCGCAGGTACACCCGAGGAGATTGCAAAGGTTTCAGAATCTTATACCGGAGCTTTTTTGAAGGATAAGCTTAATTAAAGTTATATCTTCATAAATAAATTATTGTAAGAAAATGAAAGAAAGTTATGAACGTTAAAATTAAACTCATTGATAAAAATGCTATAATTCCAACTTACGGAACCGTTTGTTCAGCAGGAGCAGACCTTTATAATCTCCCCGGAGCAGATATCGAAATTGCAGCGCACGCAAGCGTACTTATTCATACCGGAATTGCGCTTGAGATTCCCGAAGGATATGTTGGCTTGATTTTTGCCAGGAGTGGTCTTGCAACAAAACGAGCACTTGCGCCTGCAAATAAGGTAGGAGTAATTGATTCTGATTACCGCGGTGAGATAATGGTTTCGCTTCATAATCATTCCGATATTACAGCAAGGATTGATGGCGGTGAACGTGTAGCGCAAATAGTAATTGTCCCATATCTTAAAGCAGATTTCGTCATTTCGGAGGAACTTTCGGACACCTATCGAGGTGAAGGTGGTTTTGGTTCTACCGGAACAAAATAAAATAAAGGGGCTAGCTCAAATACAGTAAAATGTGTTTGGGCTGGTTTCTTTTTTTGCATTTTGACTTCAACGAAAAAAACAAAAGAAAAAAGCCTCAAAATGAGGCAAAAACGAGTATGAC
>CAYRJG010000045.1:0-14868 GCA_964424525.1 uncultured Ruminococcus sp.
GAGCGCGACCTTGCCAAGGTCGAGGTGGCGGGTTCGAGCCCCGTAATCCGCTCCAAAAAAGAAAGACACTCCTTGTGAGTGTCTTTCTTTTTGCTGCCCACTTTACGGAGCTGCGCCGTACCAAAACGGCGCCCAGCCCTAAAACTTACACCTTTGCGTGTAAGTTTTACAGTTCCGAGCGCACCAAAGCGCGCAGAACTAGCGAATCACACTCCAAATGCCTATCGGCAAAATGGAGCCGATTACATGGGCTCTCACCCCAAGGGGTTCTCCGACGGCTCGGAAATATATTCCGGTAATTTTATTATTCCCTTTTACATATTAAAGTTGTTTTTTAGTAAATATTCAAAAAATTAATATTTTTATAGACAAACTTATGCAAATATTATATAATTAATATGTATATCCGATTTGGGAGGTCTTTTAATGAAGCCTATATATAGATTAACAGCAGCTATTCTTTGCATCGCGCTTATGATACCTATCTTTGCATCATGCGAATTTAGTGAATCCTTTGTGTCCGATATATTTACATCCGACGAAAGCGCATCAGATTCCGATGCTTATTACGAAAAGCTTCGCACGGTAACGATAATCGTTGCAAAGGGTGAGCATTTCACGATAAACTCCTCCAATCCTGTTCGCGTTCCCGAGGGTGAGGACGCAATATTCGAAATCAATATTGAAGAAGGATATGAGCTTGAATCGATTACGGAAGGAGCTAGCATTGAACGCAACTATTTGACCGTTCACGATGTTCTTTTTCCTACTACGGTAGTGTTAACTTTTACCGAAATCAAGGATGATACCATTCTTGATAACCTTATTCCAATAACTCCGATTATTCCCACTCCTGACGAGCCCACTACTCCCGACGAGCCAACCGTTCCCGACGAGCCAACCGTTCCCGACGAGCCAACCGTTCCCGACGAGCCGACCGTTCCCGACGAGCCAACCACCCCCGACGAGCCAACCACCCCCGACGAGCCAACCACCCCCAACGAGCCAACCACCCCCGACGAGCCAACCGTTCCCGACGAGCCGACCGTTCCCGATGAACCGGAGCTACCGATTTGTACGGAACACACCGACGATAACAACGACCACAAGTGCGATTTGTGCGAAACAACAGTTTCGGAGCATACGGATACCGACAGAGATAAACAATGTGATCTTTGCTCTGCCGATTTCATCGAAAATTGCAACGAGCATATTGATGAAGAGATTGACCAATACTGTGACTACTGCTCCTATAAATACCCTGACTTTATAGCGACGGTTCTTGAAGCTCCCACACCCGATGATGGATATAAATTTATTTGTTGGTCGATAGATTTACCCATAACCGAGGGTGGTGAGGTAATCGGGCTTGAAAGCAGCGGAACAATTAACGTTCCCTATGCAAAAACTGCGATAGCAAATTATGAGCTTGAAACCAATCACGTAATTCTCTATCGAACAGGTGAAGGAAGAGTTGCCGAAACTAATGCAAAATTTTATTATCAAACAGTATCGAACAAAAATTATTACCTTCCCAACACTATAATTCAAAACGGAACCTTCATTTATGAAGGACACATTCTTCAAAGATATACCGAGAATGCCGACGGAAGCGGCTATTATACCACTCTCGGCGGCAATATTGAAACGGAAAAGAACGGCTTTGTTGAGCTTTGGCTCAAATGGGCGCCAACAACCGCCCCCCAATACATCTCCTATTCTCTATTCAAGAAATCCGACGATGAATATGCCGCTTGCGTAACAGAATACTCGGGTAACGACACCGAAATAGTCATTCCCGAAACAATCGGCGCGAGAATTGATGGCGAAACGGTTTATTTCAACGTTGAAAAGATTTTAGCAGGCGCATTTGAGGGATCATCTATGGAATCGCTCACCCTTCCCTGCACTATAACCGAGATTGAAGACGGAGCCTTTAAAAACTGCATAAACCTTACCGAGCTTACCATTCACGATAATTTCTACCAGGTGAAAGATGCCGCATTCGAGGGTTCAAAAATCAAGAAAATTTATCTCAACGCGCAAAGACTTCCCGCTTGTTCCGCAAGAGCCGAGGGAATGAACGCATATAAGTTCGACAAAATCGCACTTGCCGCGGCAAACGGGCAGAAAAAGATAATCGTATTTTCGGGCTCATCCTCGCTTTACGGTCTGCGTGCAGAGGATATTTATAAAGATTTCGGTGGCGAATACGCAGTTATAAATTTTGGAAATAATGCGAGTATTTCTCCGCTTATCTTTATGGAAGCCTTCCTTCCGTATTTCGGTGAGGGAGATATAATTATACACGCACCCGAAACATCTAACCCCACGCAAATGGGTGATAGACTGTTTTCATATATTACCTTCCGCGGAACGGAGGGAATGTTTGAAATATACAGCCACATTGATATGAGCACATATACAGGATTTTTTGACGCACTTACCCTTTTCAATCAAGAAACGAGAAATGACCTTGAGGGTGTAAGCTACGAAGACGTCAGCGGAGCTATAAACGAATACACCGACTACTCCAAAAACGTAGACGTCGAAAACTATCAATCGAAATCTTCAACCTTGTATCCTTATAAATCCGCAAATTTGACACCGCAACGTATTGCATCTCTCAATGATGTATACCAAAAGGTTCTCGACACCGGAGCAGGCTTGTATATGAGCTTTGCACCGATAAATATCGATGCATGCCAAACCGTAGCAACACTTCCCACAACGCACACGGCATTTGTGAACAAGATAAAAGAAAATCTCTGCTGCACGGTTATTTCAGACCCTGCCGATTATATGCTTGAAAGCAAATATTTCAACAACTCCGACTATCACCCCGGAGTAACCGGTGCGAAGATTCGAACAGCTCGCCTTATAAGCGACATCCGAAAAATGCTTGAATCGAGTAATTCAAACTAACTTTTATCCATCAAAGAGGACGTTATGGACGACTTAATGATCTTTTCATCCGTACTTAACTGGGTTTTGCTTGCGCTTATAGTTTTGATACACATAGGCGCGGCAATACTCTCCGCCGTCAGCCGATACAAGCTTTATACCGACAGCGCTGAAATATTCAAGCTGCTTGAGGTAGGAGCATTGATTCTTGAGGCGGTAGGAATAGCCTTGCATCTTATAATACTCTGCCGCGGACTCCTTGCGGGAGCCCGTGCCGAGGAAATTCTTCTCGTTTTGCTTATATCTGCGTGCGCGGGATTGCTTTCGATTGCCGCGACCGACAAATTTTTTAACAAAGAAGAAAAACGGAAAGGATAAGTATGTATGGTATTTAATTCATTTGCTTTCCTGATTTTCTTTCCCGTATTTCTTCTCTTATATAAGGTTTTGCCTATTAAGGTGCGTTGGGTGATGATGCTCATTTTGAGCTACATATTCTATATGGGTTGGCAGCCCGACCTTCTCTACCTTATTCTTTTCACTACGGTTGTTTCCTATGCCGCAGCTCTCTTTATAGAAAAGTTTGAAGGCAAACGCGGTCTGCAAAGAACATTTATGATAATTGCCGTTGCCGTGAGCCTGGCTGTACTTTTCTTCTTTAAATATTTCAACTTTGCAGCAGAGAATATCGCGGCTCTTCTCACAAGCTTCGGAGTTCAAATAGGTGACCCCACCCTTGATCTTATACTCCCTGTCGGAATCTCCTTCTACACCTTCCAAACTCTCTCCTATGTAATAGACGTTTACCGCGGCTCTATAAAAGCGGAGCGCCATTTCGGGTATTATGCGCTTTTCGTTTCCTTCTTTCCGCAACTTGTTGCAGGACCGATCGAACGCCCCGAAAATCTCCTGCCCCAGCTTAAAACAAAGAATCCCTTCACGGTAAACGATGTCACTATGGGATTAAAATTTATGCTAGTCGGCTTTTTCAAGAAGATAGTTATTGCCGACGGAGTATCACATATTGTCAACACCGTCTACAACAATGCAACCGGTGGTAATGAGATTGTAAACGGCTTTACCGTACTTGTTGCAACCGTGCTTTTCGCTGTGCAGATATACTGCGACTTTTCGGGCTATACCGATATTGCAATCGGATGCTCGCGCATACTCGGAATAAAGCTTATGCAGAATTTCAATGACCCCTACTCCGCAACCTCCATCAAGGATTTTTGGAGAAGATGGCATATCTCGCTTACCTCTTGGTTTACAGACTACGTATACATCCCTCTCGGCGGAAGCAGATGCAAAAAATGGCGCCACCTTCTCAATTTAATGATAGTATTCCTTCTTTCGGGCATCTGGCACGGAGCCGCGTGGACTTATATTCTTTGGGGAGTCCTTCACGGTATATATCAGATAATAGGCAACCTTATCGCAAAGCCGCGCTCGGCTCTTTATAAAAAGCTCGGAATCCGAGAGGATTCTTTGCCCGTAAAGATGGGAAAACATCTGGTTACCTTCACGCTTGTATGCTTTTCCTGGATGATTTTCCGCGCAAACAGCCTTGGGGAGCTTTGGTTTCTTATCAAAACCCTTTTTACAGGCTGGGGTGGAATTTCTATAAGCTCCTCTCTTGATGCGCTTGGGCTCGGAGTTATCGGAATTGCCACGATAATTCTCTCCTGCATCATACTGAAAATTCTTGATGTGCAAATAAACACAAAACCAAACCTCGATAATTCACACCTTCCGCTATCCCCCTCTCGCTCGGTGATATACGTCATCCTTGTTTGGGCGGTGGCGGCAGGCTGGCTGATACTTATTGCAGGAAATCTTGAAAGCTCGTTTATCTATTTCCAATTCTGACGAAAGGAGAAAAGAAATGCAAGAAAACAACTCTCGCAAGCCATCGCATCTTATAATCACGCTTTCGATATTTTTAATCATATTTCTTATTCCCTTTCTCACGATAGCATCGACTCTCTTTATTCTGCCATCGGTATATGAAGATACCTTCGTAGGTGAGCTTTCGGCAAAATACGACCGCCTTACCGAAACGGAGGATAAAAAGATAGTTTTCGTCGGCGGTAGCTCACTTGCCTTTGGACTTGACTGTGATCTTGTAAAAGAAGAGCTTGATATTGAGCCTGTAAACCTCGGCCTTTATGCTAATCTCGGCACAAAAATAATGCTTGACCTCGCAAGAGCTAACATCAACGAGGGTGATATTATTGTTATAGCACCGGAGATGAACTCGCAAACGCTCTCGCTGTATTTCAATGCGGAAACCACCTTACAGGCACTTGACGGAAGAATGGATATGCTTGCCTATATAGATTCGGAGGATTACACCTCACTCCTCGGTGAATCCTGGAACTTTACGGGCAAAAAACTCTCATATCTGACAAGTGACAAACGCCCCGAAAACACAGGTGCATATAAGAAGGAAAATTTCAACGAATACGGTGACAATGACTATGACCGCCCCTACAATATTATGAACTCGATATCAAAGAGCATAACTCTTGACTTCAGATATGACAAGGATGACGACAGCGTTACCGAATACGAGAAATTTATCGATTACACAAACGATTATATACGCTATGCAACAAATAAGGGCGCGACGGTATATTTTTCATTTCCGCCAATGAATGAATCGGCTCTTGCCGATAACGTAAGCCGTGATTTTATATATGACTTTTACACAAATCTTCGCTCTTCGCTTAATTGCAGGATAATCAGCAATATAGAAGATTATATTATGAACGAAGGTTATTTCTACGACTCGGAATTTCACCTCAATAACAGCGGAGTTACCGCGCGCACGATTACGCTAATCGATGACATCAAACGAGAGATGGGAATATCCGAGCTGACATCGCTTACTCATCCAATCCCTGCACCTTCGGGTTTTGCCCCGATAGATTTTGAAAAAGAGGATACGGAAAATCTCTATTTTGAGATTACTGCGGCAGAAAACGGCGGCGGTCAACCGATATGGAATATTTCGGGACTTAACGAAGAGGGAAAAAAGCAGATAAATCTCACGATTCCAACAAGCGTTGACGGAGTGCCTGTCACCGGAATTCTTGCCAATGCATTTGATGGAGCAGAGGTCAGAACAATAGTAATAGGCAAAAATATAAACCACATCTTTTCAAAGGCTTTTTCGGGTGCGAAAAAGCTTGAGGCGGTATATATTGACAAGGCGGACCCCGCTGCCATCTCCGTTCCCAACATACAGGACGAAAACGGACTTATCACAGACGGTGGCAATCCGAATTTAAAAATTTACATTCCGAAAGAAGGGCTGGAGCTTTACAAAACGGATTATTTTTGGAGTGATTATACCTCATATTTTCGCACAAATTAACAAATCTTCATAATATATAAGCGGTGCTTGGGATTCTTTAACCGGCATCGCTTATACTTTTTATTTTTCAAACGTCAAATTTTCCTATATTATTTTTTACACTTTATTAACATATGTTTTGAAATAAAATCTGTTAATTTGTTGACAATTTTTGAGTTATATGATAAAATAACGTTAGATAATTTTCACCGATTATCCAAACGAAAATTTATAAATAAAGGAGAAAAAACCATGGTGGAATTTTTTAAAAACACTTGGAACACAATTACTGAAATTATCGACAAAATTTGGGCTGTCGGTCTTGTAAGAGCAATTGTATTCCTCGTTCTCGGTCTTGTGGTTGCCGGAATCACAAGCTTTATAATCAAAAAGCTCTGCAAGCTCTTGAAGCTCGACAAAAAGCTTGACAAATGGGGCGTTAACGAAGGACAGATAGGAACATCGATTAAGTTTATCGGTAAGATAGTATTCCTTATCGTATTCCTTCTCTTCCTCCCCTCTGTATTCAGCGCATTGGGCATTGAGGGCGTTTCCGCTCCGATTACCAACTTCGTAAGCACCTGCCTCAACTATATTCCTAATATTATTGCGGCACTTCTTATTTGCTTTATCGGCATTTTTGTTGGTCATATCGTTGCACAGATCGTTACCATCCTTCTTGCGAAGACAAAGATTGACGGCGTTACCAGAAAATACGGCGGCGAAACCGTTTCTGTAAAGCTTTCTTCAATCATCGGTAACATCGTTTACACTATCATAGTGATGATAACCATCGTTCAGGCTCTTGTAGTGCTTGGCCTTGAAGCTATCTCCACTCCCGCACTTTCCATAATCAACTCTGTATTCGATGCAATTCCCAGCATTCTTCTTGCAACCGTAGTTATCGGATTTGGCGTTATCATTGCTAACATCGCTTGCAACCTTCTTACTAACGTTCTTGTCGGTGCTAACTTTGACGGTCTTATCGAAAAGGTTGCTCCCGGTAAGAAAACCAAGATCTCTCTTACCAAGATAACCGTTACCACTGTTCGCGTTATCATTATGGTATTCATCGTTGCACAGGGCATCGAGATTCTCGGTCTTTCTCTTCTCACCGGAATACTTACAGCGGTTATCGGTTACGTTCCTATGATCATCAAGTCACTCGTTATCGCAGCGATTGCATTCTTTGGTGCTATGTTCCTTGAGTCCTTCCTCAAGAAGAGTATGCCCAATGCAAAGATGATACCCGGTCTTGCAAAGGCTCTTGTATATGTTATCGCAGGATTTATGATCCTCAGCCAGCTCGACTTTGCAACCACAATTGTTAACTCCGCATTCGTTATTACCCTTTGCGCTCTTGCAGTTGCATTTGCTATCGCATTCGGTATCGGCGGTAAGGATTTTGCAAAGAAGACTCTTGATAAGATTGATACAAAGAAGGATGACGAGAATAAGGACGCTGAATAATCAGCTCATCTCATAAGTCGAAAATTTAAAAAAGAAGCGAGGATGTAAAGTCCTTGCTTCTCTTTTTTTACGCAAGATCACACATTCAAAATGCTCTTTTCCCTTGATTTTCAAAAATTCGTATGCTACAATATTGAAAAAAGGAAATGGAGCTTAATATGAAAATAAACTTTGGTTCTTTGTGTTTTGAAGTTGCAAACGAAAAGATACGACTTGTGTCGTTTGGCGATATTATATCCTATGCCGATCTTCCGTTTTCAGAGGTACATATTTCCGGAGAAAACAAGGATACGCATCTTGGTGCAAAGCTAACAAACTCCTCCGAAGGCAGGCAGCTCAATTATATTTCACACGAGCTTTTGCCGACAAAACTCACCATTATTCAAGAATCAAAGCTTATTAGAGTTAAGACAATATTCACATCATATGAAAATTCTGCCGCTATTCGCATACAATCCGAAATAACCAATATTTCAAGCGAAAGCATTGTTATAGAAGAAGCTTCGACCTTTGTTCTCCCGGGAATAGGCAAAAGAGGTATTGATTCATCCGACGAGCTGTTTTTTACCGAGTTCAAGCAAAGCCATCATGCAGAATGTCAACCTAAGCGTCGCTCATTTTTTGAGTGCGGATTATTTAGGGCAAACACCGAAAGCCAAAAGAGAATATTCTGCGCAAATATAGGAAGCTGGTCAACAAAAGAATATCTTCCGCAAGGCATAATTGAAGACACAAGCGGAGCCGCTATTGCTTTTGCTATCGAATCAAGTGCATCCTGGTATTACGAAATAGCCGACAACAATGAAAAGTATTACCTTTGGCTTGGCGGTCCTTCCCTTCCTTTCGGTGATTGGTCCAAAAAACTCAACACGGGTGAGAGTTATAAAACGGTAAATACCGTAATTGCCGAGGCAAAAAGCACCACAGACGCTATCGGGGAATTGACAAAATACCGCCGAGAGCTTCTCCCCAAAAGAGCCGTAGACGCAGCTCTTCCGACCATTTTCAACGAATATATGCATCTATCCTGGGATAGCCCGACGGAGGAAAATACCAAAAATGTCGCTCCGACAGTTGCAAAGCTCGGAATCGAATATTACGTAATAGATTGCGGTTGGCATAACGAAGAACCAGGCTGCGAGGTATATCCTTACGTGGGTCAATGGATGGAAAGCCACGTAAGATTCCCTTCCGGACTTAGAAAAACCACCGACTTTATTCGTTCTCTCGGAATGAAACCGGGACTCTGGATAGAACCCGAGATTATCGGCATAAAATGCAAAGAAATGCTCGATTATTACGATGACTCCTGCTTCCTTACCAGAAACGGCAAAAAGATTTCTGTTATGGGAAGATATTTCCTTGATTACAGAAATAAGCGCGTTCGCGACTATATGAGCGAAACAATTCGCCGCATGATTGAAGACTACGGTGCAGATTACATCAAATTCGACTATAACGAGGATCTTGGCATCGGCACAGACAAGTGCGCCTTTACAAGAGGCGAGGGACTTGAAGATGCCACCCGTGCGTTCTTTTCTTGGGTAAAAGATATGACCGAATGTTATCCCGATGTAATATTTGAGGGTTGCGCCTCCGGTGGTATGCGAATGGACGGAAATTCGCTCTCACATTTTTCGCTCGTTTCCACATCCGATCAGATAAACTATACAAGCTATCCCTATATCGCGGCAAACATTCTCTCTGCGGCTATCCCGGAGCAGGCAGCGGTATGGAGCTATCCCGTTGCGGTTGACAGCGTGGAAATTTCTGTTTTCGACAAAGATTCAAGCTGGGTATCCGAAAACATCTCGGATGACAAGATTGCTATGAATATGATAAACAGCTTCCTTGGAAGAATGCATCTTGCCAGCCATCTTGAGCTTATGAATTCGCATCAGCTCGCTCTTATCAAAGAGGGTATCGATTATTACAAATCAATAAGCGAAGCAAAGAAAAAATCCACCCCCATATTCCCTCTCGGATTTTCGCATTTCGGTGACGACTCTTGTGTAGGCGGATTTATTTCAGCAAATAAAATATACCTTTCTGTCTGGTGTCTTAAAGGAAAAAGAGAGCTTACTATTCCCATCAAAGAAGGAATTAAAAGTGCGCGCATCGCTTACCCCTCGGCTTCTCCCGTTACATATACTGTAGACAAATACGCTATTACCGTAAGCTTTACGGACGCACCTCAAGCTGTATTTTTCGAAATATGCATTTAAGCAAAAGGAGAAAGTTATGAATATCCAGCATTTGATTGATGAGATTCAAAAAAGCGTTGAAAAACACTATCTTGGAGGCGGCGAATACTGCCGTTACCTTTGGCAGGACAAGGAAGGCTCACGCAAAATGGGCAATAATGAGTACGGATGCGCGGATGCGGCAAACATCCGTTACACGATAGGTACGTTTGAGCGCGATGATAAAAGACGTGCCGAAGCAGTTCGCGCCCTTCAGGCATTTCAGCACGAAGACGGAATTTTCGATGAAAAATCACACCATCATATACATTGTACCGCGCACTGCATATCCGCACTTGAGCTTTTTGACAAAGCTCCTCTCCGCCCTCTTACAGGTCTTATGCAATATAAAACCAAGGAAGGACTTTACTCCCTGCTCGAAGGACTCAAATGGGTTGATTCCCCTTGGAACAACGCGCATCAGGGCGCGGGAATTTACGCGGCTTTCGTGCTGACCGATAACGCATCAAATGAATGGCAAAAATGGTACTTTGATTGGCTTATAGAGCACACCGATAAAAAATACGGTGTAGGCTACGACGGTGCTGTTGACAAAAAGGCTGTTCCCTACGCGCATCACCTTAACGGATGGTTTCACTATCTTTTCAATTTCACATTTGCCCGTCGCCCCATTCCTTACGCAAAGGAAGCGGTTGACTCTTGCATTGAAATGTTTGACAACAAATCCGAATGGTTGCCCGTATTCTCAAAGATTGCAGGCTTTGCGGAAATAGACTGGATATTCACGCTCAACCGTGCCGCACGTCAAACAGGATACAGACTTGAAGAAGCACAGGACAGAACGCGCAAATTCGCTGACATATATATAAATAACCTCGAAAATACGGATTATGAAAAGGACGAGAACTGGAATGACCTTCATATGCTCTTTGGCGCATCCTGCGCTCTTGCAGAGCTTCAGCTCTCCCTTCCCGGTGAATTTGAAACCGATTATCCCCTAAAGTCGGTGCTCGACAGAAGACCTTTTATCTAAATCTATAAAAAACACGGCTCTCGGGGCACCTGTTCTATCGCAGGTGCCCCAACTCTATTCGCCTTTGGCGAGTGATATGCACTACGCGCGTTTGAAGAATGCAGGCGAATAGAATATCACTGCGACCATTCATTTGCATGGCAAATGGGGAGCAATATCACTTTTGCAAAGCAAAAACATCACGCTGAGCTGTGCGAGGCATATCACTTAAAAATTATTGCCGCCCGACAGTATACCTTGCGGGGCAAGATATGTGAAAAGGAGTACGAACAAAACTGTCCGTACTCCTTTTGCTTTTACGGTAGGTAAAACCTGCTTTATGGTAGGAATTCCTCCGCAGACATTTTTTAACGAATGTGGGGAGCCGTGTTAAATTTTATGAAAATTTACCACTCAAGAATTACAAGCTTATGAGTGTTAAAGGGATCGATTTTAATTCTGACGGTATCTCCGTCCTGCTCGAATTGCAAAGGTGTTCCGTCCGGGCGACCGGTGACGGATTTTATTTGTTTGTCTACCTTGATCTCCGCTTCGACTCCGTAAAGAGTTGGGAAATCCGCAAGCAAGCAAACGTTACCTCGATTTACGGGCGGAGCATAGAGAACGTGGAGTGCAAGGAATCGTCTGTTTTTATTACGTCTTAGGCGCACTCTTCCGCTGGCGGGCAGATTTTTCATTACAATTTTAGGCTCATAAAATCCAAAAATTGCCTTCTTGATATACTGTTCGAGAATGAAATTACCCGATTCATTATAAGCGCGGAACACGGGATGAGCAAAATAAAGAAGATTTTCGCTTCTTGTGAGCGCGGGATAATCTGCCGGAGTAGGCTTGTTCGGAGTATTCTTATGTCCGCAAAAGTGACCTGCCGTTCTTGAGAAATAGGGCTCATATACCGCCGCGAGCACCTCACCCTCGCTCTTTACGCGGTATGCGCTCGAATAGGAGAGGAAGGGAGTTTTACAATCCTCAAGCTCGCAATAAATAAAGTCGGCATCATACTCCGAGGGAGCGATCTTTGTAACACCAAGCTCGTCATAAACGCTCGCATAGCTCGCGATAAGCTTGCCGCCGAATTCAAGATATTCTCTCAAAGAAATTTTATCATCCTCGGAGAATTTGACCTCATCGGGCAGAATTATGCAGGTATATTTTGAAAGATCGTCACCTGATTCGATAACGTCAAATTCAAGATTCATAGCCTGAAGAAGAACCGATGCGCCCTTATCGGAGCTTTCCTTCTGTGAAAGCCATATCGCTATATCGGTATAGCTTTGAGTGCGCTCGCAATAGTCGTTGATCTTATCAACGTAATCAAAGGCATAGCCTATCATATCATAGGTTGACTCGTCAAGCTCGCCAAGCGGATGAAGGTGATCTCCAACCGAGATAGATGCACCGACGCTAAGCATATCAGCGCATTCATAACGGAGTGCCTCTTTATTTTTAAATCCGCCAAACTCACCCCAAGCGTGATGAAATTTTCCGGTCATTCCGAGATAAAAGCTACCGTATCTCTCGAAATATTTCGCACGGATGGGCATTTGATCATATCCGCCCCAGGCGGTAGGAAGGTCTTCAAGCTCATAGTGCGTCTGATAGGGATGGTATATAGGTCTATACATATTTGCACCGCCGTTATAAAATACGGTTGCAAATTCGGAATATGAGTGAACGATAGCGGTAAGATCCTTCATAAGCTCTATGCGCTTTTGATCATAATACTTTACTGCATCGTCATAGTTATCGGGATTCATTCCAAGCTTTCTCATTCCCGCGCGGCAGCTGCGGCAGGCACAAGCTCTGTCAATAAAGCAAATATCGTAAAATATACCGTCGGATACATCATACATTTTGCACACTTCGTGAGTTATTTTCTCAAGATATTTTTTATAGCTTCCCACAGGACAAAGCGCAACCCATGCACAGTGAGGAAGAGGAGCATTCGGATCCTTGGGAATCGGTGCCATCTCTTTTTTCTTTCTCGTGTGAAAATCAATGTGATGCCATTCGGGATGCTCATCAGCATCCTTTTTGCTCCAACCCATAGTAATGTAAATCGGAGCCTCAGCACCTGCATCGTGTATAGCCTCTATTTCCGCACCGAGAAGGTCAAAATCAAGATTCGGATGCATAGTTCCTACCTTGGTAGGATAATAGGAATATCCGTGGTGGCATTTTGCAAAAACCGTCATAGAATCCACCTTTGCGCGCTTTAAGGTTTCGGTGAATTTCTTTTTATCAAATCGCTTGCCGATATCCGGAATATCGGGGCTTGTATGAAAATCAAGATGTACGCATTTCATATTAATTGCTTCCTTTCGTTCAAAGCCTATTTATAAAATTTTCATTTTGAATAGCATTTTGGCGGTATCGGTTTTTCGCTTGCAAACGGATCACCGTCATATCTTTCGTAAATAATCTTCATTGTATCAAGCATTCCTCTTGCCGAGCAAAGGTCGGTCGGTGCATCACCGACAAAACCCGATCTTACGCATCCGCGATAGCGAAAAGCGGTGTCCATCTTCTGAAAGCGCCAGGATATATCGTCTGTAAAATCAGCATCATAAAGGTATAACTTTCGCTCGATAAGTTCTCCGTTTTCACGTCTTACGGTTGTAAGTATCGGTTTATCCGACATTCTGTTTTTTATACCGAGCATCTCATCTACCGTATGCAAAAATGTGTTTTTATTCTGGGAAACGCCAAGGAGAAGAACATAGCCGTCTTCATTATAAATTTTGCCGTAGCAACTATCACCCGAGGTGGGAGTGGTCACCCGTGCGTCATCTTTTATAAAATCTGCGGCTCTTTTTCTGTCACCGAAAACCACCATAGAATGAGTCGGATTTTCGGAACGAATACCAACACCGACCTTCGCCAATTCCGCCGCCAGATTCGGTATCGCACCGAGATTTGACTCAGGCGACATGAGATCAAGAGTTATCTTGTCCTTACCGAGATTTGCCCAGGTATGAGTAGGAATGCATAAAAGACCGCCATCCTCGGTAAAATATTCGATAAGAGCAGAAAGCAGACCTTCTGCACCACCCTCAACCTCACCGACAATCCTATATGCGGTATGAACTATGACGGGTTTATTCTTTGGCGCACCGAGTGCTGCAAGATGCTCTTTTATATCCGATTTAGTATACATATTTCTCCCTTTTGACACATCCATTATATTATCATTTGTATTTTACAATATACGAAAAGAAAAGTCAACGAAATAAGGAATAAAAGATTCTCAAAATTTTACTTATCGTATTATTTTTCCGGCAAAAAACTGTATAAAAAACTAAATTAAGAAAAAAATAACAAAAGCACTTGACAAATGAAAATTAATGTGATAGAATATACAAGCGCAAAAGCGAGAAACAAAACAATCAAGCGAAATTGTGTTTTTTAATTTAATAATTTATCTAGCGGAATTGTGTAGTGGTAGCACAGCAGACTCTGACTCTGTATGTCTGGGTTCGAATCCTAGTTCCGCTGCCAAAGCAAAAAACCGACCCTTGCGGTCGGTTTTTTGCTTTGATTGCGGAACTGCGGCTCCGAATCCAGTTGTTGCACCATCGTGCAACAATGGGTTCGCATATGCTCGCCCTGCGAGCATATCTGGCGTTTGCGTGGGAATACGCATTTCTCTGCACTAAAGCCTACGGCTTTTCTCTAAACTCTCCGCACGCTAGCCATACCCTAGTTCCGTTGCAAAAAGGAACGATGCTACGGCTTTGTTCTTTTTTATCCAATCCAAATGATTGGCATGGAATTAGCCGATAGGCTGCATTTACCGTTCTCCTTTGGATTGATGCCATACATCACGTCGTGATGATTCCATACCCGGCAAGATACGCAGTTACGGTCACGCCGAGTGCTTTGGCTTTTTTGGCAATCTC
>CAYRJG010000046.1:0-14727 GCA_964424525.1 uncultured Ruminococcus sp.
ATTAGTAGGTGTGATTGATTGCGGATGCAAATAATACAAAAACGAAATGATTAACTTTGTGTTAACGAGGTAAAAATAATAAATAATAGAATTTAACCTCGTTAACTTGACATTATCTAAAATTTTTGCTATAATATTAATGAATTAATAAAGGAGAGCTAACGATGAACAGAAAGATTTATACAAGACAATATTATATTGATAAAATTCGTGGCTTCTATAATAGCGACATTATCAAAGTAGTCACGGGTATTAGACGGAGCGGAAAATCCTGCTTCCTTTTGTCCGTAATGGAGGATTTGAAATTGCAGGGTGTAAAGGAAAAGGATATTTTATATCTTAACCTTGACAAGCGCGGATATCGCAAAATTAAAACGCCCGATGCGCTCGAAGATGCAATCGAAGCACTCATTGCCGATGACGATTTCAAATATCTTTTCATCGACGAGGTTCAAAACGTTGACGGTTTCGAGGAAGTCATCAACGGATTCCGCGAGGATGGAAATTTTTCTATTTTTATTACAGGCTCAAACTCCTATCTTCTCAGCGGTGAGCTTGCCACCAAGCTGACGGGACGGTATATAGAGATTGAAATGTTCACTCTAAACTTTCGCGAATATCTTGAAATGAAAGCCTTTTTAGGTAAGGAGGTAAAAACAAACAAGACGGAAGAATTCAACGAATATATTCGTTTTGGCGGTTTTCCCAAGGTACTTGAATTTGATAATCCAAGCGACAAAGATACCTATATTGCGGAAGTTATTTCTCAAATTCTTGACAAGGATGTCGTGAAGCACAAAAAAATTCGAAACCGTTCGGTATTCAATAAGGTGATGACCTACGTCATCAATAATTTCGGTGCAACGATGAGTCTGTCGAGTCTAGCGGAATATTTTGACAAACAGGAACATATCAGCATCAGAACCGAAACACTCAACAATTATTTGCAGATACTTGAAAACGCAAAGATTATATACAAATGCCCTCGCTTCGATGTAAAATCCAAAAAGTCCTTGCGTGTGGAGCAGAAATATTATCTAGCCGACCTCGGTGTTTACTTTTCTCGTAATGTTGATGCCCGTATCAATTACGGTCCGGTGCTCGAAAATATCGTATATACCTATCTGTCTGCAAAAAATTATAAAATCAGTGTGGGGCGTGTCGGCAAGCTCGAATGCGACTTTATTACACGCATTAACGACGAATACCGATATATTCAAGTGGCCATGACGATTATGAGTTCCGAAACGGAAGAGCGTGAGTATAAGCCGTTTACAATGATACGAGATAATTACCCCAAATATCTGTTTACGATTGACACTCTGCTTCAAAAGCGCGATGGCGTGATACACAAAAACATTATTGAGTTCATTGCGGATGATGAAAACTTGTAATTAGTGGTTTGATAAAACAAAAAAGACCTCCGAAAAGGTCTTTTTGGCACACACTGTGCGATCGGCGATGCCGACGATTTGAGAATTCTTTTATTTGAACTCGTAGTGTAATCTATAAGGGATATAAATTACACCTTAATTATAATATAAACAGGAGTGTTTGTCAATATGAACAATGAAAATTATTTTGTAGGATTTGATATAGGTACCGATTCGGTCGGTTATGCGGTAACTAATGATAGCTACGATTTGTGCAAATTCAAAGGCGAGCCTATGTGGGGGGGGTAACTCTTTTCGATGAAGCGCAGCTTGCACTAGAGCGCAGAGATTTCCGTGTAGCTCGCAGGCGCTTAGACCGTAGGCAGCAACGCGTGAAGCTGATACAGGATTTGTTTGCTGAGGAAATCGGCAAGGTGGATGTGAATTTTTTGTAAGAATCAAGGAAAGCTATCTCTATCCCGAAAAACAGGAGAACAAGGTTCGTTTGTTTGACACCTATGAAAAGCAAAAGGAATACTTAACGAAGTATCCAACGATCCATCACCTTATTGTAGAATTGATGGAGAATGCAGAGCCACACGACGTAAGACTCGTATATCTTGCCTGCGCTTGGTTGGTTGCTCACAGAGGTCACTTTTTAAGTGAAGTAGACAAGCAAAGCGTTGATAACGTTACCGATTTTGGAACTGTATATCAGAAATTAGTAGATTTTATTAAACGCGATGAGTACGCTCTTCCTTGGAGCGACAGAGTTGATGTTGCTGCTGTTGCAAATGCGTTAAAGGCGAAGCTTGGCGTTAATAAGAAGTCGAAGATGCTTGCCGAGGCTTTGTTCGGTGGAAAAGTGCCTAAACTTGTCAATGAACAATACGAATATAATTATGACCTTGTTGTAAAGCTGATTTGCGGTGGTAGGTGCGCACTGAAGGATCTTTTTGGTAAGGAAGAATACGAAGAGCTTGAAGAAAAATCTATTGCACTGAATAAAGATGACGAAACGCTTGCGGGTATTATGCAGACCATTGATGAAAGCGACGCTGAGTTTATTTCAGTATTGAAGGCAGTCTACGATTGGTCGGTGCTTGTTGATATTCTAAAGGGAGAGTCAAGCATTTCCGAAGCAAAGGTTAAGGTTTATACACAACATACAAGCGACCTTAAGCTACTGAAGGGCTTGGTGAAAAAATACGTTCCCCAAAAATATAACGAGCTCTTCCGCGCAGAAAATAATCCGAAAAATTACGTGGCTTATATCGGAAGGAATGTTAGTTCTGGCGAGAAAGTTGGCGTTAAAAAATCCGTTAACAAGGAGGATTTCTGCAAATACGTTTTGTCACTGTTAAAATCCGTTAATCCCGATAGCACCGATGCTCACAGCTTTGAGAATATGTGCGCGCGCCTTGAGGTCAATGACTTTTTACCCAAGCAAGTTGACGGTGACAACAGAGTGATTCCGTATCAGCTTTATTGGTATGAGCTGAATAAGCTTCTTGAAAACGCGAAAAATTATTTACCCTTTCTAAGCGATAGAGATTCTGACGGAATCAGCGTAACGGAGAAAATTCTTTCGGTTTTCGAGTTCAGAGTTCCGTATTACGTGGGACCGTTGAAGGAAAAGAGTATCCTTAAATACAATCATTGGATGGTTCGCAAGGCTGAGGGGAAAATTTATCCTTGGAATTTTGATAGAATCGTAGACCTTGATGCAAGTGAAAATGAATTTATCGCAAGAATGACAAACTCTTGTGCGTACTTGCCGGGCGAGGACGTACTTCCCAAGAATTCTTTGATTTATTGCGCGTTCGAGGTACTCAACGAAATCAATAATATTAAAATCAACGGAAATGAAATTCCTGTTTCGGTTAAGCAAAGTATTTATAACCATGTGTTTATGCAGGCAAGCAAGGTTACGCCTAAGCGAATCCGAGAATATCTTCTTGCAAATAATTATATAAATGCCAACGATATTTTATCCGGAATAGATATTACGGTAAAATCATCGCTTGCTCCGTTTTTGCAGTTCAAAAATCTTGTAAAATGCGGTTTGTTGACATACTCTGACGTGGAAAGAATTATCAATCGAGCTACTTATTCCGAAGATAAGCTGAGGTTCTGTTCTTGGGTTCGACGCGAATTTTCCCATCTTCCCGAAAAAGAGATATTATATATTTCCGGTTTAAAGTTTAAGAATTTTGGAAGGTTATCGCGCAGGTTCTTGTGCGGTATTTCGGGCGTTGACACTCAAACGGGAGAGGTATATTCGTCCATTCTTCGGGCAATGTGGGAAACGAACTGTAATCTTATGCAGCTTTTGTCCGATAAATATGATTTTAAGAATACCGTAGATGAAATTGTTCGGGAATATTACTGTGTTCATCGAAAGAGCGTTTCTGATAGACTTGATGAAATGTCCGTTTCCAATGCAGTCAAGCGTCCCATTATTCGTACACTCGATATTTTAAAGGATGTGGTCAAGGTTCAGGGACGCGCCCCAGAAAGAATTTTTATCGAAATGGCGCGCGGAGCAAACGAGGAACAAAAAGGCAAGAGAACGTCGTCCCGTTTTCAGCAAATTCAAGAACTTTATGAAAAAGTTAAGGACGAAGATACCCGCGCTTTGAGTAAACAACTTGAAGAACTTGGCGCTGATGCACACAATAAGCTCCAGAGCGATAAGCTTTTCCTTTATTTTATTCAGCTCGGAAAGTGTTTGTATACCGGCAAGAGTATTGATATCAATTCGGTTATGAGCGGTGACGGTACATACAATATAGAGCATATTTATCCCCGTAGCTTTGTAAAGGATGACAGTGTTATCAATAACAAAATACTGGTCGATTCCAAAGCAAACGGAGACAAGAGCGACAGTTATCCAATCGAACCATCAATTCAGGAAAAAATGGTGGAATTGTGGACTCGGCTTAATAAGATTGGTTTGTTGAGTGATGAAAAATTCAAGCGTTTAACAAGAAAATCTCATTTTACCGAAGAAGAAAAATACGAGTTTATCAATCGTCAGCTTGTGGAAACAAGACAATCCACAAAAGCCGTTGCAACGCTGTTGAAGGAGCTTTACCCAAACACAGAAATCATTTGCGTAAAGGCGGGACTTGTTTCGGAGTTTAGACAAACGTTTGATGTTGTGAAATCAAGAGTTGTCAATGACCTGCATCACGCAAAGGATGCGTATCTGAATATTGTTGTAGGTAATGTATGGCACTCAAAATTCAGCCGATGCTTTTGGAGGGCAACCAATCATTATAGTATCAAGCCTGAGATCGTATTTACAAGACCTGTAATATGCGGTGATAAAACCGTTTGGAATGGTGTTTCGGACAAGGATCGTGTTGTAACTACCGTTAGAAAGAATACCGTGCATATGACGAAATATGCATTTTGCAGAAAGGGCGGTTTCTTTGACCAAATGCCTGTTTCTGCCGCAAGTGGACTTGTGCCACTAAAAAAAGAGCTTCCTACAGAAATTTACGGAGGATATAACAAATCCACGGCTACGTTCTTTTCTGTGGTAAGGTACAGGGTTGCTAAAAAGAGTGATGTTATGATAATGCCCGTTGAACTTTTATATGCCAATAGATTTATGAGTGATGAAGCTTTTGCTACTGAATATGCGACTCGGACGATTTCTCAAATCGTGAATAAGCCGGTAGAAAACGTAGAATTTTTGTTGAATAGGCGTATAATTAAAATCAATACGGTTCTTTCCTTGAACGGCTTCAAAGTGTGCATAACGGGAAAATCAACCGGTGGTGCTAAAATAGGCGTTTCCTCTTTGACTGCATTTAAAACGTCTTTGGATATCGAAGTTTACGTAAAGCGTCTTGAATCCTTTGCAAACAAAACGAAGAAGAATCCAAGCATCGTTTTCAGCGAAAAACATGACGGAATTTCAGGCGACAAGAATATGGAATTATATGACGTATATATCCAAAAACTGCAATCTAAGCCGTACGTATACCGTCCCGCCAATCCGTGCGAAACGCTTGTTAAGGGAAAAGAAAGGTTCAAGGCTCTTTCGCCAGACAAACAAGCGATGGTGCTATTGGCGATCCAAGGACTTTTCGGTCGAGCTATCAAGGCAGATCTTACTGAAATTGGAGGTGCAACGTCTGCCGGTGTTGCTGCCCTCTCTTCGTCACTTTCAAATTGGAAAAAGAATTATACCGACGTTCGTATTATCGACCAATCTGCCTCTGGACTTTTTGAAACGATTTCCGATAATCTTCTTGAACTGTTATGAGCTGGAGAACGGTCATTATAACGTCGCGGTGTAAGCTGGATTATAAAATGGGCTTTATGGTTGTTCGCGCTGAGGAAACCAAAAAGATATTCCTTGACGAGATTGCTATATTGCTCATCGAAAATCCGGCAGTGTCTTTAACGGGGTGCTTGCTTGAGGCGCTTACCGAAAAGAAAATACGTGTGATATTTTGCGATGTCAAGCGAACGCCCAATGCTGAGCTTGTTCCGTATTATAATTCTTACGATTGCTCTCGGAAAATCAAGGCACAAATTGCATGGAGCACTGATTTGAAAGGTGTGGTCTGGGCTGATATCGTTGCCGAGAAGATTCGAAAACAAGCGGATTTTTTGGAGGAGCTTGAAAAAGCCAACGAGGCGGCTTTATTGCGAAGCTATTTGTTCCAAATAGAGTCGCATGATGCTACCAACCGAGAGGGACACGCTGCTAAGGTGTACTTCAACGCGCTTTTCGGAATGGATTTCACAAGGAGCGAAGAGAATATCACAAATGCCGCGCTCAATTACGGTTACAGCATTATTCTGTCGGCGTTTAATCGCGAGATTGTGGCGCATGGATATTTAACCCAGCTTGGTATTTTTCATGACAATATGTTCAACCATTTCAATTTAAGCTGTGATTTGATGGAGCCGTTTCGTGTATTGATCGATCGTAAGGTAAAAGGAATGAATTTTACCGATTTTACAAGTGATGAGAAGCATATGCTCGTCAATATTCTCAACGAAACGGTTACAATTAATCAAACCAAGCAAACGGTTTTGAATGCTGTTAAATATTATTGCAGAAGTGTTTTTGATGCCCTAAACGAAGGTGACCTTTCGTTGATACAATTTTATTCGTTATGAGTTATCGTTTTATGAGAGTTTTAGTGTTTTTCGACCTTCCCACTGAAACGCTTGAAAATAAGCGTGAATACCGAAAATTTCACAAGCTGCTAATCAAAAATGGGTTTTTGATGATGCAGGAATCGGTTTATTGCCGAATGTTGTTAACCCCCAGTGCCGGAAACGCAGTTTTGGAGGTGATAAGAAAAAATCGCCCGACGGATGGCATCGTTCAGGTTATGACCGTGACCGAAAAACAGTTTGCGGGAATGGAATATATCACGGGAGAACATCACAGCGAGGTAATAGAAAGCGATGAAAGGTTGATTATATTATGAAATTGATATACAAGGATATGGGGCATATACTACGGTTTTGCGATGGCTGCGTTAACGAGCTTGTTGTTGAAAACAAAAAATTATTTTTTGATATGGTAAACAATATTATGTTACAGGCAGATGGCGCGCGTGGAAATTGGGTATTGTCAATTTTGGATAAACCGGTTGAGTTCAGCAGATACGCAGACGTAACCATACAGTTTGCGCCGTTTCAAATCAATCGAAAAAGCCTTTTGACGAAATTATATACCACCTTAGAACAAAAGGCATTGCTTGCAGAAAATTATCACGAAACGGGAGAATTGCTAGGAAAGATAGAAAGATACGTTTTTCAGCTTGCCGAGGATTTTCCATTTGAGATTGACTGCACAAAGCTCAGCATCGGAACTATTATTAAGGCGCTTTCTCCTGAAATTGAAGAAAACGCGAAGGACTCTCTTGAAAAAGTGTTTTCTTATATGGAGCTTGTGCGTGAGTTAGATAAAGACAGATTGTTTATTATGATAAATATGAGAACGTATTTTTCGGATGAGGAAATGGAACGTTTTCTTGAAAGCGTCTGCCTTCACGATTTCAAGGTCATTTTGCTTGAAAGTTCGTCGCTTTCTGCTTTGCAGAACACGAAGAGATACATAGTTGATTCGGATTTGTGCGAATTTTGACTTGATTTTTTCGTTTTGTATGGTATAATATAGATTGTACATTCCTTTACATTGCTTTCTGCAATTCGTAGTATTGTTTCTCAAATGTTGATTTGAGGTTTGAGAGTAGTGTAATTTTATAAGGGACTCAAACGCATAAATAGAAAAAATGCAAAGTTATTTAGTTTGAGAGTAGTGTAATTTTATAAGGGACTCAAACCCGTATGTTGACGATTTGGTTTTTGACGGAGTTTGAGAGTAGTGTAATTTTATAAGGGACTCAAACAGTAAAAAAAACCATCTATACAATCCACATGTTTGAGAGTAGTGTAATTTTATAAGGGACTCAAACTTTATATCGTACACCAAACAACGAAACGGAGTTTGAGAGTAGTGTAATTTTATAAGGGACTCAAACTTTTTCTCCTGCTGAAACATCGCCCATAAGTTTGAGAGTAGTGTAATTTTATAAAATTGAAAAACGATGCTCCTCGCTTTGGAGCATCGTTTTTGTTGTAGCCTTAAGCGAAAATAAACCACCACTTGAAGTGGTGGAATTAAAGATCTTCAGATACAAGTATTCCTCCTTGTGGTATAATAGAGTTGGTCCGCCAACCAAAACTAAATATGGAAACCGACATTTTTGGTGCAGAGGGTACTATGTGGATACGGTCGGTCGAAACGAGAAAGCGATAAAAGAGTATGTAAAGAACCAATTACATGAAGACATAATAAGTGACCAATTAACATTTAAAGAATATATTGACCCGTTTACGGGTAGCAAGAACTCCGAGGCATAAAAAGGCAGCCGCTTGAGCGGCTGCCTGAGAAATATTTGCGGTTGGCGGATTCTTCAACGAGCCTTTAGGCTCTGCCAGTATTATGCCCTTGAAGGGCCAGTGCATACCACGCGTTCAACGCGTGGTTTTGATTTCTACTGTTCATTCATTTTTCGAATAAACATCTCTCGTATTTTCATTACCTCAAGCGTTTCGGCAGAGTCAAACGGGAGGATTCCGCAATCAAAAAAGGTGAGAATATTCTCAATGAGATTTTTGAAGAACGGAGATTCTATTTTTGCATCAAAGGTGTTACCCGTGTGAGTTTTTGCTGATATGATGAAATCATAAAAATCGTCTTCGAACAACAATTCGCCGCACCTTTCGTCGGGATAGATAGCCTCAATTTGCAAAGTGTTATCCTGCTTGGTGACTTTAATATCTTTCGCACCCGTTCCAATGCATTTAACAAGCATTTCGATCTGGTGTATAATATATTCCTCGGGATTGCTGCCGCCGCCCTTGATCGAAACCTTTTCGCACTTGCCTGCAAGCGGCTCAAGCTCTGTCGCATATCGGAGCGCAGAGGAGGAGAAAAATGGCGCGCCGTATTTTTTGCCTAACTCAAAAATTTTCTCGGCCGTCTTTAAATCCGGGGCAAAGGTTTTGTCAATATAGGTGGGCTTTCCGAATTTGAGTGCGCGCTCTGCATATTCGAGATGCTTATCGGGGTCGGAAGGAGCAAGGATAACTATATAATCGCTCTTTTCACAAAGCTCTTCTATGCTTTCGCACAGTTCTACACCAAAGCTTTTGCACCACTCCTCGCTTGTAATTCCGTCAAGCGGAGAGGGGGATTTTTCTGCCCAAGCGTAGGCTATTTTATATTCAAGACCGAGTTTTTCTGCCGCTTCTTTCATCCAGATGGGATAATTGTTTGCATGCCACTCGGAAAGATAGTAATCAATAAAACCTATTTTTTTCATTAATAATATCTCCTTTTTGGGAAAATTTATATAAAAATTATATACGATATATCACTTTTCGTCAATAGCAATTTGCGGTGGTTTTTTTGTCTTTTTTACAGATTCGTATACTCACGAAAAATAAATACGGGGCAGAGAAAGCTCAACCCCGTACAAAATTATGATTTATTTAATTATAGCGAAATAGTTGTTGCAACGTCGAAGAGTCGTTGCATTTCAACTCGGCGCTCCTCAACCTCTTCCTTCATTTTAGCAATAGTTGCATCGTCAAAGGAATCGAGCTTGAGCTTCTCGGTCTTGCCCTTATACATATGGTCAAGATTGAGCGCGTAGTTTATGTCACGGTAGCAAATGTCACCGTTGCGGATGCAAATAACTATGTTGGAATTGCCCTGAAGAAGCTCGTTAACTGCAAAAACACCCATCTTTGATGCAAGTACTCTGTCCTGAAGATTGGGGTTTCCGCCTCTTACAACGTGAGCAAGGCGAGCAAACTTGGTATCAACACCGGTCTTTTCCTGAATCGTGCTTGCAAGTTCGGGACCGCAATCAGAGCCGCAACCCTCGGAAACCATAACTATAAAGTTACGCTTGCCAAGTTTTCTTGAAGCGGAAATCTTATCGCAGACCTCCTCGGCACTTATACGGTTTTCGGGAATAACTACTGCGGTAGCACCCGATGCAATTCCTGCACTGAGGGCGATATCTCCGGCACCTCTGCCCATAACTTCAATAACGTTGCAGCGAGCGTGGGATTCGCAGGTGTCACGAAGCTTGTCGGCAAGCTCGATTACCGTGTTCATCGCAGTGTCATAACCGATTGAAGCATCGGTTGATGATATATCGTTATCGATAGTTGCGGGAATACCTACGCAGGGAATTCCGTGCGCGGTAAGGTCGGTAGCACCGCGGAATGTTCCGTCACCGCCGATGGCAACTATACCGTCTATTGCGTTTTCATGGCAGGTCTTGAGTGCCTTTGCCATACCTGCGGGAGTTTTGAATTCGGGGCATCTGTCCGAGTAAAGAATCGTTCCGCCCTTGTTAATAATATTAGATACGTCACGAAGCTCAAGCGGCTTAATATCTCCGCAAATAAGTCCCGAATAACCGCGATATATTCCAACAACCTCAACTCCGTTATTGATTGCAGTACGAACTACAGCTCTTACAGCTGCATTCATTCCGGGTGCGTCACCGCCCGATGTAAGAACGCCTATCTTTCTGAATTTTTTCATTTTTTTGTCCTCTGTGTTTATATACAATGAAATATTTATCAAAAATAAATGCCTACAAGATATAATTCTAACATATTTATTTTGTTTTTACAATAACTATTTTGATTAAAAATACAACTTTTTTATCTCTTTTTGAATTATTTTGCGAAAATACGTTAATTATTTAGTTTTTACTGTTCCACTTTGTAAAAGTTTTAAAAATTACATCTATCGGATTGACAAAACCCTATAAAAATGTTATACTATAAAGGTAAAACTATACGCGTGTAGGCGTTATACGCGCGAATTTTAGACAATTAATACCTAATTAAATGCCTGAGTGCGGAAAGGACGAGTGCTATGGATATTGCAATAATAGCCGAAAACAACAAAAAAGAACTTATGGCGCAGTTCTGCATCGCATACTGCGGAATTTTGAGCCGCCACCACCTATGTGCAACGCATACCACGGGAAAATATATATCCGATGCGACAGGCCTTGAAATAGAAACATTTCTTTCCGGAAAGTTCGGCGGTACCGAGCAGATAGCCGCAAAGATATCGTATAACGAGATTGACCTCGTCTTTTATTTCAGAAGCACAGACCCCTCAAAAGAGGTTTCCGAGGCAGAAGCTAATCTTCTGCGCCTTTGTGACGTTCACAATATTCCTCTTGCAACCAATATTGCAACTGCCGAGGTTCTCGTTACCGCGCTTGAGGCGGGAAGCCTTAACTGGCGCGAGTTTATTAACCCCCGCAGTGAATATAATATGAAAAAAAGGAATAAGTGACTACTTTGTGAGTCGCTGTGATTCCGCGAAAAAGTACTGTTGCGACTCGAAAATGTAGTCCTTACAATTTCGGGTGGCAACATTTTTTACAAGGAAGGTTTTTGTGGCAATTATAAAAGAAAAGAAAATCAAGGTTATCTCTGTAATAGAGGAGCTTTCGGATGAGGGTCTTGCGGTAGACTCCGAAAGATGCGAGGCAGAGTATGATGCGTTTTTCAAAATAGACGAAAAAAGTATTGATATTTCCTACGCCGAGATGAGTGAGGGCGGTAAAATAGTGTCGGACATAATTGTATCCGAGGATGAGATATCGGTTATTCGCCGCGGTGCAATAGAATCGGACTTTCATTTTAAGGAGGGATACTCCGAAAAAACTCTCTATAAGATGCCACCGTATAGCTTTGATACCGAGATAAGTACCAAAAAAATACGCAATAATCTTACACGGGATGGCGGAAATCTCTCAATTATTTACGAAATGAATATTGGCGGTGCAAAAAAGCGCGTTCTTATGAGAATAATCGCCAACGAGGACTAAAGACAAAAATCCCGAAAACGGAGCAAAAAATGAATATTAATGACTTTAAGCTGCGGCTCCGTGACGGTAAGATCCAAGGCTTTTACATCTTTGCGGGTGAGGAGGAATACCTCAAGCGCTATTACCGTATTGAAATGCAGAAAATCGCAGTGCCCGATGATGCGTTTGCAACCTTCAACCATACCGTTTTTGACGGGTCGGATATGGATATGGCTTCTCTTTACGAAGCGGTTTATGCTCCTCCTATGATGGCCGATTATAAGCTTATCGAGTGGCGGCACGCTGACCTTGACAAAATAAAGGAAGGCGAAATAAAGAAGCTTGAGGAGCTTGCTTGTGAAAAAGAGGATTATCCTTATGCGGTCGTTTTGATTACTGCAAATGCCGAAGGATTCGACACGGGTACCGACAAAAGGCCTTCTAAACTCTATGCAAGGCTTGCATCCGGCTTTGATATACTAACTTTTGAGAAATCTACCGACCCACAGCTTCTTGCCTGGCTCAAGCGTCATTTTGAGTCCGAGGGGCTCGGTGTTGATATGGAAACGCTGAATACAATGCTTTTTCGCGTCGGTCACTCTATGCAGATGCTGCGCGAGGAGGTAATCAAGCTCTGCGCTTGGGCAAAGGCAAACGGCAGAAAATATATCACGCCCTATGACGTTATCGAAACCTGTGCGGCAACCGTTGAGTGTGATGCGTTTGCAATATCCAACGCCATAATCGAAAAGAACGTTGAGAAGGCGTTTCTCGCACTTATGGATATGAAGCAGAACAGGGTAGATCCGCAAGCGGCAATTGCACAGCTCTCAAGGGTGTACAGTGACCTTCTCTCTATATCGCTTCTTATGGATGAGGGGCGCGAGTCAAAAGATATAGAAACCATTATGAATTTTCACCCCTACCGCCTGAAACTTTATATGGGCGCGGCGAAAAAGATTGGAACGGCTCGTCTTGCCGAGTCGCTCACCTCGCTTGTCAGACTTGATTCCGAGTCAAAGGCGGGCGGTGTTGGCGGATTTCGCGCGGTTGAGATGTTCATAACGCAGAATATTTAATAAATGTGATAAAAAGCGGATATCCGCAAAAAATAAAATCAAAGGAAAACAAAATGAAAAGAATTATTTCACTGATACTTGCTATTGCGCTTGTCGCAGCCATTCCCATGAGCCTTACCTCGTGTAACGGCGGAGCTTGTGAATATGCCGAAACCCGTGATATTGAGGGTAGAGATATCTCCTACGTCGAGATGAGTGTTCGCGACTTTGGAAAGGTTGTAATACTCCTTGATGCAACGACAGCACCTATTACCGTTGCAAACTTTTTAAAGCTTGTAAAATCCGGCTTCTATGACGGACTTACCTTCCACAGAGTTATCACCGACTTTATGATTCAGGGCGGCGACCCCGATGGTAACGGCTCGGGCGGCTCGGAAGAGGAGATTTTCGGTGAGTTTGACAATAACGGACATAAAAACGACATCCAGCATATAAAGGGTGTTATCTCTATGGCGCGATCGAATGATAATAATTCGGCATCCAGCCAGTTCTTTATCTGTAATGCAGATGCTCGCTCAAGCCTTGACGGAAATTATGCCGCTTTCGGATATGTTATTGAGGGCCTTGACGTTATTGACGAGATAACGGAAACGGTTTTCCCGAAAACCGCTTATGCAGACTATTATAACGATACCTCTATTGATCCAACTTACGGAATGCCAAAGTATCAGGTTTGGCAGTATCTTGGTAACGGCACCGTTGAAAAGAACGAGGATAAGCCCGTTATAGAATATATAAAGGTTATAGATTATAACAACTAAAAAAATATTTGAGCATTGATATTGACATACCGATTGAGTTGTGTTAGAATATACCTTAATAATTTAAAAGTTTAAAAGTGAGGATGAAAAATGGCTACCTATTTAACTGAACCTTCACACACCTTTAGTGAATATCTCCTTATCCCCGGATATACCGATGAGAGATGCGTTCCTGCAAATGTTTCTCTTCGTACCCCTCTTGTAAAATACAAAAAGGGCAAAGAAGAGTGCCCTCTTATGATGAATATCCCTATGGTATCTGCTATAATGCAGTCGGTTTCCGATGATACTATGGCTATCGCTCTTGCTAAAGAGGGCGGAGTTGCCTTCATTTACGGAAATCAGACTATTGAGGATGAGGCGGCTATGGTCGCAAGAGTTAAGAACTATAAGGCAGGCTTTGTTGTAAGTGATTCTAACCTCACTCCCGAAAGCACCCTTGCCGACGTTCTTGCGCTCGTTGAGGAGAACGGTCATAACACTATGGCTGTTACCGATGACGGAACGGCTCACGGTAAGCTTCTCGGTATTGTAACCGGCAGAGATTACCGCATTTCGCGTATGTCTACCGATGAGAAGGTTAAAAACTTCATGACTCCCCTCAAGGATCTCATTACCGCGCCAGAGGGAACAACTCTCAAGGAAGCAAACGATATTATTTGGGATAATAAGCTCAACTCCCTTCCCATCGTTGATAAGAAGGGCAAGCTTAAGTATTTCGTATTCCGTAAGGACTATGCACAGCATAAAGAAAACCCCCAGGAGCTTCTTGATGCAAACAAGAGCTACGTTGTAGGTGCAGGTGTTAATACCCGTGACTATGAAGAGAGAATTCCCGCACTCGTTGAGGCAGGAGCAGATGTTCTTTGCATAGATTCATCCGAGGGTTATACCGTATGGCAGAAGAAGACTCTCGAATTTGTACGCCAAAAGTACGGTGATAAGGTTAAAATCGGTGCAGGTAACATAGTTGACAGAGAAGGCTTCCGCTTCCTTGCAGACGCAGGTGCTGACTTTATCAAAATAGGTATCGGCGGCGGTTCTATATGTATTACTCGTGAAACAAAGGGTATCGGTCGCGGTCAGGCAAGTGCCGTTATTGAGGTTGCCGCTGCACGTG
>CAYRJG010000047.1:0-13901 GCA_964424525.1 uncultured Ruminococcus sp.
ATGCCCGCAGGCGTTCCCGTTGCACAGGTTGGTGACGTTACTTACACCGACCTTGCTGAGGCTATTGCAGCAGCAGACGGCACTGTAACTCTTCTTGCAAACGTAGTTCCTCCCGTTGGAGTATCGGGTGCGGTTACTATCGTTAAGAACGGCTTTACCGCTAATCTTACTGTTACCGAAGGATATACTATTGATTCTTCCGACACAGAATATACCGTAAGAGTCGCAGAAAAGGTGTTTGAGTACGTTGCAGGCGGCGAAACCAAGTACGCATACGAGGGCACAACCCTTCAGACAGTATTTGCGGCAGCAGATGCAGGCTCAACCATTAAGCTTCTCGTCGACTATGCAGATTCCGGCAATATCACCATCAATAAGGCAATAACGATTGACCTTAACGGTAAGACTCTTAACGTAACTCAGACCGGCACAAAGTCGGGCGGAGGCTACTTCAGTGTTTCTACCACCGAGGGCTTCACTCTTACCTCCTCTGTAGAGGGCGCTAAGGTGTTTGCCGGCGCGAGTGGATCGGGCGGTAACCCCGTTATTACTACTGGGGCTAATAACGTTGTAATCAACATCATCGGTGCCGACGCCGAGGGTAATACCACACTTCGTGTTTACGGTCCTACCGTTGTTCAGGCATGGAGTAACTCCTGTACCCTTAACATCAACGGCGGTGAATACTACAGAACCAGAGTAGATAACTCCGGCTTCATTCAGCTTCAGGGCGATCTTAACTTCACCGCGAAGAAAGCACTCTTCTACGATCCTTCGGGTTGTATCTTCTACTTGAACGGCAGATATGCGGCAGCTTCCGATGTGATCACCTCTTACGCTAACGTAGATAACTGCGTTATCATTGGTGCTGTTGCTACCTACTCCTTCAAGGAGCTTGAGTTTACTATCACCAATTGCTTCATTAAGGGTAACATTAATCCTACCGGCGTTTACTCCGGTGAGACCGCAGGTTACGTAACTCTCGGTGAGGGTAACTACATCAACGGTGAGCTTGCATCGAACGTTGTACTTGCTGACGGACTTGCATACTATGACTTTGAGTCAACCAAGGACGTAGATCTTGTGTACAACACTTATACGGTAACCGACGGAGCATTCGCTGCATCCTCCTTTGATATCGTAAGCCATCCTACCACCTATAGCTATAATAAGTATGTTGCTGAGGATTCGCTTAAAACCATTATCGTAACCTGGACAACTCCCGATGGCACCGTTATGGGCACGAGCGAAGCACTCCCCGGCACAACCGTACAAGTTCCCTCGGATCTTGATTACCCCATTCTTGGTACTCTTGTTGAGAACTGGGTAGGTTACACCTACGGTGAGTGGGAGACCTCTCTCAGCATTCCCGCAGATGCAACCGAGTATACCATCGTAGCAAAAGAGGATGTATATAAGCCTATTGCTAACGTTGCGATGCTCTTCAGTATCAGAGTTCAGTCCCATAACCAGACTGTATTCTATTTCCCTGCAGCAGGCGAGGGAATCACCTTCGTTTCTGCAGCTATCGGATCAACCGACAGAACTTCTAGCCTCTCTAACGTAACTCTTAACGGCGCAGCATACAAGAGCATGAGCGTATGGCCCGGTGTTATTTCCGCTGCTACCGCGAACTGGGATGCTTCCGTTGTATTTGAGTACGAGGGTGAGAGCTATAGCTATACTGCAACCACCAACATGGCGAAGTATGCTAGCACGGTTCTTGATCCCGCTTATGACTACAGCGAAGACGCTAAGAAGCTTGTAGTTAACGCTACAAACTACATCGTTGCTGCAGCAACTCTCAGAGGAACTGCTGACACCGCTGTTACCACCGCACTCAAGGAAATTCTTGCAAACAATTCTTCCTATATTAATGCTGTAGACGAGGCTGATGTTGTAGCAGCTGACACTACTGCTATGAGCACTTACGTAGAAAGCGTTCAGGTTGTTATTAACGACACTACTCCTATGTTCAGATTTAACCTTACTGATGCTGCGTATGCAGACGGTGTAACCGTTACGCTTAATACAGATTCTTCAACTGCAACCGGTTATATCCAGACCTCCGGCGGTCAGTCGATCGGTACCTTCAATAAGGTTAAGGTTACCGTTGATGATAACGGAACAGTCACAACGCTTACCTACACTCTCGGTAACTACATCTACGCTCTTGACGGTGTAGCAGGTTACGAGAATGCGGTTGCTCTTCTTGAAGGTCTTTACGGCTACGTGAAGGCTGACGTTCAGTATTGATAAAGTAATATTCCGGTAAAATATTATTTTTAATTCCTCGACAAATCGAGGAAACTACCAAAAATAAACAATAACTAATAAACGAACAAAACAAAGTATAAACGATTGCAAAAAGAAGAGGGTAGCTCAAGTACAAAAAACTTGAGCTACCCTTATTTATCTAAAAGTGAGCTTTTTATTCTATTTCGGTATACCGCATCCATTTCCCAAAATCAATATTTTTTTATTTTTGGGAAATGACTATTTGTTCAGCAGCCAATCCGCCACATCGACAATTTTAACGCCCTCATATTGATATTCGGGATTTCTTGTTCTTGCTATCGCCATTTTGGGATAGGCATCTTTGATTTTTAGCAAAGGCTCCACTTCTCGACTGAAAGTATCGGGATGCGTTATATTGTCGGAAACCTGAATGTAAATTTTCTCATTTCTTTTTAGGGCGACAAAGTCAATTTCTTTTTTATATAAAATACCCACATATACCTCGTAGCCGCGTCGGAGCAATTCCATCGCAACAATATTTTCAATCACTCTGCCGTAGTCCATGTTTTTCGTGCCGAGCTTGGCATAGCGGAAGGTGTGGTCGCTCAAATAATACTTATCGTTAGAGGTAAGATATTTTTTGCCTTTAATATCATATCTGCGGAGCTTATAAAAGGCAAAGGCGTTGCAAAGGTAATTCAGATAGTTGCTGACCGTCTTATGGTTGATTTTATCCTTGTTAGATGTGAGGGTGTCCGTAATGCTTCTTGCCGAGGTCAAGTTGGATACGTTATCCATCAAGAACCCTGAAATTCTATCCATTAAGGCGGGATTTTTGATATTATACTTTTGACGTATATCTCTCAAAATCAACGTATCAAATACTGTTTCAATATAATCGTATTTATCCTCGCTCTCTTTATATAAATACGAACCGGACATACCGCCTTCAAGCATATAGTTATCAAAAGCGGTATATTGGTTTGTCATCCCGAAATAGTTTACGTATTCGGCAAAGGAGAACGGGTAAACCTTGATTTCAAACGTTCTGCCGGTAAAGAGTGTCGCCAAGTCCGAACTGAGCAGAAAAGCATTAGAGCCCGTGATATAAATATCGTACAGTTCTGTTGCGTGCAGATTATTTATGCACAGTTCAAAGTTGTCGCACATCTGAATTTCGTCAATTAGAACGAAATTGTTTTTGCCCTCTACGTAACCGTTTTCGATATATTCGTTAAGAGCCTTGTATTCTTTTAGATTGTCATATTTAGATAGATTAAAATTGATGTGGATAATATTAGCGTCGGGAGTGCTTTTTTGCACATAGGCTTTGAATGCTTCGAGTAGCTTGGATTTGCCGGAACGTCTTACGCCCGTCAGCACTTTAATATCGGGAGTTCCGATAACGCCAATCATTTTATCTAAGTATTGTTTTCTTTCGACCAGTTTCATAAAAATCACCTCGCAATATTATTGTACCATAAGCACAGTAACACAAGCTGTTATCGGCTTGTGCAAAGGCACAGCCTTTGTAGTCGCGTCGCAACGCGACCTGTGTTATGCCAATGTTCTCATGGAAAAATCTTCGATTTTTGTAGGCATAGCCTACGCGTTCGCTCCTTACAAGAGCGAACCCCATGAGGTTATTATACCACATCCATTTCCCAAAATCAATATTTTTTAAATTTTGGGAAATGGACTTTTGTAAATTTTGATTATGAATGAGTTAAATCCGCTTTTGCCAGATTTTCGATAGCATAAAGCGGAAGGTTAGTGAGCTTTTCTTCCTTTTTATAATTTGCCATAGAGGTTCTGACGGCAATATCGGGAGCGAATTTTTCAATATACGACTTAAGACATTTCGCACGAAGATTAGCCTCCGCCTTTACCTCAACCGGTATAATGGCTTCTCCCGTGTCTACGAGAAAATCTATCTCGCAGGTGCCGGCTTCGTTAGTATAATAATAAATCTTTAAATCCGGTGCGGTAATTAACTGTTGAAGCACGTATTGTTCGGTAAGCGCACCCTTGAATTCTAAGAAAAGCCCGTTGCCGTCAAGCAAAATCCTTTGATTAAGACCAACCATGCATCCAAGCAATCCAACGTCAACTACGAACATTTTGAATGCCTTCATATCCTCGTAAGCAGCAAGTGGCAGGTGTGCGGTATTTACGCGGCTCACCTTATGCACAAGACCGCAGTCGGAAAGCCACATAATAGCGCCCTCGTATTCTCTTGCTCTTGCACCCTCTCTTACCAAGCCGTAAATGAATTTTTTGTTTTCCTTGGCAAGCTGAGCAGGTATGCTTTTCCAAAGCATGCGGAGCTTTGGCACGCTTTCATTTGGAGCATGCTTAGAAAAATCCTGCTCGTATGCTTCGAGAATCCTTTTTTGAATCCTACGGACCTTGTTAAAATCTTTTTCCTCGGCAAATGACATTACCGCTTCCGGCATGCCGCCAACGAAATAATAGTGCTTTAATAAATCAATAAGCTCTGCACTGAAGGCATTCATCATTTCATAATCGCAGGAGCTTATAAGGTCTGCATATTTCTCTTTCCCCATAGCCATAAGGAATTCCTTGAAGGAAAGCGGATATAGGTTTATAAAATCTACCTTACCAACGGGAAATGATGTTCCCTCGTGTAATGCAATACCGAGCAGACTTCCGGCGCAAACTATGTGATATTCGGGTGCGTTTTCGTAGAAGTATTTAAGACTTGATAAAGCTCGCGGCACCTCTTGCACCTCGTCAAAAATAATAAGCGTATTTTCGGGGTCGATTTTTACGTCGGAATAAAGCTCAAGTCCCATAATGATCCTATTGATATCCAAATCGGCGGAAAACAACTCTGCCATTCTTGAATTGGAATCAAAATTTATATATACGGTTTTTTCGTAGGCTTGATTTCCGAATTCGCGCATAAGCCAGGTTTTTCCAACCTGTCTTGCTCCCTCAATAATCATCGGCTTTCGTTTTGAGCTTCTTTTCCATTCGAAAAGCTCTTCGATAGCTAATCTGTACAATTTAATTACCTCCGATTTAAAAATCTTACTGCACCGTATTTAGTATATACATTTTTTTAAAAAAAGTCAATGGATTTTTGGCATTAAATCACATTTTTCGTACGAACTTTTGGTGTCGGCTCACATTTTTCGTACGAACTTTTGGCAACGGCTCACATTTTTCAAAATTTCTACTTATTTGCTTTCGGGTAGCAACGGGTGAAGCTTTCGCTGACGCGAAAGTGAAGCTGCTCCGAGAACCTCAAAAACTCGACTTCGCTCGTTTCGGGCAACCCCGTATGCAGTGAAGCTTGCCACCTTTGCCAAATTCAAAACTTCACTTGACCGTATGATCAAACTTAGTTTGTGAGCTGTTTTATCATAGGTCACCCAATATCGACGCTTTTTTTGTTGAAAATGCCTAAACGAAAATATTTTAGATTACCTAAATTAACAAAAAATTTAAATTTATACAAAATCACTTGAACTTTATATTAATATATGATAAAATGTTTGCATAAGAATTATGCTCGCGCATTGTATCCCAAATGCAAAAGGGCATTCTTATAAAATTTATTTCAGAAAGGAATGATTTCCAATGAAAAGAACAGCAAAAATTCTTGCCATAGTTCTCACGATGGTTCTTGCGTTCGGTGCGATTGCAATTGTTTCCTCCGCGGATACGGTTGCAGGCGTTAACGTAACTGCTGAAGGAACGTTTGAGGGCTTGGATGCCGGTTATTCAATCGATGCAAACAACTCGGCTAACCCCGCGAGCACCGGTTATGACTGGCAATTATCCGGTAGAACAGGAACCGTTTCCGTTGGTGTTTCCGCCGATGATAGCGGTAATAAGTACCTCATCTACCAGCAGTCGCCTAAGGTAGGTTCCTCCGGTCCTTACTTCGGAACCGGTTACGGCGGTAAGCGCTCGGCAGGTCTCACAGCTAAGACCAACCGTCCCTCCGTTGATGCAACCTCCGGCGTGCTTTCCGAGAACGGCACCGATATTGATGAGTGGCCCTTCCTCGTATTCGACTTTGACATTATGTCTCCCACCGGAAAGTGGCAGGGTAACGTAAGTCTTGAACTTCGTTCGTTTATGGCGGGCGACACGACTCTTGATTCGGTTTACTACGGCAAGGCATCTCAGAACCCCTTCGTATTCTCTTATGACGAGAACGGCACGTATCTTTCCGACAAGAGCGGCGATGTCAAGATGTACGTTAACCCCTACGAGTTCACTCACGTAACTCTCATCTGGGAGTCGGTAGCTACCGAAACCGTCCGTAGCGTAAACCTCTACGTTTACGTTGACGGCGAGTACTTCTTTAGCTACGAGGGCGGTAATCTGCCCACAAACTCGAGTGGAACGGCGTTCACCGCCGGCTATTACAACAATACTCCTCATATGTCCTATGAAGAGGTTCGTATAAACTGGCCCGCAACAGCCGCTTCCGATCATATGACGGCGTACGATAACGTTATCACCCGTCTCTTTGACACCAACTACAAGGGTAACCTTGCGACCGTTCTTGCAGCAAAGGATAATCTTAACGATTGGGATGCAAGCCTCTACTCCGAGGATACTGTTCCCTTCGGCGTTGCCGTAGCACAGGTTGGCGACGTTAAGTACGACAGCCTCGCTAAGGCTATTGACGCTGTTGAAACTAACGGCACAGTTACTCTTCTTGCAAACGTAGCAGATCCTGTTACCGTTTCCAAGATAGTTACCATCAACGCAGGTGAATACACTGCTGAAATCGTTGGCGGCGAGGGATACGCTGTTGACACTACTACCGAGGGCATCTACAAGGTAGTTAACTCTGCAGGTCGGACCGTTGAGGTAATCTGGGACGAATGCTACTGTTATCCCGCTTGTGAAGATCTCACCGTTAAGCACCCTTTAAACTATTACCTTGAAGAGGTTGCTATTTTCTCTAATCTTTACGATCTTTACAACCCCACCTACACCGGTTACGTAGGTGATGACGGCGTTATCTACACCCTTAAGGGTTGGAAGAACACCGCTACCGATGAGATGATCGACAAGACTACCACCGTTACCGAGGAAGACGTTTCCGCTGGCTATATTGACCTTGAGCCCGTATACGAGGTTGCAACTCTTGATATGACCTATATCAAGGACGGAAAGCTCGTTTACGTTGCAACCGGATCGGGCGTTACTCTTGCCAACGCTGTATCAAATGCAGATGCCGGCTCTACTATTACCTTTATGAATGATATTGATATGGATAATACCACTATCACTCTTTCAAAGGCAATCACTATTGACCTTAACGGATATACCCTCAAGAATATGAGCGTAGGTAAGAACGTTAAAAATTCTGCATTCAAGCTTAACTCCGGCGCAGACATTACCGTTAAGTCCTCTCAGGTTGGCGGTAAGATCTACTGCAACGGCTTTAATGGAAGCGGTGCGGGATCTGCGGGTATATTTAACATCAACAATAACAATACCAAGGTTACCCTTCTTGGTACCGACGCACAGGGCAATACCTCTCTTACAACCTTCTCAAACATTCTTGTTCACGGTTACTCTACTACCACCGAGCTTTACATTGACGGTGGTGTATACGTAGGCGCAGGCTCCGATAATATGGGTTATATCGACCTTAGATGTTCAGGCGCTGATGCAACCATTAAGAATGCTACCATTTATACCGAGCACAGCTCCGGTCTTATCAACTACTCCGGTCGCGTTGCAGCGACCGATAGCGATGCAACAGTTACCGTTGATAACTGCCTTCTTATCGCTTCGAGCGGCGTTGTTAAGTCGCTCGTTTCTCCCGTAGTCGTTAAGATTACCAACAGCTATATCTACGGTGACGTTACACCTCAGCTTAACTCGAACTACACCAGCAACACTGTTGGTTCCGTAATTCTCGGCGAGGGCGTTTACCTTACCGGTAAGACCAATGAGTACGTTACCTTTGTCTCCGGCTACGCACTTTACGATGATCCCACAGATAAGGACGTTACCTACACCACCCTTACTTGGGTGATCGATAAGACAGCAGGTGATTCGGGCTGGGTTTATACCGATGATAGCTTTGCTCCCGTCGTTGTAAACGAAACCAAGACCTTCGCAAAGAAGACCTCTAACGAGACTCCCGTTACCATCATCTGGAAAGATGCAGAGGGTAATGAAATCGGCAGAAACGTTGCTCTTCCCGGCAATACTGCTGTAGTTCCCGCAGATATGAAGACTGCCGGCACTCTTATCCCCGGCTGGCTTGATTACGTTCCCGCAGAGTGGGATAAGGATCTCACCGTTCCTTCGGGCGTTACCGAGTATGTTCTTACTGCCGTTGAGGGCGGCGCTGTAACTCCTATTGCAAACGTTGAGCTTCTCTTCAACATCAGACTTACCACTCACTTTGAGTATCACCTCTTCATTCCCGAAGTAGTTGAGGGCATTGAGATTACCGGAGTTGATTTCCGCGGTGACAGACTTGCAAGATACAATAGTTTCGTTGCAACTAAGTACCTCATCAACGGTGCAAACTACACCATGGTTGATGCATGGCCCGGCTTTATCAACGGTGCAGCAGAGGACTCTACTGCAGGCGTTACCTTCACTTACGGCGGTAATACCTACACCGTTGCTACCACCATCAATATGCCTGCATACTGCCGGTACATCCTTGAGACCGAGGGTTACTCCGATGATGCTAAGGCTGTTGCAGCTAACGCTGCTAACTACCTTTACACCGGATGTGTTCTTGCAAATAACACCGCAGCAGCAGCTAAGGTTGCTGATATCGTAACCAACTACTCCGCTTATATCATCGCTCCCACCGATGAAGAGCTTGTTGCTCCCGATATGAGTGCTATTGCTGATTACGTTTCCGGCGTATCCTTGATAGTTGAGGCTTACTCTCCTCGCTTCAAGTTCGATCTTACCGAAGCAGGTAAGGCAGCAACCGTTAAGCTTTCTACCGGTGCTGATTCCGGAACCGATACCGAGTATGCAACTCTTGGATATATCCGTACCAACCAAACCGCTATTGCAAACCTTGCAAAGATGACTATTACCGTCACTCCCGCTGAGGGCGAGCCCGTTTCCGCAGAGTTTACTCTTGCAGGATACGTTGCTCTCCTTACCGCAAACGGTGCTGATGCTAACACTGTTGCTCTTGCAAAGGCTATGTACGGCTACGCAGTAGCAAATGCAAATTATTAATAAGTAATATTCGGAAGAAATTATTTCACGAATTTCTTAGAACGAACACACATTAAAAACAAATAAAATTTAACAAAAACAAAGTATAAACGATTGCAAAAAGAAGGGGCGACCTCGTGTCGCCTCTTTTTCTTTTTTGCGGGTGGATTTTGGCTAAATTTCTCGTTTTTCCGCCTTGCCGTAGGCAACTACGGCCGGCGGCGCAAAGAACGAAAAATTTATCTCAAAATCCCCCGCGCAAAAACCAACCTGAAATGGAATTTTTGGTTAAAATCTTGGTTTTCCGCCTTGCCGTAGGCAACTACGGCCGGCGGCGCAAAGAACGAAAAATTTATCTCAAAATCCCCCGCGCAAAAACCAACCTGAAATGGAATTTTTGGTTAAAATCTTCTTTTTTGAGATTATTTGTAATTGAAGTATAAATATAGAATTTTAATATATTTTTTTGATTTATCTTCCTTTTATTCCATATTTCTATCATTGAATTTTGCGTATAATTTGTGATAGAATTTTTATGTTGTTTTTCATGGTTTGCGGCGCGTCTGCCGCAGAGAAATTTTAAAAGAAAGGAAAGTAAAAATGAAAAAAGCATTACTAAAAATTGCAGCTATACTTGCATTGTCTTCCACCGTGCTTTCGTTTGGCGTGAGCGCGTCGGCGGCTCCGGCAGAGTCGGGTGGAAGCGAGGTGAGCGCCTATTCACGCTCGATTGACGAGCGAACGCAACGAACAGAGTATGCGTTAAGAAGCATTTCGGCAAAGGGAACTTGGAATTATCCTACGGTAGCAGTTTCCTATAACGGGAGTAATCTTGGGAATATAGGCAGGCGTATTAACGACGAGGTTTACATACCTATAAGACGATTTTCCGAATCCGTCGGTTCGGGCACGGTATCATATAATTCGGCACAGCGCCGTATAACGATAACCGGTCAAGGTCATAATATTTCGGTTTCCGACGGCGCATACGCGCTTTATGCATCGGGACGTGTGTTCTTTTCGAAAACACCCTCGGTGATTCTCAGCGACGGACGAATGTACGTTCCTGCCGCGGCTCTTGCAAAGGCTTTTTCGCTTAATTTCAGTGAGTCCTCGGGCGGTGCTGTGATGAGCGGCACTGCAAAAGCGGTTGTAAGCGGAGATAAATATTATGCCGAGGATGCGGTGTATTGGCTCTCTCGAATTATAAGCGCAGAGAGCAGGGGAGAGCCGCTTATTGGGCAGTTGGCTGTTGGAAATATCATACTCAACCGAGTAAGGTCTTCTGCGTATCCAAACACGATATGGGGTGTTATATTTGACAAGAAATACGGTGTTCAGTTTTCTCCCGTTGCAAACGGCACTATCTATAACACGCCTACGTCGACCTGTATTATGGCGGCAAAGATATGCCTTGAAGGATTTTCCGTATCCGAAGATATTCTTTATTTTCTTGCTCCTTCAGGCACCGGCGCATCCTGGATAGAGAAAAACAGACAGTACGCCTTCTCAATAGGGCGTCACGATTTCTACTACTAAATAAAAACAAAGTTTTTTCAAAAAAGAATGAAATATCGGCTCTGCTTCTTGATTTTTGACCGATTGCATTGTATAATATAAGTGATAGTAAATCTTAAACGAGGTGCTTCTTATGGTATACAGAATCAATATTGCAGGGCTTGAGCGCGATCTTCCGCTTTGTCCTATTTCGGATGAGCTTAATATTGCGGCATTTGTAATGTTTGGTGACGTGGAGCTCACCGAGCACTGTGCAAAGGAGCTTAATAAGCTCGCACCCGAGCATGACGTTATGATTACCGCAGAATCCAAGGGCATTCCCCTTATCTGCGATATGTGCCGCCTATCGGGTAAGAATAGATACGTTCTTGCTCGCAAATCGGTAAAGCTTTATATGAAAGACGTTCGCAAGTGCGAAACTCAGTCTATCACCACAACCAATGCACAAACTCTTTATATTGACGGTGAGGATGCCGACTATATGCGCGGCAAGCGCGTTCTCATAGTCGATGACGTTATAAGCACGGGCGGATCGCTTGCATCGCTTGAAAACCTTGTGCTTCAATCGGGTGGCACCATCGTTGGCAAAATGACGGTGCTTGCCGAGGGTGACGCTATCGGTCGCAAGGATATTACCTATCTTGCACCGCTTCCTCTCTTTGATAAAGAAGGAAAGGCTATATAAAGGCAAAAAACGTTATCCCTTTATTGTGATAACCGAATAAAAATGAGCGCGGAGCTTACTTGAAGAGCTATCCGCGCTCATTTTTATTCTATTTCATATATTTTCGAAGCTTATCAATCGCGCCCTTTTCGATTCTTGAAACCTGCGCTTGACTTATGCCGATTTCCTCGGCTATTTCCATTTGCGTTCTACCTTTATAAAATCTGCGTGATATTATACTCATCTCGCGTGCGGAGAGCTTTTTCAAAGCTTCCTTTAGGGTGATGCTTTCCACCCATGCCTCGTCGGAGTCTTCCTCACTTGCAAGCTTGTCTATTACGTACATGGAATCATCGCTTCCATCGTTCCATACCGATTCGTAAAGTGATACAGGTTCAACAATTGCCTCCATCGCGGCACCAACCGCGCTTTCGCTTTCTCCGAGTGCTACCGCAATCTCCGAGAGGGTTGCATCTCGCTTTTTTGTTGCCAGAATTTCCTCCTTGACCTGAAGTGCGCGGTATGCAAGATCGCGCATAGAACGCGATATGCGTATTGAATTATTATCTCGCATATAACGGCGTATTTCACCTATTATCATTGGCACGGCATAGGTTGAAAATTTCACGTCAAGCTCAAGATTAAAATTATCGATTGCCTTTATAAGTCCGATGCATCCCACTTGAAAAAGATCGTTTGCGCTGTCACCCCTGGCTGAAAATTTTCCAATAACGCTCAGCACGAGTCGGAGATTTCCTATTATAAGCTCCTCGCGTGCAGAGGTATCGCCATCTCTTGTTTTTCTCAATAGCTCACGCTTTCGCTCCTCTGATAATGTCTTTAACTTTGATGTATCAACACCGCATATCTCGACGTAATTTCTTCGCATCCCATACCCCCTCGGTATCCGTTGAATTTAGTATTTCCAATATTGGCAAAAAATACGCAAGGGAAGGGGCGTGTCGCGTTTTTTGTGCGATTTTACTCGTTTTTTTTAGTAAATTTAGTCGGTTTTTACGAAAATGAAATTTAACAAAAATTCCTTTTGACATACGAGAGTATATATAGTATAATATTTATAGACGCTTTTGATACGAGCATCATTCAAGATGCCCGTAATCTTTAAATAAAATGCGTTTTTAGTTTGAATCGAAAGGAAAAATCAATGGTAATTCAAGGACTTCAAAAACTCACGCTGCTCGACTATCCCGGTAAGCTTGCCGCTACCGTGTTTCTTGGCGGATGTAATTTCCGCTGTCCGTTCTGTCATAATGCGTCACTTGTACTTTCGCCCACAGCGCGCGGCATTATGAGCGAGGATGAGCTTGTAGAATTTCTTGCAGGAAGAAGACCAAAGCTTACAGCGGTATGTATTTCGGGCGGTGAGCCTACGCTTAATGCCGATCTTCCTTCCTTATTATATAGAATAAAGGAGCTCGGTTTTTCGATAAAGCTTGATACAAACGGTACAAGCCCGGAAATGATCTATGCTCTTATGGCTGATGAGCTTATTGATTACGTTGCTATGGATATTAAGGCTGCTCCGCAGAATTATGCTGATGCGGTCGGCAAGGCGAATGTTGATATATCTTCGATAGAGGAAAGCGTTGCATTCCTCTTGACCTCGTCTATAGAATACGAGTTCCGCACTACTCTTGTTCGCGGTATTCATACTCTTGACGATATGCGCGGCATCGGTGAATGGATAAAGGGTGCAGAGCGTTACTTCCTTCAGACGTATAAGGATTCGGGTGAGATAATCTCTCCTGCCGGACTATCTCCTTTTTCCAAGGACGAAATGAATGCTTTTCTTGCAGCAGTAAAGCCCTATGTTCCAAATGCTGCTTTGCGCGGTTAATTTTCATTTTCAGCTTTGATTTTGTCACTTTTGCGCTCGGAGTTCACTTGTGTAAAAGTCTACTGCATATTGTGTCTTTAAAACTACATATTGTGTTTTACGGCTCGGTCAAATTTGATTTTGACCGAGCTTTTTTTCGTTTTTGGGTGCGAAAAATACCGAAAATTTCCATTATTTTCTATATAAATTTGATTTATATGTAACGGTTGCACAAATTATGAACGGAAACTTTTATCAACAGGAACAAATGCACAAAAATAGTGGCAAAAACACTATATCTTGTAACAAATTTCAAAAAAAACACAATATTTTGATTTTTTCTATTGACAAGTGAGTTAGAATGTACTATACTATATATGCTCGCTAATTTCACTAAACACTAAAAAACGACAGGAGAAAGAGAAATGTATACAGTCTTAAAAAGAGATG
>CAYRJG010000047.1:13911-14526 GCA_964424525.1 uncultured Ruminococcus sp.
TTTCCGATTTTGATCTTCAGAAGATCGCAAAAGCAATCTCCCTTGCGTTTGACGCACAGGAAAGGGAATACAACCAGAATATCATCGATTTTCTCGCACTCAAGGTAACTGCCGATTTCGAACCCAAAATCAAGGATCACCATATTGCAGTCGAGGATATCCAGGATAGTGTTGAGTCTGTTCTTATTCAGGCAGGCTATGATGACGTTGCAAAGGCATACATCCTTTACCGCCGTCAGCATGAAAAGATGCGTAACATCAAGTCCACGATTCTTGACTACAAGGATATCGTTGATAGCTACGTAAAGGTTACCGACTGGCGAGTTAAGGAAAACTCCACCGTTACTTATTCGGTTGGCGGTCTTATTCTTAACAACTCCGGTGCGATTACTGCAAACTATTGGCTCTCCGAGGTTTACGATGATGAAATCGCAAACGCTCACAGAAATGCAGATATACACATTCACGACCTCTCTATGCTTACTGGATACTGTGCAGGTTGGTCGCTCAAGCAGCCTATCCAGGAGGGACTTGGCGGCGTTACCGGTAAGATCACCTCTGCTCCCGCAAAGCACCTTGCAACCCTCTGCAACCAGATGGTAAACTTCCTCGGTA
>CAYRJG010000048.1:0-7080 GCA_964424525.1 uncultured Ruminococcus sp.
TATCAAGAGAAGGTGTGTCTATCCAATCTATAATTCCTTCGGGTGCGCCTGCCGCCACTGCTGCTTCAAGAACGAGCTTTGCGGCTGCAATAGTTGAATTCTTTGCACGGGGGTGAGGGCTGATAATAATGGCATTACGAGTCTTGAGTGCGAGCAAGCACTTGAAGATTGCGGTAGAGGTGGGGTTGGTGGTGGGGATAACAGCGGCAACAACACCGATAGGCTCTGCGATCTTTTTGATACCGAAAGCCTTGTCCTCCTCGATTACGCCACAGGTTTTGGTTTCCTTGTAAGCATTGTAAATGTACTCGGCTGCGTAGTGGTTCTTGATCACCTTGTCCTCTACGATGCCCATTCCGGTTTCCGAGGCGGCGAGCTTTGCAAGAGAGATTCTTGCCTTGTCTGCGGCAGATGCCGCCGCCAAGAAGATTTTATCAACCTGCTCCTGGGTATAGGTTGCAAATACCTTTTGTGCCGATCTTACGCGGCAAAGTGCCTCTTCGAGGCTTTCTACACTATCAACTGTTTTTCGATGCATCGTTTGCATTTTCACATTTCTCCTTATTGGTTTTGTTAAATTCATTTACTCACCGGGTGGCAAATTCTGCACGTGCCGGAAGTAATTGTTAAAAATTTAACACTCTCATTTCGAGCATAGTATACCACCGCAAATTTCGTTTTTCAAGTATTTTTGGCAAATTGACCATTGTTTTTTGAAATAATGACAAATCAACACTAAAACAATGCTTGTTTTTCACACTTTTAAGCGCAAAACGGTCAATTATACGCAAAAAACGGAAACGATTTAGTAATAAGTTGAGCGTTTGACACAAAAAGTCAATCAAAAACGAGCACAGCTCAAATATAACAAAAAAGCCCTTGATAAAATTTTTTATTTGCTGTATAATTCAATTAACGAATGTTTTTGAAAATAAATTTTAACAGCCTTCCACGGGCAGTAGAACGGAGATAAAAGATGAAAATATCAACCGAAATAAATTCAGCGGCAAATATATGCGGCGAGGAGCGCGCAGTAGAGCTTATTGCAAAGGCGGGCTTTGATGCATGGGATTTTTCCATGTTCAAAATGGTAAATTACGATTGGCCAAACAAGGTTATTTTGCCAACAGATCATCCTCTTGCGGGAAATGAATACCGCGAGTTCGCAAAAAAATTACGCAAGATAGGCGAAGATAACGGAATCCACTGCAATCAGTCACACGCTCCCTTCCCTACCTACTGCCCTGCCATTCGCGATTATATGAAGCGCGCTATTGAATGCACGGCTATTGCCGGTGGTGACGTTTGTGTTATCCACCCTATGAATCTCGCTCCCATTGAGGAAAATCTTGAGATGTATTACCAGCTTCTTCCCTTTGCAAAGGAGCATAATGTCAGGATCGCGACCGAGAATATGTGGGACTGGAACAACGAGCGCGATGAGGCATGCTATTCAGCCTGCTGCCATCACGATGAATTTAAAAAATACATAGAAATGGTAAACGATCCGAATTTCGTAGCCTGCCTTGACCTTGGCCACGCAGAGATGAAAGGACTGGGCACAACCGCCGTTGAAATGATACATACCCTCGGTAAAACCGGAGCCCTTGCCGCACTTCACGTTCACGATAATGACAGATGGCATGACAACCATCAGATTCCCTTCTCAATGGATATGGATTTTGAAGCGATAATCCGTGCGCTTGCAGAAGTTGATTACAAAGGCTATTGCACACTCGAAGCCGATGCATATCTTTCAAGTTATAAGGATAACCTGTTTGTGGGGATACAGAATCTTTCAAATGCGGCGCGCCGCTTTGCAAACAGATTTGAAGAAATTAAAACAAATTTAAAATAAAACACGCACCCGTGTAACAGAAATGAGTTAAAAATGGCTAATAAAAAGCAAAAATTACAGGAGCGCAGACATAAAAAGGAGATACGAAAAAGATTCTCTCTCCTTGCGCTCATTACTACCGTAATGGCTACACTTACGCTTATAATCGGCGCTTACGTTACAGGATATGAATACGCATATGCAATTGCGGCAATGAAAGACGGAGCATCCGCTCCTGCCGAGGTTGCCTTCCTCGCGGCTATTCCCTATGCAATAGCGGCAGTAATATTATTTGCCGCATCGGGATTCTTTTTCTACAAGAGCAGAAAAAAAGAAAAATCCTGTATCAGCAAAACCAATTAATCAAGGAACTTTTGGAATGAACACTAAAGTCGCAAAAATAATGTCGAAGATAATTCTTGCGGACAAAAAAATCAATATTAAGCTTCTCGGTGATTCCATCACTCACGGAGTGGGCGGCACGGGCTGGGAGCAGTGCGGCGAGCCTATAGTTGAAGATTTCCGCCGCAGTCCCAATTCATTCTGCTGGGCAAAGTTGTTCAAGGATCATATAGAATCGAGATATAACGCAACCGTTACAAATAACGCCTGCACGGGAACCACCGTACAGTTTGTCACCGAGCATTTTCGATTCTCTCGTTTCGGATGATGACGATATCATTATCTGTACGATAGGAACCAATAACCGCCACCAACATAGAAATGAAGGCGTGCGCCGTACTCGCGAAGAGCAGATGCGATTTGTTTATGAGAAAATTCTCGCCCTCAACGAAAAAATGAAAAATTCGGGTAAAGACTATATATTTGTGGCAAACATTCCAGCAGACAATGAAGAGGATACCCCCGATGCGTGGCGAATTATTCATATGAACGATATACATAATCTCTACGTGAAGGCGGCATGCGAACACGGTTTTGCATTTGTCGATCTTTACACCCTTTTTAGTGAGCACTGCGAAGTACACGGCAGAACTGTAAACTCCTATCTTGCAGACAGACTCCATCCCACGGATGAGGGCTATGAGGTAATGTATAAGCTCCTAATGAAGGAATTCGGCATAGCAATAGAGGATGAACCGAAAAACTAAAAAACAGCGGATCCCGTGCATTTGGACGCAATCAAAAATGACTGAAATAGAATAAAAAAGCTCACTTTTATACAAATGAGTTGAAAAATATATTATATGGTTGAAATTCTCCTAATTTCTCCATTAAATTATAGTCATTTTCTATAATCAAGCAAATTTGCATCGAGGAGCTTGCTCATCGGTGCAAATGCGCAGATTGCTCTGCACGCGTGGCGGCAAAGTCGACGCAAGACACATCGTGTCAAGCGCAATAGCACTTTGGTGTGCAAAGAGTATTCGAAGATTTTCGCTCCGAATCCCCCCTGCCCCTTAACGCATTAGAGGGTAGCTCAAGTTTTTGTACTTGAGCTACCCTCGTGTTTTTTAAAAATTCGTTTTTCGCCTTAAAGCAGATAGCCGTGTCAAATTATTCTTCAATAACAGCCTTGCGACCGAAGATTTCACAAAGATGCTCTGCCGGGAATTTCGGGCGTCTGTCATAGGTGAGAAGTCCGTTTTGCTCTTGTTCTACGTCGGTAAGCTGAGTGTAACAGTAAGCAAAAATATCCTCGTTATCGAGAAGCGCATCGGTAAGACCTTTAAGACGAGCAAAAAACTCATCCTCGGTGGTGACGCTCTTTCCGTAGCCCCATGCGGTGGCATCCTCATCTATCACCCACTTGATTCCGCCGTATTCGCTGACGAATACAGGCTTTGTTGTATCAAATGATTGGCGGCGAGGATTGTCGCGCATAAGCTGGCAGTTTACCTTACCCTCCTTTATATGAGCATAGTTTTCGGTAAACTTTTCTACATCCTGCTCATAATCGTGAACGTCATGAGCATCATTTTTCGGGCAGGGATAAGAGCCGCTGTTCGTTACGATAACACGGGATGCATCTATTGCATAGGTGGTATTATAAACAAGCTCCATAAGCTCGTTTGACTGTCTTCTTCCGTCAACATCCCAGGTTTCATTGAAGGGGCACCAACCGATAACCGAGGGGTGGCACATATCGCGCTCCATCTCCTCAATCCATTCGGGAAGGAAATTATAAACGTTCATAGGCTCGGAAGCGTTGAGTCCCCAGTTGCCTGCCTCGTCAAATACCATATATCCTAGTCTGTCTGCGTGGTAAAGGAATCTCGGCTCAAACACCTTTTGGTGAAGTCGCGCACCGTTAAACCCGAAGCTCATAGATGCCTTAATATCGGCTTCAAGAGCCGCATCGCTCGGTGCGGTATAAATACCGTCGGGATAAAAGCCCTGATCAAGAACAAATCTTCCGAACTTACGCTCTCCGTTAATATAAAATCCGTCCTTTTTGAGCATTACCTCGCGCATGCCGAAGTATCCCTCTGCCTTATCAACGTTATCGTTTCCGTCGATAACCTCAAGGGTGAGATCGTAAAGTCTGCCCTCGCCAAGCTCCCAAAGGCGAAGCTCAGAGAGTGGAATAGTTACCGCCATTCTGCGCGAATTAACAACAGTTTCTACCTTACCAACCTCTTTGCAGTCATAAAGTGCGGTAGCAACGAAATCCGAGCCGAGTGACTGCTCGGTAAAATCAATGGTGAGAGTAACGGCACTTGCCGCAAGATTCGCGTTTGCCGCATAGCGCACAACGCGCGCAGGCTCGACAGCCTCCATCCAAACGCTCTGCCAGATACCGGTGGTTCTCGTGTAGAAGCAGCCATAGGAATCAAGCTTGTGCGACTGCTTTCCGGCAACCTGACATTCTCCCGTAGGATCATCCTCGGCATATACCGAAATATAATTTCCACGCTTTTCAAGAAGATCGGTAATATCGAAAACGAAGGGGGTATATCCGCCCTTATGAGTGCCGGCAAGCTTGCCGTTCACGTACACCCGTGTAAGATAATCGCATGCTTCAAAATGGAGAAGAATACGCTTACCGCCCCATGCCTTCGGAATCTTTATATCGCGTCTGTACCACACACCGTAAAGAAAATCGGTATGTGCAACTCCGGAAAGCGCGCTTTCGGGGCAGAATGGCACGTTTATTTTATCCGTGAGAGAATCTCTCTTCTCAAATCCGCGAGATACTCCAACTCTCGCGTTATCTATTTCAAATTCCCAAACTCCGTTAAGAGAAGCCCAGCTCTCTCTTTTTAATTCGGGGCGCGGATGCTCAAGTCTGAAATCCATAATACTCTCCTTTTGGCAGTGCCCAAGGCTCCGCCTTGTTTTTTAGTACAAGGTCATTGTAGCATATCGCGCCACGCTTGTCAATCAACGCAATAAAAATCCTCACAAAGCAAATTGTTTTGCTCACATTTGAAGCATATATTTGTCGTTTTTTCAAAAAGCAACAAGGTTTACTCAAATATAAACATCTATTTTGGTCTATAACGGCTTCGACTATTCGCCTTAGTAAGGCGGCGAATAACCGCATTTTTAAACTTAAAGTTAAAGTTCTATTTATAAAATGCGACATATATTAAAAGCAATGAGCCGAAGCCCATCGCTTTTGAATTGAGAAAAATACTAAGAATAATATGCTACATACGCCTGCGAAACAAGGGTATCAAAACGATTATATAAATCTTCTTTTCCTTGTTTCATTGATGCAAGATTATTTATCATAGAAACGTACTCCTGCTTTTCCTCGGCATCAATATCACCTGCTTTTGAACGTTCATCCAACAAAGCGGAAGAATAGTCAAAGCCTAAAAGAACAGATGTTTTATATAATCCGATAGCATATACGTACTGTTCTGCGCTTTCTTGATTGGATTTTCTGTAATAATCACGCAACGTATCATTGATAACATTACGTAAAGCCCCTTCAAGTTTTACAGCTGCGCCAAGTTCATAATAGGAAATGTAGATATCATCAACATTAAATCCCATATTTGAAAGTAACAAAATACCTCTTGCTGCCAAAACGGACGCTCCTAACGTAGGGAATGCATTTTCGGTGACAAGCGACCATATATCTCCCATAAATGCATTTTGTATTGCTTTTGCTCCGGCTGTTGCGTATTTATCAGCAAAATCAAGCATCATTTGATCTGCCGCAGTTTTGTAAAGATTAGCGCATTCTCTTGCGGCTTCTCTCAAAGCTGAGGGATTGGAGCTGTCATTTGCAATTTGAAGTAAAACTATTTGGAATGCTTGATCCATATCGGAAAATGCTTTATATCTTGCGCAGTAAAGATATGCATCATATAAATTGTCAGCAACTTCAAATAGCATTGATGCAATGGATAAATCTATCCCTATCTCTTCAGGACAGTAGTCAATGTTAGCGTCATAAGTTTGTAAAATTTCCTTGGTCATTTCGTTTCCAGCAAACATCTTTATATAATCCGAAAGATATGCATAGCTTGAATCGTTATAAAGCCCCAACCACTCTGTTTGAGCATTAGCATCATTACATAAAAGGTCATATATAGCCAATTCATACAAATCTTTTTCGGATATTTTCCATACGCCATCGACTAAGGAAGAGTCGGCGACCATGTGCAACACCTGCCAAGCTGCCAAACCCGTTTTGAAGCTCGTATCGTTGCTAAGGCTATTATAGAAAATTGTAGAATATGAAGAATCTTCACCACCGAATATTTCTACAAAATTCTCGGAGGAAAATTCAGCCTCGAAAGCCATATCCGTTATGTTCCAAACTCTTTTGTCGTTGTTTACGTTATAATACCAATAGTTACCTACGGTAGCAGGTTGGTTTTCACTATAATAGTATGGTGATACATTCAGCGGATACGAATTATCCTCGCTAACAGCAACCAAAACCCAATCGCTTGCCGTTCCTGTGTAGTAAATTCTATCAAAGCTCGAACATCCGTTAAAGACATCGTTTCCAACCTCGCAGAGAACACCTTTTTCAATGATTACTTCTTCAAGGCTACTGCAATTGTTAAATAAGCCTGCACCTATAACTTGCACATTGGCAGGTATTGCAACGCTTTTTAGTGAACTGCAATTTTGCAGGGCGTAGGCACCGATACGTTGCACACCGGTGCCGATATTAAAATTTACGAGTGAAGTACAGCCTTCAAATGCATTTTCGGCAATGTCTTTTACGCTACTACCTATATAAACTTCTTCGAGTGCTGTACAGTTATAGAAAGCTCTCTCGCCAATGGTCGTTGTTGCAATATCGGTGGTATCGTCAC
>CAYRJG010000048.1:7180-14433 GCA_964424525.1 uncultured Ruminococcus sp.
CGCTGTCGGGAATAATGACGGAAGTCAGAGCTTCGCAACCATAGAATGCAGAAGAGCCTATTGTTTGGACTTCTGTTCCAATCGTAAGTGTTGCCATGGAAGAACATCCGTAAAATGCTTCTACTCCAATACTTTTCACTTGATTTCCGATAAATACTTCCGTAATAGCCGCACAATTATAGAAAGCTCTCTCGCCAATGGTCGTTGTTGCAATATCGGTGGTATCGTCACCGATAGTAACTTTCTTAAGTCCGGTACAATCTTCAAAAGCACCGCCACTCCAATTACCGTCAATTGTAACAACATTTGTGGGGATCGTAACTTCCGTCAAGCTGATACAACCTCTAAAAGCTGCACGACCAATCGTAGTCAATCCATTTCCGAAGCTCACGGTTTTCATGCGAATACAACCATAGAATGCTTCACTCTCTATCGAAGTAACGCTGTCGGGAATAATGACGGAAGTCAGAGCTTCGCAACCATAGAATGCAGAAGATCCAATATAGCGAACAGGTATGCGATTGATATGAGCAGGGATGATAATTTCTGTTGCAGATCTGATAAATCCCGTGATCGTAATGGCATCATCTTCCTCGGTATATGTAAATTCGGATGCCGAGGTCGTTCCGGGCAGATTATTATAAATAGCAGGAACAGAAAACGTTGTGGAAAGTGTCTTGAATTTTACGGTCACATGATTTGATCCATCAACCGTCATTACATCATTTTCAAGTGTAAAATCAGCAATAGCGAGGGTTGTTCCATCTGAAAGTGTTGCTGTTACGGCAACATCATCCTTCCATACCGATTCACCCGTCAAAAGACGAATGCCGTTATAGGTTGCGCTGATAGACGTAATGCGCTGATAATCTCCGCAATTGTTGTCACAATAACGAACTGTATTTGTTTCTTTAACTTCCCACTCACCCCAAGAGTGTCCCAATGGATCTGTATAAAGACCGATGTAGGAACTCACACACGTAGTGCAATAACTTATGGTATATCCCCGTTCTTCGCAAGTCGGAGCAGTCACTATAGATTCGTAATTATGACCTGCGTAAATGGTCTCCGTTTCTTCTCCTCCACATGTACATTCACGCTTCTTTAAGCCGTTATTGGTACAGGTCGCTTCAGTTTCAATCAACCACTCGCTCCATTCGTGGATGTGAGGAATCACTACCGTTGTTGATCCAATATCCTTAAAAGTCGTTTTCATTATCTCAATTGTGCCATCATCGTATGTAAATGTATAATTTAGACCTGTGATTACTCCGTCACTGATAACAAACGTGATTGCGGAAATAGTTATTTCTTCCTCTCCAAGTTTGAAAACAACAGTAAGATCGGGGGCTTCATAGAAACCCGTGTTATCATCATACACGAAACTGCTATACGAATTCTTTAATTGCTCCCAAACATTCAATGGTAAACACACCGATATAGAATAATCCATTACTCCCCCCAGCTCGGATTTCTCCCATATACCGTCTGTTAAATTATAAAAATAATCTTTATCATTTTCTCTGCTATAAAAGACTTCGTATATATCACCAGCAATAGAAATTATATGTAATTTTGTTCCGTCGATAGAATAAGTTGCATTAAAACCACTCCATCCCTCGCCTTCACCAGTGATGTTCATAGTTATATTCTGAGATCCAATAATATTATCAATCGCTTGGTTCAACTCGTTCTTAGTTATGGGATAAGCAAATATCTCTCTATACACGGCGGGACAATCAACACAAGTATATGTTTTCTCACCCTCAACTTCCGGTGTAGCCGGTGTGGTTACTGTACCGTTACCCCAAGTATGAGCGGCTTTTTTGATAGATTCTGTTTTTTGCTGACTATATTTAATGCCATCCAACACAAAGTATGCGATGTGTGTTTTCACCCCTTCTGCACTACAGGTTGATGGAGTTGTAATTTCGCTCGACAGATGAACCCACATTTTTTTAGTGTGTGTAGCATTCTCTTTACAAGTCAGCGTAACATAAACAGACTCGTCACCAATATCATATTTTTCCCAAGTCCATGCGATATTTCCAGCATCATAATGATGATCGGTAGCAGGAACTTCTTGCTGTGCTACCAAAACCTCTTTGCATACAGAACAATGAGAGCCTTCGGTTAAGCCCGTTTTTTCACAAGTAGCCGCAACAGCTGCATCGGTAACTTCGGTATGACCAAGAGCCGCAAGCGTTTCATTTTTAGTAGCGGTATATGTAACGCCGTCAATTTTTACAGTAGCCGTGTAGGTCTTTATTCCGGTCGCTGTACAAGTCGGTGCGGTTGTCACTTCATCGGTTACGTTTGCATTGATTTGTCTTGTGTGAGTGCTATCCGTAATGCACGATAATGTTGCCGTTGCGGATTCGTAGCCGTTCCAAGTCCATACAAGATTTTCTATATCATAGTCGTGATCGACTATGTCAATGTTTTCAGATTGGATTTCTCCACATTTTGAGCATTTGCGCTGTTTTGTTCCTTGCACTGAACAGGTTGAAGGAGAGGAAACATCCCACTCACTCCATTCATGCCCACATGCGTTTTCGCCATCGCAAGCGGAAAAAGCAAAAACAGAAAACGCTGTAACCACCGCAAACATAACGGCCATAATGATTTTTTTCATATAAAACCTCCAAAATATTTTTTTGCAAACAAAAAGGCGCCAACCGAAGTTAGCGCCTAAAAAATGCAAACTCCGATTGTCGCCAAACAAAATTGCATAGAAAAAGTACGAACTCGTGTACACTCTATCCATGAAATTTGCATTTTTATCAAATTCTAAAATAGAGTGCAGAACGCAAAAAGGGTATAATACACCCTTTAATGAAAAAAGTCCGTCTTGTTCTACACAATTATACAATTTTGTTTGGCAATTTCATTTTACTACACATTTTTTAAAAAAGCAATAGTTTTCTAACATTTTTAATATCACGTACGTTTTATCGAAATTCAAATAAAAAAAGAGCCATCAAAGCAAAAATTGATATAATGATATAATCCCCTTAAAGTAGTCTTGAAAACTTTTTGTTTTTTCAAGTGTCTACTCTAAGGGGATTATATCAAATCGCAATAATACGATGCTTTGGTGGCTCTTTTAAATTATTTTAGGTTAAATTTTCAAAATTCTCTTTGCGTTTTTCGAGAAGATGTTCTCTAAATCATTATCGGAAAGCGGCTCACAGAGCACGCCTCCGACAAAGCAACCGGGGTTGCAGGTGGGATAATCTGTGCCAAAAAGCAGTCTTTCGCTGCCGAGCTCCTTCACAAGAAGCCGGAGTGAGTGATATCTGTAAAGTCCGGTGCCGGAAATATCAAGATAGAGATTTTCGTATTTTTTCATACGCTCAATGTGACCGTAGAACTGATCGACCTCACCGGGGTGCGCTGCAACGAAGGTAACTCCGGGATGGGCTGATACCATAGCATCTATGGTGTCCTGATTCATCGTATGAAAATTGACTATCATGCCGAATTTTTCCGCTTCATCAAGAATTGGATGAAGCCCCTCATGGGCAAAGCTCTCCCAGCCGTCATGGTAAGGGACAAGCTCACCGATAAGCTTCACTCCCTGCCCGTTCATAAATCTTATCTCCTCGATAGACTCATCAACGAAATTCGGGTTGATATGAAAGCCGGGTATGTAAAAGCCGCCCATTTTATCACGAAGCTTAAGGGCGAGTCTGTTTGCAAATTTTTGCTTTTCAAAGACTGTGGGATAGCTATCCCTGTCATCGGTTTGAATTATCGAGCCGCACATACGCGAGATTCCGCAGGCACGAAGAGTGGGAATCATATCCTCCTCATGCATTTCAAGCTCTGCGCGATAGGCGCAAATATTGTTATTAACGGTGAACGGGTGGGTATGAAAATCGATTATTTCAAACTCCCCTACTCTTTCAAATACGTTTTTCATTTTGTATTTTCTCCGTTTTTCTTTTTTGAGTATATTTCGCGGAAGGCGCGAACCGACTCGGCAAAATCATCTATCGCATCGCGAACAACAGAAGGATCGCGCATATCTATTCCCGCAACAAGAAGGCTATCAAGAGGAGATTTCGAATCTCCGCATTTGAGAAAATCTATATATTTTCCGACATAAGCCTCACCCTCGGTTTCTATTCGTTTTACGATAGCGGATGCAGCCGAAATACAGGTTGCGTATTTATAAACATAGAAGGGACGGAAGAAATGCGGAACTCTTGCCCATTCAAGAGCAATTTCTTTATCACATACAACGCCTTTTCCGAAATACTTTTTCACAAGCTTATAATACTTTTTGCTTATAAGGTCGGCAGTAAGCGGCTCTCCGCGCTCTGCGAGTGCGTGCATCTCCTTTTCAAAAGAAGCAAACATCGCTTGACGGTAGAGCGTTCCTTTATAGGTTTCCATAAGCTGATTGAGAATATAAAGCTTTTCGTCATCCGACTTGCATTCACCAAGCTTTCTGTGAGCTAAAAGAAGCTCGTTTACAGTAGATGCAACCTCGGCAACGAAAATGGTATAGCCTGCATTGTGGGGCTCATTTGCGTGATTTGAATACCAGGAATGCATTGAATGCCCCGCCTCGTGAGCAAGAGTCGCAACATCGTCATAGGTATCTGTATAATTGAGAAGCATATACGGCTCGGTTGCGTGGCAACCTGCGCTGAACGCGCCGCCGCGCTTTCCTCTGGTTGGGTAAACATCTACCCATCCGCGCTCACAAAGTCCCGCTTTTAGTGTTGAATAATACTCGTCACCGTATATCTTTACGGTTTCAAGTACCTCATCTATTGCTTCCTCGTAGCTGTATTTGCGATTAAGCGCGCCAACAAGAGGGGTATAAATATCGTAAAGATGGAGCTTCTCAAGCCCCTGAACCTCACGCTTTAATTCATAATAATCGTAGAGAGGAGAAAGACCTTCCTCCACCGTTTTTATAAGATTATTGTAAATTTCGGGAGTCACCTCATCACGATAGGTGGATGCGGTAAGAGAATCCTTATATCCGCGCGTTTTCGCCAGCGTCACAGCCTCTTTTACCCTGCCGTTATAGAGGGTGGCAAAGGTATTCTTGAACTGACCGTATACGCGATAAGTTTCGCGGAATGCGCCCATACGCACGCGTCTGTTTTGGGAGCGAAGATAGACTGCGTAATTTGCATCGGTAAGCTCTACTTTTTTACCCTCATCATCACGTATCTTACCGAATCGCAAATCCGAGTTTGCAAAAATTCCTCTTATATCGTCATGCGTGCCGAGTGCATCTTGAACGCCCGTCATAAGCTTCTCACATTCGTCCGAAAGTGTATGCGGCTTTGTGCGAAGAATCTTATCCACCGTGCGACGGTAGGTTTGGAGCGCTGGATATTCCGAAAACCAGCCTTCAAGCGTTTTCTCGTCTATTCTCAAAATATAGGGAGATACAAACCAAGTTGCCTGTCCCGCAAGAACAGCAAGGCTACGAACCTTGGCGGTTTCGGCTTGATAGAAATTATCAGAGGTATCTATCGAAAAGGAAAGAAAAGCATAACTCCAAAGCTTTTCGATAATCTCATCGATTTCCGAAGCATCCAAAAGTGCCTCATAAAGTCCAACAGCACTTTTGGAAATAGTTTTTTCGTGCTTTGAATAACTCTTTATTTTCTTTTCGCAATCCTTGTAATCGGCAAGAAAGGCATCCTCGTTTTCATATATAACACTAAGATTCCATTTGTATTTTGAAGCTATTTCGCTTCTTTCAAGTGCCATGGATAACCTCCGTTAAGAATTTGTTTTTGTTACACGGGTATCAGTGATGGCGTCTGACATCCTTGCCCTCTGCCATAGCCGTGCGAATCTCATCGCGCACGCTTCTCTTGCCTTCGGGCTTAATATCGCCTGCCTTGGTAAGAGCAATTTTCGTAAGCATAGGACCGACAAGCTCATAAATAAGCACTGCAAAGAGAGTGATATTTGCGATAATCACACCTTCAGCACCAAGCGTTTCAGCCTTAAGTGCCATACCGAGTGCCACTCCCGCTTGAGGAAGAAGGGTTATACCGAGATACTTAACTATATTAGGCTCGCATTTCATAAGGCGAGAGCTTGTGTATGCGCCAAAGTATTTTCCCGCGGAACGAGCGATAATATACACTGCTCCTATAATAAGTATTGCCGCATCTGCAAATACCGAAAGCTCAAGCTCCGCACCGCTTATTACGAAAAACAGAACGAGCAGGGGTGCAGACCATTTATCAACTCTGCCCATAAGCTCCTCGGAGAAATCGCAGGCATTACAGAATACCGTTCCGAGCATCATACAAACAAGAAGCGAGGAGAATGCGATATGCACGCCGCCTATATCAAACTTGAGCATAGAGAGCGCAACGGTAAGAAACACAAAGCATACCGACATTGAAAGTCTTTTTGAATTTGAATGGAAGAACTTCTCACAGAAGGTAAAGAGAAGTCCCATAACGAGACCGAGAAGAAGTGATCCGACAACCTCGATTATCGGCTCAAGCACGATAGAGAGAACGTTTAAGTCGCCGGGTGTGTTGAGCGCTCTTGCCACTCCGAAGGAGATAGCGAAAAGCACAAGTCCCACAGCGTCATCGAGTGCTACGACGGGAAGAAGAATATCTGTAACCGGACCCTTGGCCTTATACTGCTTAACGACCATAAGAGTTGCAGCAGGTGCGGTTGCAGATGCAATAGCACCAAGCACTATTGCAACAGAGAGCGAGAGCTTATCAGGCATAAGAAAATGAAGTCCGATAAGGAAGGCATCCACGAGAATTGTGGTAAATACAGCCTGAATAATACCTATAACGGTCGCCTGCTTTCCTATCTTTTTTAGCTGGGAAAGACGGAATTCGTTTCCTATCGAAAAGGCAATAAATCCGAGAGCTACGTCGGATATAAGCGAATAAGTGTCGATATCGTCGTGGCTGGTAAAGCCAAGTCCCGGTACCCCGAATGCACCGAGCACATACGGTCCGATAAGGATTCCCGCAACAAGATATGCGGTTACGGCAGGGAGCTTACAAAGCTTTGCAAGACGCGAGAGCATAAGTCCTGCAAGCAGTGCGATTGATAAACTTAGTAATACTTGCATTTGTAAAAACCTCTGAAAGTCCTCTTTCAATATATTTTTTCGTATTTATGAGGGTAGCTCAAGTTAAAAAACTTGAGCTACCCTCGAATGCGTTAAGGGGCTAGGGGAATTTGGAGCGAAAATTCGGGTTCTCCCGACCAACAGTTCTCGCCTGCGGGCTCGG
>CAYRJG010000049.1:0-14386 GCA_964424525.1 uncultured Ruminococcus sp.
GAAAAAATCCCACGGTAAAATGATATGCACCCCAAAAGTGTTTAACTTTTGGGGTGCATATCATTTTACCGTGGGATTTTTATTCGCCCTGTGTTGCAAATTTCCAAGACGAGATCAGATTAATTCGAGAAACATCACTTTCTGTATATTTTAGCTCTATTGTATCACCGATTCTAATGAGAATAAGTGATTCGTCAGCTTCGAGATACCCCTTATATACGTCACCGTTGGTGTCGGTTATATAAAGCGTCGAAACATCTGCAACCATAGCAATTCTGATGTTTTCAACGGTTATGGTGGTTGTTTCGTCGGTTTCTCCAATATTTATATTGTTTTGCGTGAGTAGCTTTTTGTATGAACTCATAGCCTCCGCCTGTGTTGCACCGGTTGCAACCAGACTGTAATTTTCCACGTTAACAAGTGCATAGAGTTTTACGAGTCCGGCAGCGTCTTTAAGTACCATAATATATGTAGGCTGGCCGGAAATGTTTACAAGAGAGGGGAAGGATGCAACATATCCCTTTTCTTGAACCTCACCGGCAGCTGCCGCCATAGCGGAATGCTCCTCGGCACCTATAACCGGATAGAACTTATATTCACCGGTTCTCGCGTTGGAAAGAATAAATCCGATGTTAGATTGATCTCCGGAGACCGAGGTAACGCCTGTGAAATACCACACATCATCTTCAAGCGCGATATATCCGAAATCATCCGTTGTTTGTTTGCAGCCTTTGTTTCCGATTATACTGTTGAAAAATCCGCCCGACAGAGTTCCGTGCCAGTTATATTTCTCTGTTGCTAAATCTCCGGTGTAAACAATGTCAATCCATGTGGGAACGTTATTTATATCGTAAATTACACTTGATCCGTCACATGGGTTAAATACGATGACCTCTTCAATATCGAGTGCACCAAAAAGCGAAACCTGAGGTCTGGCACAGGATACGATATAATAGGGATTACCATTGTCATCAACTTCGAAACAAATTGAATTGAAAATCTTGGTAGGATATGAAAAACGAAGTTTTCTTTCAAGATCCTGATTAAAATAAGCACTGTCAACGTAATACATTGGCGTTTTCAGCTTTATATATTCCGCGTTGCTTTTTACAGGGTCAACCATAACCATACCGGGAATACCGTTTGAATTGTTTCCAATCCATTTAAAGAAATCAACGTATTCAAGGTTTGCAACTTTTTTAGGCGCGCCTTGATAATTTATCTGGGTGTATGAATCTGTAACGTCATATTGTGAAACAACATCCGAAAGCGAGCCCAATGTTTTGTTGCCGAGCTTGGTTGCGGAAGCACTGTCCATCAAAGCAATGTTGGTAATTTCTTTCGTTTCGGGTAAATCTTCTTCAAAAACAGATTCCTGAACAGTGATAACATTTGCATAACTTTTTGCAAAAAATACAGTCGATGAAAATATTTGACCCATAAGTATAATTGCGAAGGGAAGAATAGTGAGAATGATAAGTACTATCGAAAGCTTGCTCTTGGGCTTTGAAACTCTTCGTGATGAACGAAAAAAAGTGAATCTTCCGTTTTCTGCCTCGTGTGTTCGTTTTTCAATGTTAATGCCGTAAAATGGAATTGAAAAAGCAAACATTACTGCCGCAAGATAAATCCAAAAACCCGGAGATTGAAGATTAATTGCCGGCAGAAAAACGTAGAATAAAATAAACGCTGTAGCAATACCCAAAATTACAGAGCATATTATACGCTTGTAACTTACAGTAGTGTTTTTCATAGTAAGTATCCTTTCTGAATTTTTCAATTTAAAGCTTTTACTTTTGTATGCTTTACTTACTATTCTATCATACATAAATTTGAATAGCAATATAAAAAATGTTAAATTATTGTATTAAAAATAATTTATGTTCCCAATATCCAATGCATTCCATGTTTTTCTTTAATTGCAAAAAAATTGTTATATCAAATTTTTAAAATTTATGTATAATGAAAATAGAAAAAGTAGGAGCTTGTGATGGAATTTCTTGTAGTGAATAGTAATAAATTGAAAATAATGATGAATAAAGATGATATGTTGCGATACGGTATTGATCCTAATGATGCCGATTATGACAACAATAAAACGAGGAGCGCTTTTTGGCGAGTTCTCGATACCGCATGTGCTGAATGCGGTTTTTCTGTTAATGGAGATAAATTGCTTATTCAATTTTATCCATCGGGTGACGGCAGTGAGCTTTTCGTAACTAAACTCGGTCGAATAGGCTCTGCGGCTGAAAGAAGCATAGCCAGATCTCAAAATGTTGCTATGCTCACATCAAGAAATGCGGTTTATCGTTTTTTGGGCATTGAGGAGCTTATAAAGCTTTCGCGTACATTATCTGAAGAAGCAAAGGGCGCAAAATCAAATCTCTATTTTTCGGACGATGGGGCGTTTTATCTTACGGTAGAGGAGCGAGGGGCATACGGAGCATTGGGGGAGCTGGAACGCATTGGTGAATTCGGTGCATCACTGCCGTACACAATCGAACCATACATAATTGAACATTCAAATAAAATTTCACAAGACGGAAATGCGTTATTTTTGCTTTCTGAACTATAGTGAAAATTATTTAAAGGGGTTTCATAAAAATTCAATAAAATCAAAGAAAACGTAGGCTTTCGAATTTATTAAAATCTTTGTAAAGAAAAGGCGAGGATACTGTACGAAAAACAATATCCTCGTCTGTTTTTTTGTTTTGTTCTGTCTAAATCAACAGTTACTTTGAAATTATTATTGTGGATACAGTAGAGGCAGGGGAATTAAAGGAGAATCAAAATTGCTCCAATTAGCCCAAATTTCAATTTTGCCATCGACATAATGCCAATGTTTATAAGAAACCATTGGGTCTTTCTCTGAATAATAGTAGAGGTTCTTAACCGATTGAAGGTAATCATTATTTTCGGATATTGATATTTTTGACCATGCATTTTCGTCTGCTCCGTAATATACTTCAGAGAGCTTGGTATTTTCGTTAAATGCATTTTGCATTATGTATTTAACGCTTGCCGGGATAAGAATGTTTTCTAGGTTTTGGCAATTTGAAAATGCGTTTGAGAAAAGTCCTACGGTATCTTCTTTAATGCGTAATACGCTTACTGCGTATTTATCGCAAGAAATTACCCACTTGTCAATGTATGTTATGCCGTTTATATTTTGCATAACATTTGTTTTTTCAAAAGTGGTAGAATCAAACTCCGAAACAGTATCAGGCAGTGTAATTTCGGTAAGAGCAGAGCAACAATAGAATGCTTTAGCACCTATTTTTTGAAGTTTTTTGCCTAAATCGATAAATTTAAGAGATGAACATTCGGCAAATGCGGAATCACCGATTAATGTGATGTTATTTCCGAGATGTGCTTCACTCAAATTGGTGCATTTGCAGAAAGCATTTTCACCAATATAAGAAACTGTATCGGGGAGGGTGATAGAAGTTAATTCGGCACACTCGTTAAAAGCGTAGCTGTTTATTTTTTCTATCGCGGAAGAGGAAAATTCGATATCGGTAAGGGCGATACATCCGTTAAAGGCGAAGCTGTCAATGGTTTTGATAGAATTAGACAAGGTAACCTTTTCAAGGTATATAAGGTTACTGAATGCGTGCATTCCGATAGTTTCACAAACTGAATTTTTATCAAATGCAACGGTAAGAATTTTCGGTGCTGAATCACTGCTTGAGAAGAAAAGCTGTTCCGGTATGCGCTCTACATTTGATGAAATTCTAACTGTAATTCCTTCGGAAAGTGTACCGGAATTTGGGAAAATCGCAAAATTATCATTACCCATTTGTTTTGCGGATAATATAATTTCATTCAAAGCGGTGCAATTTGCAAAAGCGTATGATCCGATTTTAGCGATATCTGTTCCAATCGTGACCTGCTTTATTGCCGAAAGACCTTCAAAAGCGTAATTCCCTATATATGTTACGGAATTATCCATTTCGAGCATGAAAATGTTTTCTTTGTAATCATACCAAGGCGCTGATTCAAAGGAGAAATCCTTCATTTTTCCGACGCCTTTTATCGTCAAAGTATACTCGTCTTCCGAAACACCGTAAAGCGTAGCCTTCAGGGATGATTCGGAATCTTTAGATATATCCCAGGTGTCTATAATCGGTTGAGGTAAGGAGCAATTGTCGCATATACCGTTGATAAAGTTATGTCCTAAGGCTGAATCTTTTATCGAAATGGTGTCTTTGAAATCGCATCCGATATTTTGGCATTTTGCAGTTCCTATAGTCTCTTCGGTACAGGTTGCCGGAGTAATAACGGTATATTCGCCCAATGAATGATTTAGCACTGTGCCTTCAAGTTCTTTGGTGTCGGATGCGGAGCACCCGTCATTTTTACAGTAGGCAACAGCCTGTGCATTACTGTGGCAGGTTGCGGGTACGGTTATAGAATATTTACCAAACGAATGCGTAAGCATAGTTCCTTGGATGTAACCCGAAAATGTTGCGTCGCATCCGTTGTTTTGGCAAACTGCGGTACCGTATGCGTCGGATTTGCAGGTTGCTTTTTCAGAAATTTTATAATTGTCAAAAGAGTGGGGAAGAATTGTGTTTTGCAATTCTTTGTAATCCTTTTTTGTACATCCGGGATTTTCGCAGATTGCCGTTCCGAACGCATTACTTTGGCAGGTGGCGTTTTTTGTTATAGTGTAATCGTTAAAAAGATGACCGAGTGCGGAATCGGCTTCAACTTTGGTATTACTATAAGTACAACCGTCATTTTGGCAGAATGCTTTTACCGTGGCATTACTTTCACAACCGGCAGCTTTAATGACTTCGTATTCTCCGAGTGAATGCTCTCCGAGATCAATAATGCGTGACTCGGTATGAGAGGCGTTGTTTTTGCAAGTTCTTACTTCCTCACCGTATTCGTTGCAAAGTGCGGGTTTTGTTACTGTCCAACCTCCAAAATCGTGTTCAAGTTTGGGAATTGTGTCTGTTTTTGTATGGGAAGAATTTACTTTACAAATATATTTTGCTGAGCCGTCGTTATCACAAGTCGATTCTACAAGAATCTCGGCAAGCTCGTATTCGTGACCAAATGCTTTAATCGGTTCAGCTGTTTTCGTATTACAAATAGAGCAGATACGCTCGCGAGAGCCTTCTGATTCACATTGAGGTGCTAACGTAATTGTCCATTCGCCAAACGTGTGGTTGCAATTTTCACCGGCGGTTTCTTCATCATCCGAACAGGAAGCAAGCAATAGCAGCACCACAATTAAAATGAAAAGTATATTTAAAAGACGGAGCTTCTTTTTCATATATTTTTTCCTTTTGATCAAATTTAGAATTTTTAAAGTTCTTTTTGTTTTGTTTCGATATCGTTTATCATATTAACTCTGATCTCGTGGCGTCCGCCGGATTCAAATTCCGCGCCAAGAAAAGCTTCGATTATATCTTCTGCAAGGCATGAGCCTATGACTCTTGCTCCAAGGCAGAGAACGTTTGCATTGTTATGAATACGTGTCATTTTTGCAGAAAAAGTATCCGAGCAAACCGCGGCACGAATACCGTTATATTTGTTAGCGCACATTGACATACCAATGCCTGTTCCGCATATAAGTATGCCGTATGAACCTTCGGGATCCTTCTGTACTTCTTCACTTACAAGAGATGCGTAGATGGGGTAGTGGCAGGAAGCACTTGAATCAGAGCCCATATCATGAACCTCATATCCTTCTTTTTGAAGCTTTGATTTGAACATCTCCTTATATTCATAACCGGCACTGTCAGCGCCGATGAAGATTTTTCTTTTCATACCAGTGTTCCTCTTTAAAAATTAAGTATTGGAATTAATTCGTTCCAGACGTTCTCTCTCTGCTTGCGGAAGTCTTAAATAGAACGGCGAAAGAGATTTATCATCGGTGAATTGACCGTTTTTGTATTTTTTTAATGCAATACGAGCACATGAATAGGCGTTTTCTGATATAAGCAGAGGGGGCGTTTCTTCAACTCTGATTCCAAGCTCGGAAAGCGCCCTTTTTGCAATATGATATCCATCACCTACGAGGTAAATGGGCGAGTTTTTGTATTGAAGAAGACGTTCTGAAAGCTCGGTAATTGAAATTGCGGTATCATCGCATTTTCGAATAAGTGTTCCGTTTTGAGATTCAAAAATTGCGGTGTATACCTGTGAACGTCGTGCATCCATTACAGGTACGATTACTCCGGATAGCCCCGAAGCGTTTTCCGCAAGAGATTCTATTGTGGATACCTCTACGCAGGGAAGGTCCTTTCCAAAAGCAATTCCTTTAACGAGTGCGGCTCCGATACGAACTCCGGTAAATGATCCCGGTCCGTTAGTGCAGGCAAGAAGTTCTATATCGTTAAATGAAAGGTGAAGACTTTTGAGCATATCCTCTGCCATGGGCAAAAGAAGTTCACTTTGCGTTAAACCATTGTCGATATTATAAACAGCCAAGGCACGATCGTCGTCGCAAACTGCAACAGACGCAACCTTTGCGGTGCTGTCAAATGCAAGAACTATCATTTTGGGAATCTGTCCTTTCGGGTTTTAGTTCGATTGTTATCCTTCTTTTTTCATCATCACCGTCTACGCGTTCAATAGTGACAAAGATTGCATCGCTTGGGATTGCATAAGGAATATTTTCACTCCATTCGACTATCATATATCCGTCAGAATCAAGATAATCGTCATATCCAACCGAATAAAGATCATCTTCATCGCCAATTCGATACATATCGAAATGATATATTTTAGTGTCGCGACCATATTGATTGACAACGGTATATGTTGGACTTTTTACTCCAACTATGCCAAAATATGATGCAAACCCGGTGGTAAATACGGTTTTACCGACTCCCATTTCACCGCGCATAGCTATAAATTTACCGGTAAGTGCGCCCGATGTTATCATATCGGCAAGCTTTGTGCCGAGCGCACTTGTTTCATCGGCATTATTTGTAATGAAAACCATAAATCAAACCTTTTATTTGTCCAACTTCGGAAAGACGTAAGATTCATCTCCGAAAATAAATTCTATAATTTTTTTGTAATTTTCCTCATATTCCGCAAGAAGACTATCATTGATATGGGCGTCAAACACAGCTTTGATTAATGTGTTCTTTGGCGTGTTTTCGGGATCGGTAAGCTCTATTGCGTTCACTGTATAACCGCTTTTTTTGAGTCTGGCAACTCTCAAGGCATCGGTGAAAGCTTCGCATATCTTGCCCGAAAGATGGGGATAGTCGGTTACGAATTTTAGGTTAGGATTAGATATTTTGCCATTCATATTCTTATGGCAACATGGGGTAGAGAGTATTATGCCTGCTTTGAGTGCAATAGCCGAATCTATAACTATATCTGTTGCAACATCACACGCGTGAAGAGATATAACCATATCCGGTGCATCGTTTTTCGGCAGATTTGTAATATCGTCGCATATAAAAGTCATTCCATTGTAGTTGAGTTCACGAGCAAGTGCATCGCACCAATTTATAACATCTCGCTTTAAGTCAATGCCGAGAAGCTTTACATCGCGATTTTTGTTTACCGTAAGATAATAATAAACGGCGAAGCTCAAATAACTTTTTCCACAACAGAGATCGTAAATTTTCAAGCTACCATCCTTAGGAAGACGAGGGTAGAGATCTTCTATATGCTCAAGAAATCTGTTGATCTGGCGAAATTTTCCTTGCTTTTTATCGTGAACTCTGCCGCATTTGTCAGAGATTCCTAGAGATATAAGAAAATCCTCGCTACCGGTAAGAATGTAATTTTTCTTTTTGTCAAGCGTTTCGATAGCACTTTCAAATTTCAAAGCATTCCCATTTAGCTTTCTTAACAAAGCGTCACCGCCAAGAATAATCTCTTTGCCGCTTTTTGAGGTTTTCCATTCCGCATCTCCAAGGGTGGTGATAAGATTTGCTTGCTTATACTCACCTAGAATTGAAATAAGCGTTGATTCGAGATTACTTTCGGGGATGTTTTTTTGAGAAACGGTATTTCCGGGCAAAGAATATTCAAGAGCAAGAATTCGCTTGCCTCTGTGGGCGCATAATCTGCCGCTTATCTTTTGAATATCAATGCCGGATACAGGGCGTGAAAACACAACTTTTTTTAAAGCTTCTTTTTTGAATGCGGCAAGAGTAAGCGCAACAAAATCATTTTTATTCGGCATCGTCTTTTTTCTTCTTTTTGAAGGATAGCTTGTTTTCTGTTCTGTTGGAGATTCTCTTAAGGTTTTCTCTGTGGCACCAAATTACAAGAATAGCAATCAATATAAGAGAGGTTGCGGCAAGACCGTGCATTTTTGCATTCATCGAAAACTGGAAATATGCGTGCATAAGGATAGGATAAAGAGCAACACCTGTTACCGAGCCGAGAGAAACATATTTGGTCGCTGCAACGATAATCACAAATACAGCAAGTAGCAGAAGGAAGGGGATAGGAGAAAGAATAAGTGCTACGGTAGCAGTTGCCAAAACACCTTTTCCGCCTTTAAATCCGTAATAGATAGGAAATACGTGACCAAGTACTGCAAATAAACCCGCAATATAGCAATAGCCCTCGCCGGTACTTACACCTGCAACGTAATAGAAGCCGAGGAGCGCACCGCAAATGAAAATTGCGAGAACGGTTTTGAATATATCACCAAACAAAGTGAGCAGTGCCGCTTTTGCACCATAGGTGCGAAGAACATTGGTAAGACCGGCATTACCGCTTCCGTGATTTCTGATATCATCGTGATAGAGAAGCTTTGAAACAATAATGGCGGAATTTATACTGCCAAGAAGATAAGCTGCTATCAAAGAAAATACAAGAAAACCAATTTTTGTAAGAGTAACCTGCCATTCCTCGGTTGCAAGATGCAACTCACCGAAAAGATAGTGTAGCAGTCCGTAATTTAAGTTGAACATAAAGGCTCCTTTCAAATAAAAGCGCATACGCGTGCGCGATATAATATGCGTATATTTTACCATAATGAAAAAGTAAAGTCAAGAAATATATTGCATTTTAACAAAATCGATGATAAAATAAAAGATAACGAAACCTTGAGATTTAAAATTGTAAGTGTTGTTTTAAACAAAAACACATATTGGAGTTTGTTATGAAAAATGACCTAAAAAAGTTATTTTATGATGAAGGAATTGAGTATTGCTCGGTGATTGATTATTTAAACTGCCGAGAAATAAACCCCAAATTGGTAAACAAAGAGCCTTTTGTTCCCCGAAGCGTAATTCTTTTTTTGATTCCTTACTTCGTCGATATTCCGAAAAATATTTCTATATATGCCGCGTCACTGGATTATCATATAATTATCAAGGAATTGACCAATAAAATTGTATCCGAGTTAACTCAAGCCTTTCCTGAAAATAATTTTCGTGTATATGGAGATCATTCTCCGATCGATGAGCGTCACGCGGCATTGAGTGCAGGGCTTGGAATATTAGGGGATCACGGCTTGCTTATAAATGAAAAATATGGTTCTTACGTCTTTATTGCCGATATAATTTCGGACATCTTGCCGGAGCATTTAGGTGCGAATGAACCCGTTAAGATAAAATACTGCGAGCATTGCGGACTATGTAAAAAAGCCTGTCCGACCGGTATACTCCGAGGCGAGAAGACCGACTGTCTTTCCGCTGTTACTCAAAAAAAGGGAGAGCTTGAAGACTTTGAAATAGAGTGGATGAAAGAGAATAATACTGTATGGGGGTGCGATATTTGTCAATGCGCCTGTCCTCACAATGCAGAACCGACAAAAACTCCGATAGAGCTTTTTCATTTCGATAGAATAAATTGTCTTACTTCGGATTTGGTTGAAAATATGAGTGATGAGGAGTTTTCGCGTCGTGCGTTTGCATGGCGAAAAAGGCAAACGATAATGCGTAATCTTTTACATTTGAATTATTAAATCGAATTAGGGGATACTATTGACAATATACTCGTTTTTTGTTAAAATAATAGTATTATTTTAAGAGGAAGATTTTTATGGCTACAACCGTATGGTTCAATATTTTGATGCAGCTCGTTTATTTTGTTGGGGTCGTGTTTCTTTTTGGATACATAATTTCTTTGGTAAATAAGTTGTTTTATAAATTCGTTGGCAGGGGGAAAGCGGTTTGCTATGCGACAGGACTTATTGGCACACCTATTCACGAATTAAGCCACGCAATAATGTGCGTTATTTTTGCACATAAGATTGACGAGATAAAGCTTTTTCATATCGATCGCGAAAGCGGAACTCTTGGATATGTAAAGCATTCATATAATAAAAAGAATCTTTACCATGTAATCGGAAACTTTTTTATCGGTACGGCACCTATAGTTGTAGGAACGCTTATAATTTTTCTTTTTGTAAAAATTATGATGCCGCAAACTTTTTTGAATATCGGAGTTTATATTGACGAGTTTGCATCGATTCAATCTCAAAATGATTGGGCGGAAATTCTCTCGGTTGCTTTTTCTTCTGTTTGGGGAATTGTCGGCAGTATTTTTTCATCGATTGAAATAGGTATTGCTTGGTGGGGATTTATGATAATCGCTCTTTGTATAGCATTACATATGAATCTCAGTTCCCTTGATATAAAAGGATCTTTGAAAGCTTTACCTCTTTTGGCGCTTTTTGTTGTTATATTAAATTTCACTATGGCGTATGTTTTTGAAGAGGCGTATCCATATTATGTTGATTTTATGAATATGGCAGGAAGCTATCTGGCAAGCGCGTTGCTTTTATCGCTCGTCCTTTCTCTTGTTTGCTTTGCAATTGCTTTTATCATCCATTTGATTTTATGGATTCCTTCAAAATTCATAAGATAATATAATCAAAAATGCGGTTTTGATCGCATTTTTGCTTTGTAAATGGGTCTTTAGAATAATTTTAATATTATTAGAAATAAAAAACAGGAATTTAAATATGTCGGAAATAATTAAAGAAAATAAAATGGGAACGATGGCGGTACCGCGATTGCTCTTTACCACATCGATACCAATTATAATTTCAATGATAGTTCAAGCACTTTATAACGTGGTTGATTCTATCTTTGTAGCCCAATTTGATAATGTTGCGGGAACGGGTGCTCTTACAGTTGCATTTCCTATCCAGAATCTTTTGCTTGCTGTTTCTATTGGATTGTCTGTCGGAACCAATGCGCTTCTTTCAAAATCTCTCGGTCAAAAGAATTTTGAAAAGGCTAACAGGATAGCAGGGCAGGGATTTTTGTTGATGTTTGCCGGATATCTTTTGTTTTTAATTTTCGGCTTGTTTTTCGTGGATTCATTTGTGTCGATAATGGATGATGGGAACGTTCTTTTACACGCTTATTCGGTCGATTATGTTTCGGTTGTAAGTATCGGGTCATGCGCGGTTTTTGTGCAAGTATTATCCGAAAGATTGCTTCAGGCAACGGGAAAAAGTATGCTCAGTATGATTGTTCAGCTTTCCGGTGCAATAACAAACATTATACTTGACCCTATTCTTATTTTCGGTTATTTAGGTGCTCCCGGTCTTGGCGTTATGGGTGCTGCATTGGCTACAGTTGTGGGGCAGTGCGTTTCAGCAGTTCTCGGTATCATTTTTAATTTAAAATTCAATACGGAAATAAAAATCAAAATTAAAAATTTCATTCCGAATGCAAGACTGCTCAAAGAAATATTATTCATAGGAATTCCTTCCGTTGTTATGCAAGCAATTGGCTCGGTAATGACTTTTTGTATGAATATCGTACTTGGCGGTTTCGGTATTGCTGCTATGAATGTTTTTGGAATATATTTCAAACTTCAAAGCTTTGTGTTTATGCCGCTTTTCGGTTTGAATAACGGTATGATTCCGATTATAGCATATAATTATGGAGCAAAAAATCGAGATCGAGTTTTTTCGGTTATGAAAATTGCACTGTGGTCGGCGTTAATATATATGGCTGTCTCAACACTGGTATTTCAATTCTTCCCATCTGTTTTACTCGGATTTTTTAATGCGAGTGCCGAAATGCTCGAAATCGGAAAGTTTGCATTGAGGATAATCAGTATAGGTTTCTTGACCGGAGGATTTTCGGTTATTATACTTGCTGTTTGCCAAGCTTTGGGAAGAAGCATTTACAGTCTTATCGTAAGTCTTTGCAGGCAGCTTGTGGTTCTCGTGCCCGCGGCATTTCTTCTTTCACTTATTGGTGAGGTAAAATACATTTGGTGGGCATTTCCTTTGGCAGAACTTATAAATGTACCGCTTTGTATATTCTTTATTATAAAGTCGTTAAAGATCGCCTTTCCCAAAGAGGAGATTGATTCCTTAAATTCCAATAATACCGTCGAAAGGCAGAACAATGAATAAGAATAAGTTAATTTCAATAGTTGGAACTACCGCGTCGGGAAAAAGCTCACTTGGAATTGAGCTTGCTTTTCATTATGGATCGGAAATAGTATCTGCCGACTCAAGGCAGGTATATAAATATCTCGATCTCGGAACGGGTAAGGTTACACCCGAAGAGATGAAAATGGTTCGCCATCATCTTATAGATATACTTGAGCTTGGGGAACCTTTTTCAATGGCAGATTTTCAAAAACTCGCTTATGAGGCAATAGATGATATTCATAGCCGTGGAATGCTTCCTTTTTTAGTGGGAGGAACCGGGCTGTATACAAGAAGCGTTGTTGAAGGATATAATCTTGTCGATGTTCCACCGAATGAGGAGCTTAGGCGAGAGCTGAATTCTAAAAGCGGAGAGGAGCTCCGTTTCCTTTTGAAGGAGCAAGGCGTTACCGAAATTTCAAGTGAGGTCAGTGATCGTAGAATGATCAGAATGCTTGAAAAACTTTATGCGGGATACTCGGCAGAGAACGAGTGTAATCCTAAATATGATGTTTTACAGCTTGCTATAACGTGGGAACGTGATACCCTTTACAAGCGTATTGCGGAGCGCCTTGATGCGCGAATTAAAGAGGGTATGATCGAAGAGGTCGAGCGAACTCTGACTCTCGGAGCTACTCCTGGATTTCTTGAACGGCTTGGACTTGAATATCGATATACATATCGGTATATTTCTGGGCAGTATTCCGGATTTGATGAATATCGAGATGAGCTTTACCGCGAGATTTGTCATTTTGCAAAACGGCAAATGACTTGGTTTAAAAAGGAAAAAAATATAATTTGGCTTGATACCGAAAAGGATATGAAAGCACAGTCTGTTGAACTTATTGACAGATTTATGAATGAATAAAAAATCACGGCACAGTTTTTTTGTGCCGTGATTTTTTGTTTCTGCTTTGGATTAAAGCGTAAATTCCAAGCAACAAGAATATTCTTCTTTTTTGCCGGGGTCAAGATGAGCCATATCTCTTGTTTCGAAATTTTCTTCGGTATCACCGTCGTTGGGAACGCCACTCCAAGGTTCAAGACAAACAAATTTTGCTGCGTTCTCCGGCTCCTTCCAAATGCAAAGGATTGGGAGATTATCGCTCCATTTCATATCAAGACAGAAGGGGTGACCTTCAGCGTAAAGCGAGGTTTGGTTATTATGACCCTTGAATATCATAGTGTCATTATCATAAATTTCTTTTTCGTTTAACGCATAGGCACCGTTTTCGATTGGGTAATCAACACTGTGTTTGCTTGCAAAAACAACATTACAGAGTTTAATCCAGGAAAGCTTTTCGATGTTCCCGAAATCAAGACGGTAGTCTTCAATGTCAAGCGCTTCGTCCGTAGGGAGATTGAATCCCGGATGCCAACCAAACATATAGGGCATTATTTTGTCATCGGTATTTTCGATAGTAACACTGAAAATTACCTTTTTGCCTATAAGCTCGTACTTTGCAGAAAAAATGAAATCAAACGGATAGTTCTCACGTGTTTCATCATTGGATTTAAATGTAAGAGTGATACTTGAGTCGGTCTTATTTGCTAAAGTGAATTCTTTTGATTTAATAAAACCGTGCGTGTTCATCGTGTAGGTTTTGCCACAGTAAATATAGCGGTTGTCTTTTATTCGGCCGCACGCAGGGAAGAGTAAAGGTGCGTGGCTCGACCACCATTCATTGTTTTCGGAATTCCAAACAAGTTCACGGTTGTTTGATTTCAGAGATATCATCTCTGCTCCGAGCGATGCTACGGTAAGTTCGTATACTTCATTTTTTATAGTATAATTCATCAAGTTCTCCTTAATTTTCAAGCCAACGTTTTTTTGTTTCAATTTCGTTTGCTACCTTTGCAATAAAGTCATCGAGCGCGAATTTTCCGCCTTCGCCTTCTTTGCGTGCACGTGCGGTAACGCTTCTTGAATTTTTCTCATCCTCACCGACAACGATCATATAAGGAACCTTTGCAAGCTGTGCTTCACGGATTCTATATCCAAGCTTTTCGTTTCTGTCATCAAGCTCAGCGCGTATTCCGTGAGCCTTAAGT
>CAYRJG010000050.1:0-14364 GCA_964424525.1 uncultured Ruminococcus sp.
GTTGGTATGAAATATTCTCTTGTAACGAGAGATCTTATCGCCGATTCTACAGATGCTATGGTTATGGCTCACGGATTTGACGGTCTTGTTATGGTTCCTAACTGTGATAAAAACGTTCCCGGTCTTCTTATGGCTGCGGCAAGACTTAACATCCCCACTGTGTTTGTAAGCGGTGGTCCTATGCTTGCCGGAAGAGTCGGCGGCAAAAAGAGAAGTCTTTCGAGTATGTTTGAGGCGGTTGGCGCTTACAGTGCAGGAAAGCTTGACGAGTGTGAGCTTTGTGAATTTGAAAAGAAGGTTTGCCCGACTTGCGGATCTTGTTCCGGTATGTATACTGCTAATTCCATGAACTGTCTTACCGAAGTTCTCGGTATGGGCCTTTCGGGCAACGGTACCATACCAGCAGTGTATTCTTCTCGCATTGAACTTGCAAAACATGCAGGAATGCAGGTAATGGAACTCGTTAAAAAGAATATCCGTCCCAGAGATATAATGACCGAGGCTGCAATCAAAAATGCAATTACTGCTGATATGGCACTCGGTTGCTCAACGAACAGTATGCTTCACCTTCCTGCAATAGCAAATGAGTGCGGAGTTGAATTTGATCTTGACAATGTTAATGTTATAAGTGAAAGAACTCCTAATCTCTGCCATCTTGCACCGGCAGGACCTACATATATGGAAGACCTTAATGAGGCAGGCGGTGTTTATGCTGTTTTAAAAGAGCTTGAAAAGCTTGATCTTATTGATACATCGGTTATGACTTGCACCGGTAAAACGATGAAGGAAAATATCGCAAATGCGAAAAATTTCGATGACTCGGTTATTAGAACGGTGGATAATCCTTACAGTAAAACCGGTGGAATAGCAGTCCTTAAGGGCAATCTTGCACCTGATGGATGCGTTGTAAAACGCAGTGCCGTTGCTCCCGAAATGCTTGTTCATGAAGGTCCTGCAAAGGTTTATGAAAGTGAAGAGGAAGCTATCGCGGCAATTTATGCAGGCAAGATTGTTAAGGGCGATGTAGTAGTAATTCGCTATGAAGGTCCTGCCGGTGGTCCTGGAATGAGAGAGATGCTTTCTCCCACATCTGCAATTGCAGGCATGGGGCTTGATAAAGACGTTGCGTTGATAACTGACGGTCGATTCTCCGGAGCGACTCGCGGAGCTTCGATAGGACATGTTTCACCCGAAGCGGTAAGCGGTGGTATGATTGCTTACGTTAAGGACGGAGATATTATTTCTATCAATATTCCGGAATATAAAATAGAGCTTAAGGTTTCCGATGCGGAGATCGAAAAGCGTAAGGCTGAAATGCCAATTAAGAAAAAAGATAATATTACAGGCTATCTCAAGCGTTATGCATCTATGGTCAGCTCGGCTGATAAGGGCGCAATAATCAACAGATAAGAGATACGGAAAGGAATTTGAATATGTCAATGACTATGACACAAAAAATACTCGCTCATCACGCGGGACTTGATAAGGTCGAGGCAGGGCAGCTCGTTCTCGTTAACGTGGATAGAGTTCTCGGCAATGATATTACCTCTCCCGTTGCAATTCGCGAGTATGAGCGCATAGGGGTAAAAGGAGTTTATGACCGTGAGAAGGTTACAATGGTTATGGATCACTTTGCTCCTAACAAAGATATTAAGGCCGCTGTTCAGTGTAAGATGTGCCGTGATTTTTGCGAGAGGGAAGAGATCGTTAATTTTTACGATGTAGGTAGAATGGGAATTGAGCATGCTCTTCTACCCGAAAAAGGCCTTGTTATTCCCGGTGACGTAGTTATTGGTGCGGATTCTCATACATGTACATATGGTGCTCTTGGTGCATTTTCTACCGGAGTTGGTTCTACCGATATGGCGTGTGGTATGGCTACGGGAAAGGCATGGTTCAAGGTTCCTTCCGCTATTAAATTTGTTTTAAAGGGCAAGCTTTCCAAATACGTTTCGGGTAAAGATGTTATTCTTCATATTATCGGAATGATCGGAGTAGACGGTGCTCTTTATAAGTCTATGGAATTTACGGGCGAGGGAGTTGCCTCCCTCACCGTATTTGACCGCCTCACAATTGCTAATATGGCAATCGAAGCAGGTGCTAAAAATGGAATTTTTGAGGTCGATGTGCAGACTGTTAGCTATGTTAAGGAGCGCTCGGACCGTGAAATGATGATATTCAAAGCAGACGAAGATGCAGAGTATGATGAGGTTTATGAGATTGATCTTTCTACCATAAAATCAACTGTTGCATTCCCACATCTTCCCGAAAATACTCGCACAATAGATAATGTCGGCGATGTTAAGATTGATCAGGTTGTAATTGGCTCGTGTACTAACGGTCATTACAAGGATCTTGCCGAAGCGGCAGAGATAATAAAGGGAAGAAAGGTTGCTAAAAACGTTCGCGCGATAATCATTCCCGCAACACAGGATATATATCTTAAGGCTATGGAAAACGGTCTTCTTAAAATTTTCATAGAAGCAGGATGCGTTGTATCGACTCCTACCTGCGGACCTTGCCTCGGCGGATATATGGGAATTCTTGCAGCAGGCGAGCGCGCGGTAGCAACAACCAACCGTAATTTCGTCGGTCGAATGGGTGACGTTGCATCCGAGGTTTATCTTGCAAGCCCGGCGGTCGCGGCAGCAAGTGCAATAGCAGGAAAAATTGCAGATCCCTGCGAAATAACAAAGCAGTAATTAAGGGGGAGAAATAATGAAATTTACTGGAAAAGCTATAAAATACGGTGATAATGTTGACACCGACGTTATTATCCCCGCAAGATATTTGAATACAATAGATAAAAAAGAACTCGCATCTCACTGTATGGAAGATATTGATAAAGAGTTCAAAAACAAGGTGAATCCCGGTGATATTATGATAGCCGGCTCTAACTTTGGATGCGGTTCCTCAAGAGAGCATGCACCTATTGCTATTAAAGAAAGCGGAATTTCTCTTGTAATTGCAAAAAGCTTTGCAAGAATCTTTTACCGTAACTCGATTAATATAGGTCTTGCAATACTTGAATGTCCCGAAGCGTCGGAAAACATCAAAGACGGTGATAAGGTTGAGGCAGATCTCAATAACGGTATTATTTACAACAGAACTACCGGTGAGAGCTTCAATACAAAACCTTTCCCGGAATTTATTCAGAAAATAATAACCAACGGCGGACTTGTCGAGTCTATCCGCCGCGGTGATATAAAATAAGAGGTGCAAAATGAACTTTAATATAGCACTCCTCAAAGGCGACGGCATAGGTCCCGAAATCGTTGATAGCGCGGTTCGCGTTCTTGAAGCCGTAGGAAAAAAATACAACCATAATTTTTGTTTCACACCTTATGATATAGGTGGTATAGCTATTGATAAGCACGGAATTCCGCTTCCCGAAGAAACCGTTGCAGGTTGTCTTAGGGCAGATAGCGTTCTTCTTGGTGCGGTAGGCGGTCCCAAGTGGGATACACTTCCTGGAAATCTTCGCCCTGAAAAAGCTTTGCTCGGTATTCGTTCTGCGATGAATCTTTTTACAAATCTTCGTCCTGCTAAGCTTTATCCTGCGCTTCGTGCTGAATGTCCGTTGCGTGAGGATATTGTTGCCGGTGGATTTGATATTATGATCGTGCGTGAGCTTACAGGCGGTATATATTTTGGTGAGCGTGGTATGAGAGAAGGTAAGTATGGAGAGGAAGCTTATGATACCGAAAGCTATAGCCGTATGGAAATAGAAAGAATTGCACGTGTTGCATTCGAAACCGCGCGCAAGCGCAGAAAAAAGCTCACGAGCATTGATAAAGCAAATGTTCTTGAAACCTCTAGACTTTGGAGAAAAATTGTTCACGAAATCGCGGTAGAGTATCCGGATGTAGAGTGTTCTGATATGCTTGTCGATAATGCGGCTATGCAGCTTGTAAGAAATCCTGCACAGTTTGATGTTATTGTAACATCAAATATGTTTGGCGACATTCTTTCGGATGAAGCATCACAGATTACAGGTTCTATCGGTATGCTTCCTTCGGCATCGCTTAATGAAACAACTAAAGGACTTTACGAGCCTATTCACGGTTCTGCGCCTGATATTGCGGGGCAGAACAAGGCTAATCCTATAGCTACTATTCTTTCGGCGGCTATGATGCTTCTTTATTCGTTTGGTCTTTCAAAAGAAAGCGATGCAATCGTAAAAGCAGTTGACGATGTACTTGAAGCAGGCTGGCGTACTGCCGATCTTGCTCATACAACGAACGCATTGACAACCACACAAATGACAGATAAAATTATAGAGCGTATTTAATATGTACGGTTTCAAAATTAAAAATATCTATTTAAAGCTTTGTATGTGCAGCCTTTTCCAAAAGGTTCTTTCTAATCCACTGTTCGTTCATTTTTCCGAATATGCGGAGGAAGGTTCATCTCAAAGCAAAAAAATTAAGGCTTATGCGGCGTTTGTTTCAGAAATTTATAATTCTCGTGAGTCGCTTACTGCCTTAACTTTTCGCCTTGTTTCCGAGGACGAAAATGTTTATATAAAATCCAGAGCTCACGATATGCCCATTAGTACGGTAATGGCTGAAGCGCTTGAACGTGAACTTAAGATTTTTTCTGAATTTGCAGCTCTTACGCCTTCTGATTTTTCGGTAGATCTTGGGGTTGAATATGTTTCGCCATTTGATTCCGAAAAGTGGGATTTTGTTAAAAGATACGAATCACGCATTAAAAATGTTCACCGTTATGGATATGGTATCTTTTCTTCCTTCGGTATGTTTAGACTTTCTGATGATAAAACTATCGTTCCCATTATCAGTGCAGATAAAACCGATATGAGCAAATTTGTCGGCTATGAAGAGGAACGTGGAAGAGTTGTAGACAATACAATAGCGTTTATTGAAGGCAGACCTGCCGCAAATACGCTTCTATGCGGAGATGCAGGAACGGGTAAGTCATCAACCGTAAAAGCTGTCGCGAATAGCTTTTTTGATAAAGGTATTCGTTTGATAGAGCTACGTAAGGATCAGCTTAGCCTTCTGCCTTATGTTATGGGAATGATAAGCGAGAATCCTTTGAAATTCATCATATTTATTGATGATCTTGCATTTAACAGAAGCGATGACAATTTTAGTATGCTTAAGGCGGCACTTGAAGGATCTGCTTCCGCAAAGGCGGATAATGCAGTAATATATGCTACATCTAACAGACGTCATATAATCAAGGAAACATTTAATGACCGAGATGGTGATGACGTTCACAGAAATGATACCTTGCAAGAAACGCTCTCGCTTTCGGAACGCTTTGGTCTTGTGGTGCTTTTTCAAAAGCCCAATAAGATGCTTTATTTGGAAATTGTTCACGAACTCGCAGCGCGTAATAATATAGCACTAAACCCTGATGAACTTGATATAAAAGCTGAGGCTTTTGCGCTTCGCCGTGGAAACCGTTCTGCAAGATGTGCAGAGCAGTTTATCGCGAGTCTTATGTAAGGCATTTGCCTATGAAAGAGGAATAATGATTACACTTGATAATGTTTACCGTGCAAGCTATGTTTTAAAAGATGTAGTTCGCAAAACCGATATTATATATGCACCTAAAATCAATCCCGATGTGCAGCTTTATTTGAAAACTGAGAATCTTCAGACAACAGGATCTTTTAAAATCAGAGGCTCGTATTATAAAATGTCTAAGCTTTCTGACGCTGAAAAGAAAAAAGGTGTTGTTGCTTGCTCGGCGGGAAATCATGCTCAAGGAGTTGCTCTTGCAGCACAGAAAAGCGGCATTAAGTCGGTTATCTGTCTTCCTGACGGGGCACCTATCTCAAAGATAGAGGCAACTAAAAGCTATGGTGCAGAAGTTTGCCTTGTAAAAGGCGTTTATGACGATGCATACAACAAAGCCCTTTCTCTGCGCGATGAGAAGGGGTATACATTCATTCATCCGTTTAACGATGAGGACGTTATAGCGGGTCAGGGAACTATTGCGCTTGAAATAATCGAGCAATTGCCTGATGTTGATGCGGTTATTGTTCCGATTGGTGGCGGCGGACTTATTTCCGGAATTGCTTATACAATAAAAACCCTTAATCCTAACGTTAAGGTTTACGGCGTTCAGGCAAGTGGAGCTCCTTCTATGCTTAATTCTGTGAGAGATCATGAAATTGAGGAGCTTGATCGCGTTTCTACCATAGCCGACGGTATAGCAGTAAAGAAGCCCGGCACACTTACATATGAGATTTGCTCTAAATACGTTGATGAAATTGTTACTGTAAGTGATGATGAAATTTCTGCTGCCATCCTTGCACTTATGGAGAGGCAGAAGCTTGTAACCGAGGGAGCAGGTGCAGTTGCTGTTGCGGCAGCTATGTTTGGTAAGCTTGACCTTGCAGGGAAAAAGACTGTTGCTCTTCTTTCCGGTGGTAATATAGACGTTACAATACTTTCGAGAGTTATAAAAAGAGGACTTCTTATGTCCGGCAGAAGCTGCCAGCTTATGATAGAGCTTGTGGACAAGCCCGGTCAGCTTAAGGATGTAGCTTCAATTATTGCCGATCTTGGCGGAAATGTGACTTCTGTTCACCACGAGCGCGCAAATGAAGGTTCTGATGTCAACGGATGCTATTTAAGAATTATACTTGAAACAAAGAATTTTGAGCATATAGAGCAAATCAAAAAGGCTTTGCAGGATTCCGGTTTCAAACTTTTGTAATATTATTTTGAGGAATGTAAGATGAAAAAAATATCTACTGATAAAGCACCTGCGGCCATCGGTCCTTATTCGCAGGCTGTTATTTTGGGAAATCTTGTATATACATCAGGGCAGATTCCGATTGTTCCTGAAACGGGCAATATAGAAGCTGTAGGTATTACAGAACAAACCGAGCAAGTAATGAAAAACCTCGGTGCAGTTCTCGAAGCCGCAGGCTCGTCTTATGAGAAGGCAATAAAAACAACTTGCTTTCTTGCCAATATATCTGATTTTTCCGCGTTTAACGAAGTTTATGCTAAATATTTCACCGAGAAACCTGCACGTAGCTGTGTTGCAGTAAAAGATCTGCCAAAAGGTGCTCTCGTTGAGGTTGAGGTAATCGCGGAAATATAAGATTTGATATTTTGAAAGGGGGCGAAAGTTATGTTTAATGAAAAACTATTAAAAAGTGAAGAACGTGCTATCTTTTCTTTGCGTGCGCTTTATAGACAGTACGGTTATCTTCCGTTTAAAATGAGCAAGTTTGAAGAGTATGACTTATATGTAAGAAATAAAGATTTTCTTATAAGTGATAATGTTATTACCTTTAACGATACAAATGGAAAACTTTTGGCATTAAAGCCTGACGTAACCCTTTCTATAATCAAAAATACGGTTGATGAAGAAGGGTGTAAGCAAAAAGTATATTATAACGAGAATGTTTACCGTGTTTCTAATGGAACTCATCAGTTTAAAGAAATTATGCAAACGGGCATTGAATGTATCGGTGATATAGATGTACTTGATATGTTCGAGGTCGTTTATCTTGCAGCTAAAAGCCTTAATGCCTTATCCGAAGATTTCATTCTTGATATTTCTCATATAGGTGTCTTTCTTGCTACTTTGGATTCGGCAAGCGATAATAAGCTTTTTCGTAAGGAAGCTGCAAAATTAGTATCGGAGAAAAATTCGCATGAACTCTTTGCTCTCTGTGAAAAATATAACATTTCTCCTGAAAAAGCAGAGCAGATTGTTGGTTTTTCTGAATTATATGGTGATATTGATTCTGTAATTTCCAAGCTTGATAAAATTTGCAAGACTAATGATGAACGTCTTGCGTTTGATGAGTTTAAAGCGCTTTGCTCGCAACTTTCAAAAACCGAATTTAGTGATCGTATTCGAATAGATTTTTCTGTAATTAATAATATGTCATATTATAATGGCGTTGTATTTAAAGGATTTCTTAATGGAATTTGTGAGAGCGTTCTATCCGGTGGATGCTATGATCCTCTGATGAAGAGAATGGGAAGGAGAAGCTCTGCTATAGGATTTGCTATTTATGTTGATCTTTTAAGCGCTCTTGAAAACGAAAAAAGTGAATACGATGTCGATGTTCTTCTTCTGTATTCCGATAAGACTGATTCTTTGTGTTTGCTCTCAAAAAAAGAAGAGCTTATTAGGAACGGTTTTAGTGTGTCTATGCAGAAAAAAAATCCCAATAAGCTCAGATTCAAAAAGCTCTATGATATGGATAAGGAGGAGAAATAATATGATAAATGTTGCTCTTCCAAAGGGGAGACTCGGTGAAAAGGTTTATGCTATGTTTGAGGCGGCAGGATATGAATGTCCCTCAATTAAGGAAAACAACCGTAAACTAATATTCGAAAATGAAGAAAAAGGCATAAGGTACTTTTGGGTCAAGCCTTCAGACGTTTCTATTTATGTTGAGCGTGGTGCGGCAGATATTGGTGTTGCAGGCAAGGATATTCTTCTTGAATATTTACCTGATGTTTATGAACTACTTGATCTTAATATGGGAAAATGCAGAATGGCGGTTGCTGCAAAAAAAGATTTTTATGATGACAATCAAAAAACTCTTAAGGTTGCAACAAAATTTGTAAATATTGCAAAGACGCACTATAATTCAATTTGCCGCGATATTGATATTATCAAGTTGAATGGTTCTATTGAAATAGCTCCGATTCTCGGACTTTCGGATGTTATAGTCGATATTGTTGAAACAGGTACAACTCTCAAGGAAAACAATCTTGTGGTTATCGACACCATAGTTCCCATAAGTGCTCGTCTTATTTCAAATAAGTCTTCATTTAAATTTAAGAATAGAGAAATTGAAAAAATAGTACAAAGTATTAAGTTGCAGGTAAAATACGATGATTAAAATATTCAAGTACGGCGAAGTTCCGAACAGCGAAATTTTTGCTAGAGAAAATATTGACGGTAATGTTGAAGAAATTGTATCATCAATAATTTTTGATGTTATCAAAAATAAAGATTCTGCGCTTCTCGCATATACCGAAAAATTTGACAAAGTTAAGCTTGAGAGTCTTGAGGTAACTTCGGATGAAATCGAAGAAGCGTTTGCTTCGGTAGATCCGCAGTTCGTTTTCATTATTCGTGAGGCAGCAGAGAATATAAGAGAATTTCATAAGCGTCAAGTTCGTAATAGCTTCGTTATTAGTGAAAAAGAGGGGATTGTTATCGGGCAGAAGGTTATTCCTATTGAAAAAGTAGGACTCTATGTTCCTGGCGGAACGGCAGCGTATCCTTCTACCGTGCTTATGGATTCTATTCCGGCAAAGATTGCAGGATGTAATGAAATTGTAATGGTAACCCCACCTTCGAAAGATGGAAAGGTTAATCCCGTTATATTGGCAGCGGCAAAAATTGCAGGTGTTGACCGAATTTTTAAGGTCGGTGGAGCACAGGCTATTGCTGCACTTGCATACGGTACAGAAACTATACCGCGTGTTGATAAAATAGTTGGTCCGGGAAATGCTTTTGTTGCCGAGGCTAAAAAACAGGTTTTTGGTAGGGTTTCTATTGATATGATAGCAGGTCCTTCGGAAATACTTGTTGTTGCGGATAATACTTGCAATCCCGCTTATGTTGCGGCAGATTTGCTTTCACAGGCAGAGCATGATAAAATGGCCAGCGCGGTTCTCGTTACCGATGATTACGATTTTGCGATCCGTGTCAGTGAAGAACTGGAAAAGCAGATTCCGCAGCTTCCGCGCGCTGAAATTGCAAGACATTCAATCGACCGTAACGGAAAGATAATTGTAGCAGAGAATAATCTTCTCTTGGCTATTGATATAGCCAACGAAATTGCCCCTGAACATCTTGAACTTTGTATGGATAATCCTTTTGATTATTTGGATAAAATTAAACATGCGGGCTCAATTTTTATGGGTAAATACTGTCCCGAAGCACTTGGTGACTATTTTGCGGGTCCCAATCATACGCTTCCAACCAGTGGAACTGCTAGATTTTCTTCTCCGTTGAGCGTTGACGATTTTGTTAAGAAAACGCAGTTTACATATTATACCGAGGATGCTCTTTCGAAGGTAGCCGATAAAATCTCCTACTTTGCAGAGAAGGAAGGTCTTTCGGCACACGCTAAAAGTGCAACAATACGTTTTGAGGAAAAAGTATGAGTAGATTTTTCAGTACGAAATATTCATCTCTTGAGGCATACGTTCCGGGAGAGCAACCTAAAGATATGAAATATATTAAACTGAATACAAACGAGTCGCCTTTTTCTCCGTCGCCGCAGGTGATTTCTGCTGTCGCTGAAGAAGCAAAGAGGTTGCAATTGTATTCAGATCCGGAGTGTACGCCGCTTGTTGCTGCTTCTGCTGAGCTTTTTGACATAGAAAAAGACGAAATATTAATGACTAATGGTTCGGATGAAATATTGAATTTCGCTTTCATGGCGTTTTGCGATAAAGACCATCCGATTGTGTTCCCGGATATTACATACGGCTTTTATTCTGTTTTTGCAGAACTTAACGGCATTCCGTATACAAAGATTCCCTTGAAATCAGATTTTAAAATCGATTATCGTGAGTATTGCGGAATCGGTAAAAATATCGTTATTGCGAATCCCAATGCTCCGACCGGACTTGTGCTTTCTTCTATTGAAGTTGAGGAAATTGTGAAAACCAATCCGGATAATGTCGTTATAATTGATGAGGCATACGTTGATTTTGGTGGAGAGAGTGTTATTCCTCTTATTAAGAAATACTCAAATCTTCTTGTAACGGGAACTTTTTCAAAATCGCGTTCTCTTGCCGGTGCCCGTCTTGGCTTCGGTATTGCAAATAAAGAGTTGATTGCTGATCTTAATACGATAAAGTATTCAACTAATCCTTACAACGTTAACCGTATGACTATGGTTGCAGGTTATCATGCTATACTTGATAATGACTACTATATGAATAACTGTAAAATTATTTGCGAAAACCGCGAGTGGACAAAACGTGAACTTATCAACCTCGGATTTTCTGTCACTGATTCGCGCGCGAATTTCCTTTTTGCAAAATCTGAAAAAATTAGTGGGGCAGAATTATATAGCAAATTAAAAGAGAATGGTATTCTTATACGACATTTTTCTGCGGAAAGAATCAAAGAATATAATCGCATAACGATTGGGACTATGGAAGAAATGAAATCCTTTGTCAATGCAGTTAAAAACATTCTTAAGGAGATAAAATAATGAGATCTTCACAAATTAATCGCAAAACAGCCGAAACTGATATTAAGTTAAAGCTTTCGCTTGACGGATCAGGTAAGTCTAAAATCGATACATCCTGTGGATTTCTTGATCACATGCTCACACTTTTTGCGCGTCATGCACATTATGACCTTGAGGTTTCTTGCAAAGGTGATACGCAGGTTGATTATCATCATAGTGTAGAGGATGTTGCGATTTGCCTTGGAAAGGCGTTCAATGAAGCGCTTGGTGATAAAAAAGGCATTAACCGATATGCGGACAAGACAATTCCGATGGATGAGGCACTTATCCTCGTTGCAGTAGATATTTCGGGGCGTGATTACCTCGGATATTCTCTTGATATTCCTTCGTATAAGGTTGGCGATTTTGATACCGAGCTTTGTGAAGAATTTATGCGCGCTTTTGTTCGTGAGGCTAATATAACCTTGCATATAAGACAGCTCGCGGGAACAAACTCTCATCATATTATCGAAGGCACATTTAAGGCGCTTGGTAGAGCACTTTCGCAAGCAACGGCGATTGACCCCGCTTTTGCATCCGAGATTCCTTCGACTAAAGGAGTTATCTAATGATAGCTGTTATCGATTACGGTGTTGGAAATTTGTTTTCGCTTTGCTCATCTCTTAATGCAATTGGTGCCGAAAGCATTGTTACCTCGGATCCTCAAGTGATTCGTTCTGCCGATAAAATTATTTTGCCGGGAGTTGGCGCGTTTTGTGACGCTATTGCGAAGCTTCGAGAAAGCGGTCTTGATGAGCTTATAAAAGATGAAGCTCGAAAAGGGAAGCCGCTCTTTGGAATTTGCCTTGGTATGCAAATGCTTTTTGAAAAAAGTTATGAGTATGGAGAGCATGAGGGACTTGGCTTGCTTTCCGGAAGCGTTGTAGGTATGGAAGGGCGTCTGCCCGCAAATTTGAAAATTCCTCATATTGGCTGGAATTTTTTAAAATTCGAAAAAAAACATCCTCTTTTTAAATATATAAGTGAAGGGGATTATGTATATTTTGTTCATTCATACTACGCTGTTGATTGCGAAGAGAGCTTAATTGCATCGACCGAGTACGGTGAGAAAATTACCGCGGCGGTAGCATATAAAAATGTTGCCGGAATGCAGTTTCACCCGGAAAAAAGCGGTGATGTCGGGCTTCGCATTTTGAAAGCGTTCTGTGAATGGTAATTAATTTATATTTATTTTAGGCATAGAATTGGAGAATTTTTGATGAAAATTTTTCCTGCAATAGACCTGTATGAAAAGAAGGCGGTGCGGCTTTATAAAGGGGATTACAGCCAGATGACTGTATATTCCGACGATCCGGTTTCTGTTGCGCGCGATTTCAAAAACAAAGGTGCTGAATACATTCATCTTGTTGATCTTGAAGGTGCCAGAGATGGAAATGCTCCTAATCTTGATGTTGTTAGCAGTATTGTTTCTGATGTTGGACTCTTCGTGGAGATTGGTGGAGGAATTCGTAATAAAGAAATCCTTGATAAATATTTTTTATGTGGAGTTTCTCGTGTAATTCTTGGTACTGCTGCGGTCTGTGATGAAAAATTCCTTAGATCGGCAATTTCCGATTATGGTGAAAAAATTGCAGTCGGAGCAGATGTTAAAGACGGTTACATAGCTATCAAAGGATGGCTCGAAACCTCTCAATATACTTTGGATGAATTTTTCTCAAAAATGCAATCCTTAGGTGTAAAAACTATAATTTGTACCGATATTTCCAAAGATGGTGCTATGCGCGGAACTAATCTTCGCATGTATCATGAGCTTATGGAAAAGTATTCTGTTAATATTATTGCATCCGGCGGAGTTTCTGATATAGAGGATATAAGAAAGCTTCGTGAAATGAATCTCTATGGTGCTATAATTGGTAGAGCGTATTATATTGGTGCTATCAACTTGGAAGAAGCTATCGAGGTTGCAAAATGATAACAAAAAGAATAATTCCTTGTCTTGATGTCAAGGACGGCAGAGTTGTAAAGGGCGTAAATTTTTTAGGACTTGCAGATGTATCTTCTCCTATCAAACTTGCAAAGTATTACTCTGATTCCGGTGCTGATGAGTTGGTATTTTATGATATAACAGCTTCAGCCGAGGGGCGAGCTTTATTTACCGATATTTTGACAGAGGTAGCTCGAACTATTTTTATTCCATTGACTGTTGGTGGTGGAATAAATACTCTTTCGGATTTTGATCGAGTGCTTAAATGCGGTGCTGATAAGGTTAGTGTCAATTCCGGCGCGATAAAAAATCCAATGCTCATAAAAGAAGCAGCCGAAAGATACGGTAATCAGTGCGTTGTTATATCAGCCGACATTAAACGCGTTAACGGTGAATTTCGCGTTTTTGCAAAAGGCGGTCGCGAGGATACGGGCATGGAAGGCATTTCGTGGATAAAAAAATGCGTTGACCTTGGTGCCGGAGAGGTTGTTGTAAATTCAATAGATACCGATGGTGTTAAAGGTGGATTTGACATCGAGCTTTTAAAAAGAGTTTGTGATACCGTTCAAGTGCCTGTTATTGCGTCCGGTGGTGCCGGATCAATGCAGGATTTTACCGATTTGTTTCGCGCAATACCCGATATAGATGCAGGACTTGCCGCGTCAGTATTTCACTTTGGCGAGATAGAGATAAAGGATTTGAAAAAAGAACTGCAAAAAAATGGTATTACAGTAAGAATATAAAGCTTATACGGAGATAAATTAAATGATTAATATTAATGAATTGAAATTTGATGAAAAAGGACTTATTCCTGCCGTTGTAGTGGATTCCATAACCAAGGACGTTCTCACTGTTGCGTATATGAATGAGGAGAGTCTTAAAAAATCTATTGAAGGTGGTTTAACTTGTTTTTGGAGTCGCTCCAGAGGTGAGCTTTGGCTCAAGGGTGAAACAAGTGGCAATTATCAGCACATAGTATCGATAACAGCGGATTGCGATAAAGATGCACTCGTAGTTGTTGTCGAGAAGGATGGACCGGCATGTCATACAGGAACGGATTCTTGCTTTACAAATCCTGTATATCAAAGTGAGGAACTTTCACAATTTACACTTGAAGGGCTTTACGAGCTTCTTCAGGGAAGAAAGAACGATAGACCGGAAGGTTCGTATACCACATATTTATTTGATAAAGGAATCGATAAGATACTGAAAA
>CAYRJG010000051.1:0-13964 GCA_964424525.1 uncultured Ruminococcus sp.
CTAGCCTAAACGAGGACACGGTTGACCTCGCCCATGGCTTTGACGGAGTTTGCGTATTCGTTAACGATACCGTAAATGCGGCGGTCATTGACAGACTGTGCGAGCTTGGTGTCAAGCTTGTTGCTCTTCGTTGTGCGGGCTTTAACAATGTTGATATGAAGCACGCATACGGAAGAGTTCACGTATTCCGCGTGCCGGCATATTCTCCATACGCAGTTGCCGAGCATACGATGGCTATGCTTCTAACCTCAATACGCAGAATACACAAAGCGTATATAAGAACGAGAGATTTTAATTTCAGCCTTTCCGGAATGACGGGATTTGACCTTCACGGAAAGACGGTCGGTGTTTTCGGAACAGGAAGAATAGGTAGAGCCTTTATTAATATCTGCAAAGGCTTTGGAATGAAGGTTCTTGCATACGATAAATTTCCGCAGGAAGACCTTGTCTCAAGCGGTGCCGTTAAATACGTAGAGCCGAATGAGCTTTTTGAAAAAAGCGATATAATATCACTGCATTGTCCGCTTAATGAAGAAACATACCATATAATTAATACCGAATCGATAGAGAAATGCAAAAAGGGTGTTGTAATACTCAATACCTCTCGCGGTGCCCTCGTAGATGCCGAGGCACTTCTCCTCGGAATAAAATCAAGAAAGGTAGGTGCTGCATGCCTTGACGTTTACGAGGAGGAATCCGAATTCTTCTTCGAGGATTTTTCGGGCCACATCATAAATGATGACACTCTTGCAAGACTTATTTCAATGCCCAATGTAATTGTTACCTCGCACCAGGCTTTTCTGACCGAGGAAGCACTTTCCAATATAGCCGAAACCACGGTGAAAAATCTTGTAGAGTTTGAAAATTGCAATAAGTGTCAAAATGAACTTTGCTTCAGATGTGGCACTACAGAGGATTGCAAATGCGGCAAATGCTTTTAACGGAGGAATAAATCAATGAAAAGAAAAATAATTAAGATAAATCAAGATTTGTGCAACGGATGCGGTGCATGCGTTAGTGCTTGCCACGAGGGGGCAATAAAAATGAAGGACGGTAGAGCTTATCTTGCGCGCGAGGATTATTGCGACGGACTCGGAGATTGCCTTCCTGCCTGCCCTACGGGAGCAATAACGTTTGAGGAGCGTGACGCTCTCTCCTATGATGAGGCAGCGGTTGCGCGTGCAAAAGCGGAAAATACCGAGAAAAAGTCACACGCCGGAACTTGTCCCGGAACGAATGCTCATTCGATAAAGCGGGATGATGGTAAAGATATTTCAAAAAAGCCACTCCCTTGCGGTTGCCCGGGTACAAATGCAAAGTCGATAAGGCGGGATGATGATTCTGTCGGCACGGTGGCACAGACCATACCGTCAAGACTTATGCAATGGCCCTGTCAGATTAAGTTAGTGCCTACCCGTGCGCCGTATTTTGAAGGCGCGAACCTTCTTATAGCGGCAGATTGCACAGCTTATGCATACGGTAATTTCCACAACGATTTTATAAAGAATCATATAACCGTAGTCGGATGCCCGAAGCTCGATGCTGTTGATTATGCTGAGAAGCTCACCGAAATAATAAAATTAAATAATATAAAGAGCGTGAAAATAGTAAGGATGGAGGTGCCTTGCTGCTCGGGTATAGAGATAGCCGCCAAGCGAGCTATTCAGAATAGCGGAAAATTTATACCCTGGCAGGTAGTTACCATAAGCACAGACGGAAAAATAATAGAATAATTTTCCTGTAAGATATTGAAAATATTTTCAATTGGGATATAATTATTATAGAAATGCTTTCAACAAGCTCATACATCAGAACGGAGAAAATAAAAATGAATATCACAAACGATATAAAGTATTTAGGAGTCAACGACCACAAAATAGATTTGTTTGAAGGTCAGTATTCCGTTCCTTCGGGAATGGCATATAATTCCTACGCAATCATAGATAAAAAAATTGCAATTATGGATAGCGTTGATGCCGCATTTACTCACGAATGGCTCGATAATATAAAAAAGGTTATTGGAAACAGAAAGCCGGATTATCTTATAGTTCAGCACATGGAGCCCGACCACTCGGCTAATATTGTGAGCTTTGTAAAAAGCTATCCCGATGCAAAAATTGTTTCCTCAGCAAAGGCTTTTTCGATGATGAAAAACTTCTTCGGCACGGATTATTCAGAGCGAGCTGTGGTAGTCGGTGAGGGCGATGTTCTTTCGCTCGGTGATCATGAGCTTGTATTTGTCACAGCTCCCATGGTTCACTGGCCGGAGGTTATAGTTACTTATGATAAAAAGGATAAGGTTCTATTCTCGGCAGATGGATTCGGAAAGTTTGGCGCGCTTGATGTTGATGAACCGTGGGTAGACGAAGCACGCCGTTATTACATCGGAATTGTAGGTAAATACGGAGCCCAAGTAAGAGCACTTCTTAAAAAGGCAGAGGCACTTGATATTCAAACTATATGCCCCTTGCATGGACCCGTGTTAAAAGAAAACCTCTCCTATTATATCTCTCTTTACAGCACTTGGGCATCCTATCAGCCCGAGGAGGAGGGAATAGTAATAGCCTATACATCTGTATACGGTAATACCAAAAGAGCTGTCCTCAAGCTTTCGGATAAACTTCTTGCCAACGGATGCCCGAAGGTTGTGATACACGACCTTGCAAGGTGCGATATGGCGGCGGCTGTTGCAGATGCGTTCAAATATTCAAAGCTTGTTCTCGCAACCACGACCTATAACGCAGATATCTTCCCCTTTATGCGCGAGTTTATAGACCACCTCACCGAGCGCTCTTATTCAAACCGCACGGTAGCTCTTATCGAAAACGGAAGCTGGGCACCTCTCGCCGCAAAGATTATGCGTGAAAAGCTCTCCGGATGCAAGAATCTGACCTTTACCGAGGGGGGCGTGCGAATTCTTTCGGCACTCAACGAAGATAGTAGCTCCCAGCTTGATTCCCTTGCAAGCGAGCTTTGCAGAGAGTATATAGAGTCGGGAAGCGAAACGGCAAACAAAAATGACCTTACAGCACTCTTCAAAATAGGATACGGACTTTACGTTGTTACCTCAAATGACGGTGAGCGTGATAACGGACTTATAGTTAATACAGTAACTCAGGTAACAAATATTCCGAACAGAATCGCTGTTACTATAAATAAAGAAAACTATTCGCATCATATAATAAAGCAAACAGGGATTATGAATGTCAATTGCCTTACGGTCGATGCACCCTTCAAGGTTTTTGAAGCATTTGGATTCAAAAGTGGCAGAAATGCAGATAAATTTGCGGATTGCACACCAAATCGCTCGGATAACGGGCTGGTTTTCCTTCCGAGATATATCAACTCGTTTATGTCGCTTAAGGTAGAGCAGTATGTTGACCTTGAAACTCACGGAATGTTTATCTGCTCTGTGACAGAGGCAAGAGTTCTTTCCGATAGAGAAACTATGACCTACTCCTACTATCACGAAAACGTAAAGCCCAAGCCCCAAACCGAGGGCAAGCGCGGATTCGTTTGCACCGTTTGCGGATATATCCACGAGGGAGATACTCTTCCCGATGATTTTATCTGCCCCCTTTGCAAGCACGGTGCATCCGATTTTGAACCTATAAAATAAAATATAATTTTCGAAAAGGAGACTATATATTATGTGCGAAAAGAATGAAACCAAATTTTATATCTGCGAGCATTGCGGTAACATTGTCGGAAAGATTCACGATGCCGGAGTTCCCGTTGTTTGCTGCGGTCAGAAAATGACTCGTCTTGAAGCAGGAACCGTTGAGGCAAGCCGCGAAAAGCATATACCCGTGGTAAAAAAAGAGGGTAATCTTGTTCGTGCAACTGTTGGCTCGGTTCTTCATCCGATGACCGAGGAGCACAGCATTACCTGGGTTTATCTCCAGACCGACAAGGGCGGTCAGCGCAAATGCCTTGAGCCCGGCGCAGCACCCGAAGTTGTGTTCGCTCTTGCAGATGAGAAGCCCGTAGCAGTGTTTGCATATTGCAACCTTCACGGACTTTGGAAGGCAGATGTTGAATAATTTTATTTTGAAAAAACAATATAAAAGGAGAAACAAAAATGAACGAAAGAGTACATGAATTGCTTAATCAGCAGATAAATAAGGAGTTTTATTCCGCATATCTTTATCTTGATTTTTCAAATTATTTTGAAGATGCAGGACTTGACGGTTTTGCAAATTGGTATAAGATTCAGGCGCAGGAGGAGCGTGACCACGCTATGCTTTTCTATCAGTATCTCCAGAACGAAAATCAAAAAGTGACTCTTGAAGCAATAGCAAAGCCGGATAAAGTGCTTACCTGCCACATGGATGTGCTCCAAGCAGGTCTTGAACACGAGAAATACGTAACCTCTCTTATCAACGATATTTATGCAGCGGCATACGAGGTAAAGGATTTCCGCACCATGCAGTTCCTTGATTGGTTTGTTAAGGAGCAGGGCGAAGAAGAAACCAATGCCAACGATATGATAACTAAAATGGAACTTTTCGGCTCCGATCCCAAGAGTTTGTATATGCTCAACCAGGAACTGATGGCAAGGGTATACACCGCCCCCTCCTTAATCCTTTAATGTCGGCGTATTTTGGTTAAAATTTCCGTTTTCGACCTCTCGACGTAGGCAACTACGCCTTCGGGTCGAAGAACGAAAATTTTTCCTCAAAATCCCCACGACATTAATGCGAGGGGCGTGTTTTGGTTGAAACTCTCGTTTCGACCTCTCGACGTAGGTAACTACGCCTTCGGGTCGAAGAACGAAAATTTTTCCTCAAAATCTCCACGACATTAAATGCAGTAAGGGTTGAATGATATTTTAAAAAAAATTCTCGATACATTGATAATATAAATATGATGGCGGCAAATGCCGCAGAAAGGATAAAATTATGAAAAAGTATGTATGTGACGCTTGCGGATGGGTTTATGATGAGGAGGTAGGTGATCCCGAAAACGGAATCGCTCCCGGTACTCGTTTTGAAGACCTTCCCGATGATTTTGAATGCCCCCTTTGCGGAGTAGGCAAGGATATGTTCAGCGAAGAATAATTTCGGATGTGCATTTTGCTAAACCCATAAAGCATTGTCCGAAAATAGTGGGCGGCTCAAGAATGAATAACGGCCGCCCACTGCTTTTAAAATTCATAAGATAAAGGATGTGAGGACTTGACGACGGTTTTGCTTGTGGCACTCGGAGTTGGCGGTGCTACCGTTATAGGTGCGATAATTGGATTTGTATTTAAAAAAATATCCCATACCTTTTCGGATATTGTTCTTTCCTTTGCGGCAGGCGTTATGCTCGCGGCGGCGGTGCTTGGACTTATAATTCCGTCGGTTGAATACGGTGGAAAATTCGGACTTGTTTATGCTGTTTTGGGAATTTTTGTCGGTGCTCTTGCTCTCAATCTTGTTGATAAGCTGGTGCCGCACCTTCATAAGCTTGTCGGAGTGGAGGACGAGCCGCATAATAACGCAAATCTTGGTAAAGTTTTGCTTTTTGTTACTGCTATCGCAATACATAATTTCCCCGAAGGAATTGCCTCCGGTGTCGGCTTTGGTTCGGGCAATACGGCAGAGGCTTTGCTTATTGCGGGCGGTATTGCGCTTCAGAATATTCCCGAAGGAATGGTTATAATAGCTCCAATGCTTGCGGCAGGAGTTTCTCCCGGAAAAACCTTCCTCTGTGCGCTTGTAACCGGACTTGTTGAGGTTCTCGGAACGTTTATCGGTTATTTTGCGGTCAGCATTTCCACGGCAATCCTTCCGTTTGCTCTTGCCTTTGCGGGCGGAACAATGCTCTATGTTATAAGTGATGAAATGATTCCGGAAACTCACGCGCACGGTCATCAGCGCGGCGCAACATACGCGCTTCTCGTCGGATTTTGCTTGATGCTTGTGTCGGATGTGTTGCTCGGTTAGGTTTGGAGCGTGTGAAATTAAATAAGAAACAAATTGGGCATAAGCACAGTTTTTCGTGCTTATGCCCTTTATGTTTTGAAAAGTTTATTAAACTTCAATTTTTGCAATACGCACAACCACACTCTGACCGTAAGGTTGAGGTGCGGTATGAACGGTTACATCCTCGCCGTTTTGTGTAAAGTTAACAGGAGTACCCGATTCAAGCCATTTTATGGACTTGATTTTTTCTTTGAGCTTGAAGCTATCCGAGAAATCAACACCGCTTTCTCCACCGATAGCAACGTCGGCATTTGCTTGCATATAGAGTCCGTCGCAGAAGAGATAATAGGAATCCTTGCCCTTGAGAATAAAATCGGAGTCCTTTGAAACTTTAATTCCCGAAGGGATAGCACCGTCAAATGCTTCTGCAAAGCGCGCCTTCCATTCACCGAGGGTGGTAAGCATTGCCGAGTCAAGTTTGCGAAGCTTTCCGTTGCCCATCGGACCAACGTTCATAAGAAGATTCGAGTTGTAGCGGCGGCAAATGCAAAAGTCGCGTATAATATCTGCCATTGATTTAAAATTATAGTCAAGCTCGGCATAACCCCAATGATCGCCGAAAACCTGGCACATTTCACTTGCTATATACTTAGGCGAATCTTCAAGATTGATGGGACTCGGTTTGCCGCGCTCAAAGGTAACCGAGTCAAGCTCGATATGGCCAAGGGCACCGCGCTCATGCAGTCCCGTGTTGTTTATTATCATAGCTTCCGGCTGATATTTTCTGATAAGAGAATAAAGCGCATCCTCTTCCCAATCGTCATCCTTTTTGCTCCACATTCCGTCAAACCAAAGACCGCCTATCTTTCCATACTTGGTGCAAAGAATCTCAACGCTTTTACGAAGATATTTGAGATATTCCGGGAAATCCTCATTGAAGCTTTTCTCGCGCCAATCAAGAAGCGTGTGATAGAAAAAGGGAATAATACCCTCGGCATGGCAAGCATCAACAAACTCTCTCACAAGGTCGCGGCCGCATTTTGCGTGGGGCGCATCGTAGGTATTAAGCCCGAGCGTATCGTAAAGCGAAAATCCGTCATGATGGCGTGTGGTAAGAGTGATATATTTGCATCCTGCTGCGCGCGCGGTAGCACAAAGCTCCTTTGCCCAATCGGGATCGGGATTGAATTTTTCGGTAAGTTTTTCATATTCCTCAGCAGTAACCTCGGTGGAATTAAGTGACCACTCACCTCTGCCGAGAACGCTGTAAAGACCGAAATGAACAAAAAGGCCAAAGCCGTGCTTTTCAAATTCTTTGATGTATTCTTTAACTATCATAATGCCTCCCAAAATATTATTTTAAGGTAAAAGCCCTCTTGATTCTATTATAGAATCGACGAGGGCTTAATTCAATAAAGTTTATTTAGAAAAAACTTAACAAACCATACATAGATAAATAGTTTATTTATAAACTGTTTTTCGAGCTATCCTGCCGACCGCTTCGGTCAATGGCTTGAACAGTAAGGGAAACAAAACCGCGTTTGTGATTATCTGTGCGAGGTAAAAGTATATCCCCCGTGCGTAATAAATGAAGAATCGCGATAGAAAATTGTCAAGATTACCCGAGAAGAGTCCAATGTCTACAAGTGATGTCAGTATTCCGAAAAACGCGGTAAGGATAACTGCGGTAAGAGTGATTATTACTCGGTTTTTTATTTTTATTCTCCCGAATATCATAAAAATAAAAGTAACCAGCGGCCAATAGATAAAATAGGATATGATCCAAGGACCAACGCCCCATATCATCGGCTCAATACAGACAAATACAAAAGTGGAAAGAATGCCGAGAGGACCGAATACGTATCCAAAAAGCGCGCATAGCAGAGTTATAACCTCAACGTTCGGGATTGCGGCAAGAGCCAACTTTGCGCACTCGAGGGTAGCAGCCATAATACCCACGAGCGCAACAGAGAGCGTTGCTCTTTTTGCTCTTCTATTTACCATTTTATAGTTGAAATGTAGATGAGTGCACCGTTTTCTATGGTCATATCAAGCGCACCTACACCTGAACTTACAAGCGTTTTTCCTTCGTACTCAACAGTCATTTTATATTCGGAAACATCCTGATCCTTTACCACCGAGGTATAGATGAAGATGTATTCACCTGTTTCGGAATTGTTTTTTACATCTCCAACATAGTCAAGGTATGTACCTGTGATACCGTAATCAAGGGTGCCATCCGCTTTGAGCTTGTCAAGAACCGGAACAAGACCGCGGTCAATAGTAAGACCGTCGAGTGCTACCTCGTATTCCTTTGCTTCTTTACCCGCAACCACAATAGTTACAGAGCCTGCTGCGTTTTCATCCTCACCGCATGATGTGAGCGCGAGAGAAAAGAGCGCTAAGGTCAGCACTAGGACGAGCGCAATAATTTTTCTGAAATTTTTCATTTGTCGAATCTCCTTTTTGAAATTTTGATTCGGACAAAAAAGAAGGGAGCCTATCCGAGAGGGAGAATATCTCCTCGGCACAAGGCTCCAAATCGCGCGCGAAAAGAACTCCGCGCAAAATTTTGGTCTTCCTTCATTTGCCCAAGGAATTTTTACCAAATATCGTTCGACAGGCCTTCCGACTCAAAGGTGGCTGCACCTTAATACGGCAATGGCTGTTGCGGCAGATTCTCACTGCACTTTCCCTGCTTGGAATATAGATAAAATCTCCGAACGATTTTTCGGGTTGATTTATTATACACCCGATTTAAACTTATGTCAATAATATTTGAAATTTAATTTGAATGTTAAGAAAAAATAACGCACCGCCCATCGCGAAATTTAACACGGGCGGCGCGTTTGGTGAGATTTTTATGGTTTTGCGCGTCTTGTGAGCTATTTTATTGCTTTTATGGTTTTGGTTCTTTCCCAGCTTGCAAGAATTTCCACCGTCGAAAATCCCGCTTCTAGGAGCACCTCGCATTCGTGATCTGCGGTAAGAGGGGTATCGTAATGGTAGAACCCACCGTCTGTGATTCCTTCTGTTCTTTTGAGTGAGATAAGTGTGTTTCGGTGCAGAAGCTCCTCCTCTTCGGAATCGGCAAAATAGTCTGTCAATATAAAGTATCCGTCATCCTTTAGTGCCGTTCGGAGCTTTTTGTATAGAGAGAGCTTTTCTTCCTTTGTAAAGTGGTGGAGAGATTCTACAGAAATCGCTGCCGAAAAGGAATTTTTCTCAAACGGAATATCAAAATATGAGCCGCATATAAGCGTAATATCTCTTTTTGGAAATTTCTTTTTCAAAGCCGAGAGCATACCTGCGGAAATATCAATACCCACTACTTGTGCACCGGGATTTATCTCGAAATATTCTTCAAGTTCAAGACCTGTGCCGCATCCGAGGTCGAGTATTCTTGCCTTGGACTCGCGCGGAAGGCAGCCTGCTGTAAATCTGTAAAATTCGTCTGCTCCCATAATGCAATTCAGCATATGCTCGTCATATCCGTCTATGCGCGCCTCAAAGAAATCCGCCATTTTTTCAAGTAGTGCCATTTTAAATCGAAGCTCCGGTTAAAAACAGTTTTTGAAATATCAGCCTTTAGTTAAGAACGGATGCTCACCGTCCCAAACATACTGATATATGTAACCGCACTGTCCTTCGGTTGTAAGGCGGTTTTCGGATATGAGCCACTCACCGTTTCCGAATGAGTAAAGCCCGGTTGAGCCGTGCGGGAAATACCAGCCGTAAATCTCCTCGCCCTCGCGTTTGTTGCCTATTTTCTTAAGAGAAAGAAGCTCACCGACCTCACCCGTGCCGATAATTTCGGCATTTTTTGCAGGGGTGGAAATATCAAGCGGATAAAGGTCATAATTCGGATATTCGGGCTTCTTTCCGCGATATACCGCCATAAGGATAGAATCGGTGTATTTATCGTATTCAAGGTTCTGAACGCCGAATTGGGTATTACCCGTGTAAACAAAATACTTATGAAGCGGTGCTTTCGGCCCGGATCTGTGCATTTTTTTCTGGTTGAGGGGGGCTGCGAAGCTATCCCAATTTGAAATGTCGTAGCAAAGGATCACCTGATGATCGTTATCTACTCTTTGAAGATCGGTATAGATTCCGTATGCAACATAGAGATACATTCCATCCGCGGGCTTCTTTCCCGGCAGGGGCGCAAATGTTGTTCCGTCTATTCCGCTGCATCCGTAACGGTGTGGCACTGCTTTGCCGTCTTTATCCTTACCCACGCCCTTGTAGTCCGCAACTACCTCGGGAAGGTATATGCATTTCATAATGTCGCTCTCCTCGCAAGGTATACCGAGGCGGTCTATTTTATCAACGTCAAATCTCGCAATATAAAAAGCATCCTCGTATTCGGAGGCATCACCGAGCGCGTTGAGGATTCCCTTGCCGATTCCGTCATTCTTGTATTCAAGAGAGCCGTATACCCGTCCGTCATTTTCGTTGAATGCAATACATCCGAGATGACCTACAAGTCCGTCAAGCGAACCGATAATTTCGCCATCAAGAGTTGCCTTCACAAGCTTTGTGGTAAACGAGTAATATATATATCCGCCCTTTGTGTCAACGGCAATTCCCTGAATATGGCATTTTCCCCAGGTTCCGGTATAAATTGGCTGTTTCATTTGATAGCTCCTTTTGCTCTTTTTATATTTTTTATTTTAGCACAATAAAGAGCATAAGTAAAGAGATTATCAAAAAAAAGTGCAGTAACAGTACCCGTAAGAGAATCGGATTCATAAGGTTTAGTAGGACGTATTTTTCTATATACATCGCCAAATTTTTCTATTAAAAAAGCGGATGCCGATTTTCACAGCATCCGCACATAAATTTAATTACATAGTTAATTCGCCCGAATCGTAGTCGATTTTCCAGGTCGGGAAGAATAGGGGCAGAACGTGTCTGTGCCAAACTAGGGCAAATTCAAACGCATCAAGTGCGCGTGGGTAGAGCGCCTCGATTTCGGAAATTTCGCGAAGCACCGCTGCCCATATCCTTTTTGCCTTGCTATCGTTTTTTTCGATAGCCGCAATAAGAAAATCGAGAAGCATATTTCCGAGATTTGTCGCACATTCAAGATATATATAGCTTATCCGACGCGCGAAATTCTCGTCACGGGTATGGGCTTTGATGGTAGATGCGAGCTTTTCAATGGCTTTCTTTGCCTTTTTGCATACAGCAAGATGCTCGGCACCAATCTTGCGAACACCGCGAAGGATATTCGGGTCAAGTGCTTCCTTGAGCGCCGAAAGAGTTTTGCGGCATTTATCCGCATCCTCTCCGTAGATGTCGCAGTAGAACTCTTCGCATTCCTGCTCGTAATCGGTCTTCCCACTCCAAAGCGCGTTTGCCATAAGGCGCATCGGAAGAGCACCGACAATTCCGAGCCTCATTCCCTGGCAGCTTATCATACCGCACATTCCGTTCTTCGGAAGCTCTGCCATATCTATGCCGAGAATTCTGCCCGATTCCTCACCCGTAAGATCGTTATACATATCCCACATAAGGTGATAATCAAAAAGAATACACTCACCGGGGAAGATCTTTTTCCACTCGTTAAGATAGTGAAGTGCCGAGAAGTTTGTGCAAGGGTTTTTCCATGCGTTTCTCGCAAACGGGAACATCTCGCCCTCCGTCTGAGCAGAAAGAGGTCTTTCGTAAGGGCGGCGGATAGGCGCAAAAAGAAGAATAAATCTGTCGGGATTTTTAATGCGCGCGCGCTTCGGAGTCCAGAACAGTTCAAGATATGCAAGGAATACTATCCTTGTCTTGATATTTTCTTTTGTGAGTGCCTCGTCAAGCTCGTTGAGCATGTCAACGTAGAAATCCGAGGGGAGCGTGTCACGGCAAAGCTCACATTCACACTGGTTATCGGGTTGGTCTGCAAGCCAGAAATGCAGAGTATCTACCTCGGGATGCACTTTTGCGTAACGTACCACCTCATCGACTATAAGGCTGCGTGCGCGAGGATTGCCGTAGCAAAAGCTTGTATCAACTGCCGAGCCGTTGTGAAGCACTCGCTTTCCGCCGATTTCGGCAACAAGCTCGCGCTTTTCTTCGGTAAGCAAGCCTTCGGGGCTTGCACCGTGCCAGATTCCTGTTTTTTCTCCGAGTATTGAAGGAATCCAGCCGTGTCCCATCGTATGGTGGTTAAGCCCTCTTTTGAATATAGCGCGCTCATATTCGCGCACTATTGCGATTTCTGCTTCCTCGGAAAGACCTTCGGGAATATATGCCGGGCTTCTCTTGTTTTCATACCAGCGCGCAAGAGCAAAGGTTGGGCGCCAGAGCTGAGTGAAAAAGATATTCATACCGATTTTCGGTGCAAAGTCTATCATCTCCAAAATATGTTCGTATCCCGCGGAGCCCTCAAGGCATATTCCGCGATAACGCTGTGATGCTCTCTCGGAGATATTCACCTTTATAGAAAGGCTGTCAAGTGACGGTATCATCTCTCCGTCCCTTCCGGGGCGAACAAATGCAACACCTGCTTCGCGGAAAAAGCGGTATACCGCAATAAGCACGCTTCTTTTGTTTGAGCCGGTGATATATCCGCAACCGCCCTCAATGTCTATTGCAATAGAATCGTCAAGAGTAGGATCGGCAACGGTCGGTGCGAGTGATGGATCTGTGAGTCCTATACTAACTTTGCCATCTGTGCCGATTTTCGCGCTCGCGTCGGAATCCATTTTTTTAATAAGACGGCAAAATTCCTCTGCGGCAAAGCGCGTAGTGTCGGATGTGTCGGTTAAAATTATATTCCAATTTTTCATATCCATTTCCTCAGCCTACTCGCCTTATAACACCGGCAATCTGCTCTGCACAGGCGCGGATTCCCGCATCGTTAAGATGAATATTGTCTTCCTTTATGTATTCCTCTACATGAGGAAGAACTACCGAGTAAAGGTCGTTTATTATTATTCCCATTTTTTCAAGGTGGGGAACAACCGCATCGTTATACTTCTTTATTATTTCGTTATTTTCATAGTGAAGACGCGGAGTTACCGCGGTTGTGGTTGAGAAAATAACCTTGTCGGTTATGGTGAGGAGTCTTTTTGCAACTCTCTCCATAGCAAGAATGTAATTATCTACCGAGGTAAACGATCCATCTCCGAAAAGATCGCAAATATCCCAATGCCCGTTGTTCCAGTGGATAATGTCGGCATCTTTAATGCTTTCGGCATGATCCGAAAGCATACGATAGGTGTAATCAGCCCATCTGCAATTATCCTCGGGCTGCCATACCTCGTATTCACCCGAAAGAAGCTCCGGCAGGAGTGTTCCGTAGCCGATAAGGCGAATGGAATCGCCGAGAAGAACTAATTTTTTCATAGCTTTGTTCTCCGAAAATTTTTATTAAGACCGATCAAAAGCCCGGTCTTTGGTTTTTAATTAAATCAGAAGGAGTATCCTTCAACGCTGTAATAAGCCATATTGGTCTGGCGAACGTCAAGTCTGCCAAAGCAAGCACAGACAGGAGTATCGCTCTTTACCCAAACGGTGTACTGAACAGACTCTCCGAGCATGAGTCCTTTGTCGCCAAGAGGCTTGTCAAGACGAATGCAGGTAGTTCTCATTCCGTCGAGTGTAACGAAAATACCCTCTTCGGGATCTCTGTCCTCAAAAACGAAAATAAGCTCTATCTTTGCGGTTTCCTTGTTGAGATTTGTGAGCATAAGTGCTTCGTGTCCCTCAAATTCGGGGTTGTCACCGTGGGGCGGAAGATATCCGTCACAGAATACCCAATTTTTCTTTCCTATTTTCATAATGATATTCTCTCCGATAATTAGAATTTAAAGATTTCGGGAATTGCCTTGTCGTTGTAGGTGGTCATTCTCTTTGCACCGTCCTTGGTAATAAGGTAGCAGTCCTCAATTCTGAACGAGCCCCACTCCATACCCTTGAAGTATGCGTCAATGCAGATTGCCATATTCTCTTTGATGATTCTCTTGTTCGCAACAGAGAAAACGGGTGCTTCGCACTCAAGCATACCGGTGCTGTGAAGGCTTCCATAGGGGCAGTAGTCAATGTATCCGTATT
>CAYRJG010000052.1:0-13859 GCA_964424525.1 uncultured Ruminococcus sp.
TGCGTTCTCTTATTGCACAAGCCTTAAAAGCGTTGTAATCGGAGATAGCGTAACCTCGATTGGCTCTGATGCGTTCTATAGATGCACAAGCCTTACAAGCGTTGTAATCGGAGATAGCGTAACCGAGATTGGCAATTATGCGTTCTGTTTGTGCACAAGCCTTACGAGCGTTGTAATCGGAGATAGCGTAACCACAATTGGCGAATCCGCGTTCCTGTATTGCGAAAGCCTTACAACCATAAACTACCGCGGCAGCGAAGAGCAGTGGAATACTATCACAAAGGGCAGCGGTTGGGATTCCAACATCGGTGATTATACCGTAATCTATAACTACACCGAATAATAAAGCGTATGGGCGTTTCTGCGAGAAACGCAGTGAAGTTTGCCCTTGTTGGGCAAGTGAAGTTATCCTTCGAGCCACTCCAAAGCTCGACCTTGCTCGCTTTGGGGAACCCCAACCATAGTGAAGTTCGCTTCGCGAGTGAAGTTTCGCAATATTGCGAAGTTATGCCCTATGGGCATTATAGAAAAATTTAGCGCCGGGGCGGTGAAATTCGCCTCGGCGCGTTTTTTGAAATTGATTAATTTTTTGTTGTTTGTCTTATCTATTCTGTCTATACTACCCTGTTTTTGATATTGCTTTGCTATTATGCGTTTGTGAGGTTAAAAGGAGGGATATAGGATTCATCGGCAGTTCCTTCGCTTTGAATAAAGGCATTTTTAACACCTCTTGCCAAGGCATAGTCCACAAGCTCGTCATATTCTGCGCGAGTGACGCGGCGGTTCAATGGGGATTGCATATTCGGCATTGGGGTATATTGGTTCATAAGGCTTATATAAATCGAATCTCCGTAGGTTTCGTATAGATATTTCACCGAGAGCTTTGCTTCGGCAAGATGCCCAGGCAAAAGGAGAATTCTTACTATAACACCGCTTTGCATAATGCCGTTTGCATCGAAAATCGGTGTCGGCTTTTGCGCGTGTGCCTCACGTATGACAGCTCTTGCAACTTCGGGGTAGTTTTGAGCGTGGGCAAGAGCCTTTGCGGTAGACTCTCTATGAAATTTATAATCAAGAAGATATATATCAACTATGCCGTCAAGAGAACGTATGGTTTCTAGGCTATCATAGCTTCCCGTATTATAAACTATCGGAATTTTCAGCCCCTCGGCTCTCGCCTTTTTTGTGACAGAGATAACAGAGGGCGCAAAATGAGTCGGCGTGACGAAATTTATATTGTGCGCGCCATCCCTCTCGATCGAAAGCATTATATCAGAAAGACGCTCGGGGGTGACCGGTATTCCCTGCTCGCATTTTGTGTTTGTGCGAGATATCTCACGGTTTTGGCAAAAAGTGCATCCGAGCGAGCATCCGACGAAAAATATCGTTCCCGAGCCGCGAGTGGCGGAAATCGGAGGCTCCTCCCACGCGTGGAGCGCGGCACGGGCAATTCTCACCTCTGAGCCGCTTTGACAAAAGCCGCGCTCACCGCGAGTGCGGTCTACCCCACATTCACGAGCGCAAAGCCGACATTCGGTATATTTATTATACATTAAAGGTCTTCTTTCGATTGATATTGACAGTTTTTAATTTATATGCTAAAATAATACAGTAATTAAATTTTGTGAGGTATAGATTATGACCGAGAAGAGAAAGAATTATATATCCTGGGATGAATATTTTATGGGAGTTGCTCTTCTGGCAGCAGAGAGATCGAAGGATCCCAACACGCAGGTTGGCGCTTGCATCGTTGATGAACAAAACAGAATACTTTCTACCGGATATAACGGATTTCCTCACGGTTGCTCTGACGATGAGTTTCCTTGGGCGCGCGAGGGCGCAGAGGGAGAAACAAAATATCAGTTCGTTGTTCATGCCGAGCTTAATGCTATACTCAATTCAAGAGGAAAGACTCTTGCCGGCTCAAAGCTTTACGTAGGTCTTTTTCCTTGCAACGAATGTGCAAAGGCTATAATTCAAGCAGGAGTCAGCGAGGTAATATACCTCTCGGATAAATACAGAAACACCCCCGGCACTATTGCCTCACGCAGAATGCTCAATGCCGCAGGCATAAAGCTCACCCAACTCAAGCCGACAAAGGCATCTCTTGTATTAAACTTCACCTGCGATCAATAATTTTCCTTGAAATATTTCTCGATATCGCAAAGGGGTGCATTAAAGCTTCCTTGCGCCATGACAGAGCTACCACCGCCCCGACCGCCGAGGGCGGTGTTTATTTTTTTGATTTCGCCCTTGAGGTCAACAGAGGTTGATGCAAGAATATATTTGCAATCGGCAGATGTGGGTTCAAGAAGAACGAGGATTCCGCCTATTTTAGATACAGCCTTATTTGCAAATGCGCGGAGCTGGTCAATCTCTGCTCCTTTGAAAATAAAAACTGCACTTTTATCGGTCTTTTCGACAAGCTCTGCCTCTCGCTCAAAGGCGGATATCTTCAATGCTTTCAATTCGGCTTTTACCAACTCTGCCGAGGAGATATACTTTAGAACCGCATCACCCGTATCAAGCTTTGGAACGGATAGCGCATGCGAAATTTTCGCGAGGTTTGAGAACATATCACGGTAGAGAAAAAATGCACGCCTTCCTGCGATTATACGAATCCTGACACCTCCGCGCAGTCCTGTAAAATCAAGGATTTTTATGCTTCCTATCTCTCCGGTTCTTTTTACGTGCGGTGCACAACAAGCACAGCTATCATATTCTCCGATTTTAACTATTCGAAGATTTTCGGTTATATCAAGCTTTGAGCGATACTGCATTTTCTCCGCTTCTTCGGGGGTCGGGAAAAAAGTATTTACCTCAATGTTTTCATATATTATTTCGTTTGCGCGTGCTTCGACTTGCATAAGCTCATCGAAGGTAAGCGGTGCGTTAATATCCATAGTCACCTCATCCATACCGAGGTGAAAGCCTGCATTGTCATAGCCGAACATAGAATGAATGAGTCCCGACAAAATATGCTCTGCTGTATGAATTTGCATTTTTTCATATCTCTCGTCGAAATCTATTTTTCCAAGCACCTGCGCGCCAACTGCAAGAGATCCGTCGGTCAAATGATAAATGACGCCATCGCGCTCGGACACGGAGATAACGTTCGCCGTACCGATGGTGCCTCTGTCGGAATACTGACCGCCCTCTTCAGGAAAAAAAGCACTTTCGCGAAGAACGACAAGATAACCGTTATCACAGGGGTTACATTCGATAACCTCGGAGATAAATTCTTTTATATAGGCATCTTTATAATAAAGCTTTTCAGTCATTTTTCTTTTCTCCTTCAAAAGCGGAAAGCACTTCGGATTCAAAAAGCGACCAGGGGTATTCGCTTGTATTCGGAAGCACTGTTACATCAAAATCCTTCCCGTCTATACAAAATGCAAGGCGGGCGGCAAAGAGAGTCGGCATTTTTGCCATAGCGTCACGGCTGCCGTATTTCCCATCACCTACAAGAGGTAAGCCGCGCGAGGAAAACTGCGCTCTTATTTGGTGGAATCTGCCCGTATGAAGTCTTATTTTTACAATAGTAAACACTCCGCGCTCGGTTTCTTTTGCCGATATTTTGGTATATTCAAGCTCTGCTTCCTTGACTCCCGCTCTTTTTCTGTCAACGACGAATGACTTCCCTTTTGCCGAATCCTTATACAAAAAATCCTTCAATACACCGCCTTCGGCTTCGCCCTCGACTATGGCAAGATATTCTTTTGTCATTTTATTCTCAGATACGAGGGTGGAAAGCAGTGCCGCATATTTTTTGTTACGCGCGAATACAATCACACCGCCTACAACTCTATCAAGTCGATGTATAAGCCAAAGCGAAGAATTCTCTTTGCCATCAGAAAGATATTCGGATGTAATCGACATAAGATCGGCATCGCCACTTAAATCGGATTGTGTGGGAACACCTGCCGCTTTTTTCACAGCTATTATATTCTTATCTTTGTAAAGTATTTCCATCTGCACACATCACCCTTTCCAACCGCAAAATTCTATCTAAAAAATGCCGCAGTCAAGATGCCGAACTGCGGCAAAAACAATTCCCCTAGCCCCTTAACGCATCGAGGATAGCTCAAGTTTTTTTGAACTTGAGCTATCCTCTCATATTTTAACACTTATTCATATCTTTTTCAAGTGCTTTCATTATTTTTTCTTTCGGTCTTATCCGAGATGCGCGCTGTTTTTACTTTTATTGCCTTTCCGCCCGCAAGTGCTATCATTTTAACTGCGGCAAGGCTGAAATCATTGGCGTAAACATCAAGCGGTTTATCTATTATTCCTCTCGCGAGTATTTTGACGTATGCGGTATCTCTTGGAACAAGCTCCTTTTCCTTGAGCGAATTTACGTCCACGCGCTCGCCTGCCATAAAGCTTCTTGACAATGTGTCGACGTTAACCGTTCTTCTTCTCCAGCCTTTTGTAAAAATTTCTCTGTCGCGACGGATAAGATTTTTAGCCAGGGCATTTGAAATAGCTGAATCGGCATATTCGGCATCTATCTCCATATTTATTGCAGAATTTTCGCTCACAATATCGCATTCCCCATCTATATAAGGTGTTACAGGTCTATGCTTCGGCGGAGATATTTTTGCACTCTCGAGGAATGGTACGCGCGCGCCACCACCAAGGACAAGCTTTGAACGAAGACGGGCTGCGCGATAGTAATAATATATTTTACGACGGAATTTCAAGAGAATCACCGCAATAAATATGCCAATCACAATAACGGCACTTGCTCCGATGAATATACTCAAAACAAGCGGTGAGAATCGTTCCAAATGTATTATTCGCCCGGGAATCACCGAAATGTCATAGTCGGGGTCATCAAACGTAGCATATATAGAGCCACCGTCTATTTGGAAGGTTGGAGTAATAACATCTCCCGGTACAAGCGTGCCACCGACAACAGAAAACTCTAAAAGCGGATCACTTTCAAAATAATACAATTCGGAATCCGCAATACGCACTCGCAACGCTCGTCGCGCAATATTAAACGGAACGGTAACCAATTCTTCGCCCCCCTCAAAGCAGTAATTTTCGAAATCCGATATAACAAAACGAACACTATACGTTCCCGCCCTGATGGCACTGCCTGAAAATTCCGGAGAATAAAGTGCCGATTCATCATATATTGGGGTTTGGTTTGTGCCGTTGTAAACCGAGTCACGAACTGTGGGAGTGGGAATCTCACATTTTTTAATAACAAGAGTTGCACTATCAACAATTGGTTCTTCGTAATTTACAGTATCATAAACAAAAGACGCATTTACCGTATACTCTCCTGCATTAACGGCACTTATAAGCAAATATTCATTGATACTAACACCTTCTGGAAGCCCTGCGAGTGTTGGATATTTTTCCTCACCGTCATACACAAAAGACAGATTACTCCATATAGCACCCGACATATCGTATTTGCGTTTAGAAACATTAACATTACACTCAAAAGCAAAGTCACCCCACCGCACCGTAACTTTTTTATCGGTTGCTATAAAATGTTCTGACGACATATAATCCACCGTTAGTTCGAAAAAATCAATTTTTGTTCTACTACCGTCATTGTTTACAGAATAAGCCGTCAAGTCGGAATCCGAAATTTTATCAAAGGCTATATATTCCGTCTTATTCAGCTCAACCTCCAAGTCCTGCGGTATAACCTTTATCATTTCAAACGCAACGGCATTTGAGTTAAGAGCGTGATGATTTTTATCTCCGTCAGTACTTGCGGTAACGTAATATACTCCGGGCGTTGAAAAATCATCGGCAAACCTTGTGCATTCTGCATCCAAATAATAAGAAAACACAACCTCACCCTTATACGGAGTTGCAGTAGGATTAGGACTTTTGCTACAATATTGATTTGAAATGCGAAGCTCCGAAAGCCAATAATTCTTAGCCTTATTGATTTTAAACGCCGCTGTGTTATTGCTGACCGAATAATTTTTATCAAGCGCGCTTGCGGTAGCCGTATATTCACCTGCATCGGTTGCAGATCCCGAAACGATAATCTCGGTTATCTCGGAGCTTGCACTCGGTGCATAAGCACTGCCATCGTAGGTAAATTCGAAATCAGACCATACAACATTTATAACAATAGGAAGAATCTCAACATAAGCATACATATTTTCAGGCGGCTTATAATTATTGCTTTGAGTAGAAAATATTATCTCGACCTTTACTCTCCCATCGCCAACATCGCGAGCAGCGGTAGAAAATTTATATTCGAGCAAGCTTCCGTCAATACCGCAAGGCATTTCTCCGTTTTGAACAGGATAATGCATTTCACCGTCATAAATAACGGCAGAATCCGAAAACGAAAATCCGTCTGTTGGATATACAGCTTTGTTAATTTGCCACTTATAACCGATGTAAATCGGAGGATTATAATTTGTATTATCATAGCTAAAGCTTACGGTTGCAATATATTCCCCACTATTCACTGCTTTATTATCCGCATAGCCGATTACACTTACTCCGCTTGGCAATCCCGAGGTAATCACAACACGCTTTTCCTCGCCATCAAAAACAAATGACTCACTGCTCCATATTACACCTGACATATCATAGCTTGCCTTGGCTATTGTAAAATCCGCCTTCATACCTGTGAAATAATAGTTGGGATCGGAATAGCTTACCTCCGCGGAATATGTTCCCGCAAAGCTACGCGCCCCTATTGCCGCCAGCTCCTTTTTCCTGCCGAATACATCGACAAAATAGGCGCGAGGAATTTTGGGCGTTCCGTCATAGGTAAAAACTCGGTTCTCCCAAATAATTTCTGCTAAACGCGGTTTAACGGTAATTCTTGCGCTTATGGGATCGGGAATGTAATAATTCTGGCTTTTACTTGAAAAGGTCAAAAGCGAAGTATATTCACCTACGTTAACTCCACCGCCCGAAATACTAGCTGAAATCGGGATTCCGTCAAGTCCCACTGGGAGAGTACCACTATATTCTACACTTTTAAAGCTACCGTCATATATATCTTCGCAATCTTCAAAAACAATTTTGGAAATATCGTATGTTGCCTTTTTCACATTTATCCTGAACATCACGGATGCACCGTTATAAGAAACAAGCACCCCCGAATCTCCAAAGCGGAATGAATCCGCACTTTGATAAGAATAGCTTATATCTGCACCCCAAACGGTCATCTGCCTGCCGCTGTTATAACTGACCCCCAGCGAAAGTCCGGTTGGATCAAAATGCTCAAATGCAATATATTCGGTTTTATTAGGTGCACTTAGTACGGCAACGCCCAGTATTATCTCCTCCAAAACAGAAAAGCTTATAGGCGAGGATTCAAGTTCATTATAGTTATCGCTTGCATCCACAACCGCTTTTACATAGTATATTCCTTTTTCGCTCGGCACTTCTGCCGAGTAATATCCATCCATTTTGTTTGAAAACAAGTATTTTACAGAGCCGAATGCTGCCGTGGCCTTTAATACCGGAGCCTCCCCCTCATAAATATCCTGACCCGTGATTTCCTCGCGCCAATAATTAGAGGCTTTTTTTATTTCGAAATCAACCGATATAGTAGTGTTTTCGCTATCCTCAAATTTATAATTTTCTTTATCTGTCAAGGTAATTGCTATTGGATATACACCTACATTTTTTGCAGGTATTCGATTTACGGTATATGCGGCAGTATCGAATATTTCCGGATATATTTCATCACCGTTATATGTTGCAAAAGGAACTATTGGGCGCTTTATGGTTGCCTTTTCTATCCTTATCATTACCTCGGGAGTATAAACAGTCACAACGTCAATGCCCACCGAAAAGGTTAGTTTACATTTATACTTTCCACTATCGGCTACGTTGCGGACTCCTATTCTGTCACCATAACGGGAAAGCGATTCTCCGTTTCTGTACCATTCGCAGCCTAATATTCCCTCATCTAAAAACGGATGAGAGATTTCTTCTAAAATCAAAAAATGTATAGTGGAATCATACTCAAAGGACAAAGATGAAAGCGTAAACGAGGGTGGTGTTAGTCTATAAACAGAATAAAGAACTATATCAGATTGAACTCCAGCAGCAAATTCATAAAGCTCACCGTCATCGTCCGAAAGACTCCAACCGAGAAATTCATATCCAAGCCTTTCGGGGGCTTGAGGCTTGTCCGCAATATCTCCTTTTAATACGTTTACCGTGGATATCATCTGTCCTGCATCATAAAAGTTTACAACAAACGGCAGATACACCGACGCAATACCCTCCTTTTCAAAATAGGTAAGCTCGTATGATATAGAATTTGCATCAAAAAGAGTTATTCCGTTAAATTCTTTGGAGTCGGAGCATCTGAAAACCTCGGTATTGCTTCCCTTTTCAAACTGACCTCCGTATTTTATGAGTGCCCCCCCATTATAAGAGGTTGTGCCATCATACAAGGTAATGGGAGTTGTTGTATAAACATCAAATTCCGCGCCGGAAAGCGTTGGTGATGACGTCATAATTAATGATGAACTGTTTGATATAGCAAAGCCAAGAGAATTTTCTACCGTTCCGCCTCTAATCTTTACTGTTCCTTGTGATAAAGATACGGCAGAATCGTATGAGTTTGCGGTTATACTGCCACCCACAAGCTCAAAATATGCCCCTGCCGAATAATCGAGTACAATCGCACGCCCCGCCGATTGCAATAGCCCCGAAAGCATATACACTCCACCGCTATCTATTTTCAAAGCACCGCTATCAAAACTCAAAACCGCTGAAGATAGTGTAAGAGTTGCACCGTTATTTCTTAAAGTCGCACCATCTGTAAACGTGAGCGCACCGGAAACCGTAATATTCCCTTTGGATAGTGTAAGATTTTTATCTGTGCTGACAGAAAAGAAGTGGATCTCTGCGTTATCCCCTGCCGCTGTAACATAATCTGTCAAATCCGATAATATATCACTCTTAAAAATAGGTTCGGTAATACCGGAGGCGGTGGAATAAAGCTTATATTCGCCCTCCTCGCAGGATACTGTATAGCCTGACGTTCCCTGCCCTTCGGCTCCTGAACGTATTGCGAACGAAAGTATAGCTACACCGCACACGAGTATAATAACCAGTTTAAGTAAAGATTTCATTTTTGCCTCCAAAATTGTAAATTTTTACCATTTGATTATAACACTCACCAAGACAGCGTTCAATAGTGTGGAAGGGTTAACTTTTCTTTCAAAACAGACTAAATTCGTACAATTCTGTGCCAAGCTTATTTGCATTGACACAACACGATATTTTTCTTTCGTAAAATGCGAATATTTAATTAAAATATCAGTCATAAAAAATGAGGGTAGCTCAAGTTTTTTGAACTTGAGCTACCCTCGTAAATGATTTATACAATTATTTATATTCGTTAATGAATGAACAAATTTTATCCTTTTCTACGTAACCGATTATCATATCAAGGAAGGTATTATCCTTAACTGCCGCTATCATCGGAATGCTTTGCACTCTGAACATTTCGGCAAGCTCGGGCTCTCTGTCAATATTTATCTTACAGAATTTAACGCCCTCAATTTCATTTGACAGCTCTTCAAAAGAAGGAGCAATCATTTTGCACGGGGCGCACCAATCGGCATATAGATCTATGATAACCAGTCCTTTATGCTCTTCAACCTCGGTGGTGAAATTATCTTTTGTCAGATTTGTCATACAGTACTCCTTAATCTTTTATTATAAGTATATTACCATATTTTTCTGCGAAAGAGAAACTTTTTTTCAATGTTTACAATTTTTTAATTAAATTTGGTTGATATTTCCACAGTATAGGTTTATCATATAGGTATATAAAAAGAAAGGTTACAAGGTTTTATGAAATACTATCAAAGACCACTTGAGGTCGATGTTCATGACGTTGATATAAACGGAATAGCAAGAGCTTCGGCTCTTATGAGATATATACAAAGTGCAGCGCAATATCAGCTTACCGATAACGGTATGTCTTACGATAATTTAAAAAACAAAAAACGCGCGTTTATTCTTTCGAGAATAAAAATGGAGTTCACGGAAAACATCCGAGCTTATGAAAAGCTTACGGCAATAACCTATCCGTGCGAAAGCCGCGGATACAGCTTTCTCAGATGCTACAAGCTTGAGCGCGACGGAATGACGGTTGGACGAGCTGCTTCAATATGGGCACTTATTGACACAGATACTCACGCGCTCGTTAGGGTAAACGATTTCGACCTCGGACTTGATACTTACTCACCGCTCGATCTCTCCCCCGGCAGAATAATAATGCCAAAGGATATGGAAGAGGTAGGCAGTTATCAAGTTGGGTATGGTATAGTTGACCAAAACAGACATATGAACAACACGGCTTATCCCGATATGTATGCAAGCTTTTTACCTATGGATAAAAGAAGAATAAGCGCGATAACCATAAATTATTCTAACGAAGCACCTATGGGCGATACTCTTACGGTTCTTCGCGGTGACCGCGATGGAACCTTCTGCTTTAAAACTATACGCAGCGATGGCAAAGTAAACACCGAATCCGAAATTCAGCTTTCCAAAATCTAAAAAAGATTGCATTTCTTGCTTTTCTGTATTCAAAAATTTAAATTTTTCGTTTTTTTGTCAATATTTACGCCATAATCCTTCAAACTGCGACGAATCTATTCATAAATAGCTTTTGCTTTTTTAGTGTAGAAGCTGTTTATTTGGATTTGTCGCTCTTTTTTACCTTGTAATGTCAATATTTGCAATAGCATTCTATTATTATCGAAATAAGGCGAATTTGATACAGCTATTTTCGACAGCTTTATTTTTTATATTATGATAAAATATATTGCGTAATAAACATACGGAGGAGCTATTATGAAAAGAATGCGAGAAGGTGAAATCATACGCACCGAGGTAAGAGAAAAGGATGGTTTTGAATACAAATACAGTTTGACTCTTTCCGATGGAAAACAGGTGGCAAGCTACGGTATTCCGCTTTATTCCGTGACAGTAGAAATGAAAGCAAAAACCGATGAGAGTAAGACAAAAAGTGATGTACAGGATCTCTTTTCGGATTTCAACAAGGCAACAGGCTTCTTTGATAAAATAGTCGACAATCTGGCAACACCGATAGACCTTCCTTATATAATTGAGGATGAGTTTTCCAAATAATAACTGTGAAAAATCGATTTACTACGAATTGCAACAAAAACACCTAAACAAAAACAAGAAAAGTTTTGTTTAGGTGTTTTTTCGTTGTGTATTTTGTTGATTTTACATCTTTTCTTAAGCGCCAATTAATTTGCTAAAAAAGTTATATTTTTTCGCATTTCAAGGATGCAAGAAAGAAGCGTTTATAGAATTGATTCTCTTGTAGTCGGCAATTCCCTTTTTCTGAACTTATTTGCAGAAATTCCTACCTTTGCCGTGAAAAATTCCGAAAAATAATTCTCATTTTCAAACCCAACGGCATAAGCTATTTCTTTTATAGTAAGGCGGCTTTCGAGAAGCAAGCGCTGGCTTTCCATAAGGCGCTTATTGAGTATGTATTGTTTGGGACTTATGCGGAATACGCGTTTAAAATAATTCGAAAAATACATCGGACTGATATTCATTATAGAAGCAAGCTTTGCAAGAGTTATGTTCTCGTGATAATTCAGATCGATATATTTAAGAATTTCGTCAAATTTCACAAGATCGGGAACTGCAGCCGTGACCTCTGACACAAAATCAGACAAAATTAAGTTCATAGCCCCTTGTACTTTAAAACGCGCACTAATTGAATTATTTGAATAATTTTCAACAACGGTTTTAAAAAGATACTCTGTATTTTCACCGGAAGGTACAGAATAGCGCGCCGAAAGATATCGGTATAGCGAGAAAAAGGTTGATGAAGATTGAAAATGAATATAATACTTATTCATTGTTCCCTCAATGTTGCTCTCTCTGACCGAATATGCAGGTATAAAATATACATTCCCCGGGGTAAGGTCAAGCTCACCGTCTGAAAGGCGGAGCTTTGCCGCCCCTTCGGTAAGAAAATAAAGTCTGTGATAGCCTATCTGCGGATGATTTGAATTCCATTTGACGAGGTTCCATTCATCGCCCACCTCGCGCATTTCGGCAAATGCCACGGAATAGGTTTCGTTTTCAAACAAGTAATCGTTCATAGCCACCTAAAGTTTGTTAAGAAATTTGTGGGATTGTTTTATTGAATTTATTATAAAACAAAACTATAATAAAATCAAGAGTATTAATAAAAAATATGGGCGCAGTTTGCTCTGCCCCGAAAAAGGAGGATATACTATGGCAAAAAACAGACTTATAGGAGAGTATCCCGTTATTGGAATACGCCCCACAATTGACGGACGCCGCGGTGCTCTCGGTGTCAGAGAATCTCTTGAGGATCAGACTATGAATATGGCAAAGAGTGCCGCAAAGCTCTTTACCGAAAACCTCAAATATTCTAACGGTGAGCCCGTAAAGGTAGTTATTGCAGACACCACTATCGGCCGTGTTGCAGAAGCTGCGGCTTGCGCGGAAAAATTCCGCCGCGAGGGTGTTGATATCACTCTTACTGTTACTCCCTGCTGGTGCTACGGCTCTGAAACAATGGATATGGATCCTCTTACCATTAAGGGTGTTTGGGGATTTAACGGAACAGAGCGCCCCGGTGCTGTATATCTTGCGGCAGTTCTTGCAGGACACGCGCAGAAGGGCCTTCCCGCATTTGGAATTTACGGACACGAGGTTATGGATGCTGACGATACATCTATTCCCGAAGACGTTAAGGAAAAGCTTCTTCGCTTTGGAAGAGCTGCTATTGCCGCGGCTTCTATGAAGGGCAAGTCCTATCTGCAGATCGGCTCGCTTTGCATGGGTATTGCAGGCTCACAGATCAACCCCGACTTTATGGAAGACTATCTCGGTATGAGAGTTGAATCGGTTGACGAGGTTGAGATCATCCGTCGAATGACCGAAGGTATATACGACAAAGAGGAATATGCGCGCGCTCTTAAGTGGGCTAAAGAAAAGTGCAAGATTGGCTTTGACAAGAACCCCGAATTCATCAAGCACTCCGACAAAAAGAAGGACGAAGAACTTGAATTCTGCGTTCTTACCGCTATGATAATCAAAGACCTCATGAACGGAAATGACAAGCTTCCCAAGGGATGCGAGGAGGAGAAGGTTGGTCACAATGCTATTGCTGCCGGATTCCAAGGTCAAAGACAGTGGACAGACTTCTACCCCAATGGCGACTTCGCCGAGGCGGTTCTTAATTCCTCGTTTGACTGGGACGGTGTCAGAGAGCCTTACATTCTTGCTACCGAGAATGACGTTCTCAACGGACTTGGAATGCTCTTTATGAAACTGCTCACCAACCGTCCGCAGATATTCGCTGACGTTCGTACCTATTGGTCGAGTGCTTCTGTAAAGAGAGTTACCGATTATGACGTTGAAGGTCACGCAAAGGATGCGGGAGGATTTATTCACCTTATCAATTCCGGTGCGGCTTGCCTTGATGCAAACTGTCGCGCTGAAGGCGGCGAGATCAAAGAATGGTACAATGTAACCGAAAAGGATGCCGATAACATTCTTAACAACGTTGAATGGTGCCCTGCCGATAACGGTTATTTCCGTGGCGGCGGATTCTCCTCTCGCTTCGTTACAAAGGCAGAGGTTCCCTGCACTATGATAAGACTTAATCTCGTTAAGGGACTTGGTCCTGTTCTTCAGATTGCAGAGGGATGGACCGTAGATCTCCCTGATGAGGTTACAGACACTCTTTGGAAGAGAACCGACTACACATGGCCCTGTACTTGGTTTGCTCCAAGATGCGACGGCATAGTTGGCTCACCGTTTGAGAACGCTTACAGCGTTATGAATAACTGGGGTGCTAACCACGGTGC
>CAYRJG010000053.1:0-13852 GCA_964424525.1 uncultured Ruminococcus sp.
TGCAACGATAACCTTTTCCATCATAGCCTTTGACGTACCCATAGCATTAACTGGGTATGCCGCCTTATCGGTTGAAAGACAAACGATATTCTTAACGCCTGCCTCGATTGCGGCTGTAAGCACGTTCTCGGTGCCGAGAACGTTAGTCTTTACAGCCTCGATAGGGAAGAACTCGCAGGAGGGAACCTGCTTAAGTGCTGCGGCATGGAATATGTAGTCAACGCCATTCATTGCATTCTTAACCGATGCAAGATCGCGAACGTCACCGATATAGAATTTGATCTTCTCGGCAACATCAGGCATCTTTGCCTGAAATTCGTGGCGCATATCATCCTGCTTTTTCTCATCGCGCGAGAAAACTCTGATCTCGCCAATATCGGTTTTGAGAAATCTGTTCAGAACAGCATTTCCGAACGAACCGGTACCACCGGTTATCATAAGTGTTTTGTTTTTGAAAAGTGACATACTTACTATGCTCCTTTTTTGTTTAACTTTTTATTTTTTATTTTTTTAACAATGTTGAAGGCTTCTGCTGTTTGCTTACGAAAAACTAAACAGAATACACCGAAAAACAAAGCGAGTGCTGTGGCGGTGCAAATGATTGCTTTTATGAGCCAATCGCTCCATCCGCTTACTGTGATAGGCTTGTACCACATAAAGAATCCGCAGTACAAAATCATAAGAATAATACCGAGTACCGCAATTCCAAGATATTCGGTAATGGGACGTTTGATTATGTGTTTGTAGTTATAATATATAACATCAACCGATCTAAAGGCAAGCGCAACTACTGTTCCGAAAAGGAGCCCACGCATTCCAAAGAAAATATAAGCGGGAATTGAAACACCAATGTTGAGTATTGCCTCAATAATAGCGCCACGTTGCGTTTCTTTAAATGCTCCGGTTGCGTTTATCATAATAATTGAAGGGAGCCTTATAATATTTAAAATGGTTGTAATGGTAAAGAGAATTGCTGTTAATTGATCAATATAATCAATATCTGTGGTTGATATTGTGTATAGAGAAACAAAAGGAAGTGTAAGTACCAAGGTGGTTGATAATAATGCCAAAATGAAGCATGTGAAGAATACCTCATATACTCGGTAATATTTGTTGAAGTTAGGATTTTTTGATTCAAGTAAGTGACCGAAGGATGCTTGAGGTGCCGTTTCAAACATGCTAGTAAGAAGGATGACTATATGAGAATAAATTAGATTATAAACTGAATAAACGCTTACGGTGCTTAGTGTAGAGCTCACAGTAAGTATAGTAACATCTGTATGCTGGGTAACCATTCCGACAATTCGATGAACGAGAACATTCTTTGATTTTGATATAGCGTTATAATCGGGGGTGGCTTTTGTATTGATATCAGGATACTTTTTCTTGACATAGCAACGGAGAAAGAGCATTCGTATGATTGGAGAGAGTAATGCGACCGCCTGAACCGTTATAATGTCAAATCCGGTATTAATAAGAATTATTCTGATAATTGAGAAGAGAATACCGAGGGTTGCATCAAGCGTATTCAATATGTAAATTCTTTTGTCGGCAGAAAGTAAGACTTTGTATCTTCCTATAAACAGATAATTTAAAACATTTCCTGTTCCCATCAGGAATGTTATAGTTATAACAGTAATGGATTTCAAAGAGCTGTTTGTAAATACCGGCATCAAGAGCGAAAGTATTGCAAGAAGTATGAAGAATATAAAACCGCTCTTTCGATATTGATGAGCCGTAGCAGAAAGAATACTATCGCGCTGATTTTTGTCCGAATTTACGAGTGGTTTATAAAGCGCTTGTATAGATGCAGCACCTATTCCGGCTTCAAGCAGAGTGAAATAGGATAGAAACTGATTAACTGATGATGTCAATCCGTTTATTTCTGATCCAAACGAGTTTAATATAAAATATTGCGCTACAACACTAGTAAAAATCATCAAAATATTTGATATTGCAGCAACAATTATATTAGAGGCAAGTCTTTTCATTGTTACAAAATAACCTTCTGATTAAGAGTAAAATATTTTACAGTAAAAGTGTAAATAAAAATCTGAAATCACCATACACTGTTAGTGTAAATGCATATGCAATCCAAATAAATTTGCAAAACAGCACGCAAAGATCGGAAGTGTTTTCATTTTCTCGGTATTTTCGATATGCGGTATAGGTTCTTTTCAATAAGAAGAAGAGCATAATGGCGGCACCAATAATACCGACATTTAATAGCCAGTCCACGTATTCATTGTGACCTGCATATTTGAATCCGTCAAGGTCGGTTTTTAAGGCACTTGCTGCATTCATTCCAACAAACATTTTCCATATTGGAAGATTTAAAAAATAATCGAAGTGTATTCCTGCAAGATCTGATCTACCGGATGTAAGTCCGCTGATGTCACTTGATGCTTCGTTGGTGAATTTTTCGGAAAGCCTGATTGCGAGCATTCCAAAAATAGGTGTATCCGGATTCTTTTTGCCGTATGAAAACATACCTAATAATATTGCTATGATTACAAAGATTATTACAAATGTTTTTAGATTGATTTTTTTTGTTATTGAAAGGTAGAGTCCCCACATTAAAACATTAACAACTATTGCTGTTACACTAAGTGTTGATAATATCATCGCGTAAAGTGCAATTATGAATAAAATGCGGATTTTCGGGTTAAAAAGCTTTAGGGTAATAAGTGCAAATACTGCTGTAGTATAGAAGAATCCCATATAGTTAGGATCCTCAAAAGTCGCAAGATTTCTTACAACGTCAACCCATTCGCCATCAATGTTAACACTAGCATCAAGGCTGTTTTGAAGTTGAGTACCGGTAAAGAATGCAACAAGAGAAATAAGAGAGTATATCTTAAAGAATTTTTTGAGTTTTATCTTGTCCGAGAGATAGTGCGTAACGAGTATCATGATGCAAAGCATATCAAAAATCGCAAAAAAACCTTTTTGCAGATTATCCGGTGATATTACTATAATGCAGTATAAAGTAAAAAGGATAAATGGTGCAAGATGAATTTTTTTGAAACGAAGTGTTCTTTCATAAAAGAGCGAAAACATGAAGAATATAAACGAGAAAAGCCGGTATACCGAAAGTCCGAAAATAGCTCCAAATTGTGCATAATAGAATAGCATTATCGGATGTACAAGATATATATCTTTTGTGGTTATAAGTGGAATACATGCGCAAAGAACGATAACACCTATCAATAGCTGTGGAAGAAAACCAACAGATAATGCAGCCATAAAAATTATAGCAAGGCAAAGCTTAGTTACAAAATTGATTCTTCCGTCTTCAAGGGTTGTTGAAAGGGGATTGGTCATTGGCAGAGATTGCTTTAAAATTCCTTTGTTCATATATCTCCTTAATTTAAAAGCGTTTTTTCGATTACTTTGATGTAAGCGGTATTTCCGTAATCGTTTGAGAGAAGATATTCTCTCATTATATTGATTTTTTCGGGGGAGTTTATTAAGTCTATCAATGGCTCCGAAAGGGAATTGTCTTCGTTTGGCAAAACAAGACCTTCAATTCCGGTTTTTATTTGATCGTTTGCAGAGAGATATTGAGTTACTACCGGGGGCGTTCCAAGTATCATACTTTCGGTAATAACCATTGGTTTGCCCTCGTATCTTGACGGCATACACATAATATCTGCCGCTTTTATAAAAGGGTAGGGGTTCATTCTGATTCCAATAGCAAAAAGCCGGTCTTCAAGATTGGACATTTTAATAAGTTCATTAAACTTTGCTTCATCTCGGCCGCTACCTATTACATACCAAATAAAATCTTTTCCGCGATTCTTAAGGTCTTTAGCTGCATTTATTATTCGGTCGAGTCCCTTTGTGCTTATGTCGATACGGCAAACTGTAACGATTTTGAATTTTTCGGAATTGCAGAATAATTTATATGGAATATCTTCTTCTGAAATATCTTCGCTTCTTTTTCTTATGAGGGCGCTATCAGTAATGTTTTCGATAGTGATAGCCTTGTCTGCCATTTCGGGCATCGTTTTTTTGAAATCTTCGCAACAAGCATCTGTAACGAATACTATTTTGTCTACGAGATTCATCCAAGGAATCTGTGACTTTGGATCTTTCGTTATGTTTGCGAATGTTGAATGAAGCCAGGCATACTTTTTTTCGGCATTAACTACTCCATAGGCTAAATATCTTGCGCTCCAGCCTTCAAGAAAGCCTATTGCGTAGTCATAATGCTTTTTGTTTTTTCTGCTATTCTTTTTTGCCACGAATTCGCTTATTACAGTCATATCAAGCTTGATTTTCTTTTTTTGTAAGCTTTTAAATAATGCTTTAAAAAGATATCCAGAAAAAAGAAATGCCAAATTTTTTGTAAAAGTGGATTTGTACTTTTTAGCCGGAGAGAGAAGATTGACCTTTTTGGGAATGTAGTCGATTAGCTCGCCTGTATTTTGAAAAAGCTGAAGATCCACCTCGTAACGGTCGAAATCCAGATTATTCATTAAAGATATAAGGCTTGTAGTGCTTCCGCCGAGCATCATTTGAGGATATATAATCAATATTTTCTTTTTCAAAAACGGAACACTCCTTTACATAAATTGCTAAAAACAAATACAAGGTTACTGTTTGTGGTTGTTTAACAACTGCGTTTCTATCATATTGATAAGCTTTTCTGCCTGTTTTACGTTGTTTTTTTCTTTTAATATAAATTCTTTTGCAGAGCGGCCTTTTTCGAAAAGTTCTTCGTCGCTTTTAGAAAGAATATCTTGTAACGCGGTCTTTATTCCGTCAGCAGATTCATCCTCGATAAAGTAAACGTAATTGTAATGATCAGCGGGCATTCCGGGGAGCTTTGTAGTGAGAACAGGCGTACCGGATGCCATATACTCCATATTCTTTGAAGGAAATGAATATTTGGTATAATCCTCACCGGAAGGACGCGGATTTATTAAAAGCGTGGAACGAAGCTCGAGTTTTACTATTTCCGAATTAGGAGCGATTCCTGAATATTTGATAGATTCATTGGTTGACGTGATTGTTTTTAGTTCTTCAACAAAATCTCCGCTTCCATATATATGGAGCTCAGCGTTTGGAATCGCAGCCGCTTCAAATCCGCGAACTAAATTTTCGATACCATATATTTTTTTGAGAGAGCCGGCATAAAGACAAATTCTTTTATCACTTTTATTATCCAAGGAATTAATTTCGTCTTTCATTGATAAGTCGGCATGACCTTCTAATACAATTGATGGACATTTTTTTGGATTGACAATAGCATTCATATGCTCTGTCAAAAGTAGATAACTGTTAAATTTGCGCATAATTTTTAAGTTTAATTTTTGCGCGAGAGAAATTTTTGTCATGTTTGAGAGATGACAAGGAACATCGGTTACTATTCCAACAGTCTTATATCGTCTGATTTTTGATGCAAGAATTGCAGCAATTGATGCCGATATGTTTAATCCATCACAAACGACAACAGTATCTCGTTTCTTTGATTTTGCAAAAAGAATTTTCGAAAATACCGATACAGTTAAAAATGCTTGTCTTAATCCACGCAAATTCACAAAAGGAACATAGAAAAAGTCGAGCAGGGCGGTGTGTTCCTTTTCTGCTTTGAACCATATTTTTTTAGATACAACACGATTTATCGGGCGTGTCGAGATCATGGATACTCTTGCATTGTTTGCAGATAATCCTTCAGCTAATAGCAGGTTGTATTTTTGCGCTTGCTGGGAAACACGCGCCCCCTTGGTTTCGATGTATTCTTTATATTTTTTTGCTGAACAGGTGTTGGAAACGTAAAAGATATTCACAACTATAACCTCGGTAAAATATTTGTTTTGATAATAAATAATTACAAGCGCCAGTATCTCATTCCGGAAGCATTAAGATCTTTTACAGAATAAAGCCCCTTTACGTCAATCAAAATCTTCTCATCGTCAGGAACATTTGCGAACAATTTTTTGATTTTTTCGATGGAAAGTGCTTTGAATTCGTTGTGTGCTACAGCAACGATAATACAATCTGCCTCTTTTATGTCTTCGAGATTAGTCAGAGTAACGCCATATTCGTGCATAGCATCTCGCTCGCTTGCCCATGGATCAACAACGAGTGGATTGATTTCATAACCATTTAGGGTTTTAATAATATCATCCACCTTGCTGTTTCTTGTGTCAGGACAATTTTCTTTAAAGGTAAGTCCAAGAATAACGACTTTGGATTTTTTAGGCGCTTTTCCGGCAGCAATCATTTGCTTTATTGCCGCTTCTGCAACGAATTTGCCCATGCCATCGTTAACGATTCTACCGTTGAGTATGATTTGACTGTGATATCCAAGCTTTTCTGCTTGATAAGTAAAGTAGTAGGGGTCAACTCCAATGCAATGACCGCCAACAAGTCCGGGGCGGAATCCAAGTGCATTCCATTTTGTATTCATGCCGTCTACAACTTCATTTGTGTCTATTCCCATACGATCGAAAACCATAGCAAGCTCGTTCATAAAGGCTATATTTATGTCTCTTTGGCTATTTTCAACAACTTTTACAGCTTCAGCGGTTTTTATGCTGGAAACAGGGAAGGTACCAACCTCTATAACGAGGTCATACACATTTTTTATTTCTTCAAGAGATTCTGCATCCATTCCCGAAACAATTTTATGTATGTTTTCAAGGCGGTGCACCTTATCGCCGGGATTGATTCGCTCGGGGGAGTAGCCCACCTTGAAATCTGTACCGCATTTAAGCCCGGATTCTTTTTCGAGAATCGGAATACATACATCTTCTGTAACTCCGGGATAAACGGTTGATTCATAAACAACTATTGAGCCCTTAGTAAGGTTTCTTCCAACAATTTCGCTAGCACCTACAACGGGCGTAAGATCGGGCGTGTGATCAAGGTTTACTGGAGTGGGAACCGCTACAATGTGAAATTTTGCCTCACGAAGTTTCTTTTCATCGGCAGTAAATTCAACGGTAGTATTTTTAATTGCTTCATCTCCAACTTCCTTTGTTGGATCTATTCCTGATTTATAAAGATCGATTTTTGCTTTGTTAAGATCAAATCCTACAACCTTAATGCCTTTATTAGCAAAGGCAACTGCGATAGGCATACCAACGTATCCAAGACCTACTAAAGAAATTTTTTCTTCCTTTTTTACTATTTTTTCATAAAGTGACATTGTTTTTATCCTCCAATACTTCTTTCAGCAATTTTATTATATGAAAAAGTTTTTGCTCCTTTTTGTAATGCGATTTCGGACATTTTCGGTAAATTCAAAATTGTTTTTCTTATCACCTCGGAATAAGCTTCGGGTGTTTTTTCTTCAAAATATGAGCAGTTACCGCCTAAATCAATATGTGTAAATCCGGGCATTTTTCTAAATATGCAAGCTTTCCCGGATCCAACGGCCTGTTCCCAAAGAACAGAATGCAGACCTGGAAATGCAATGATGTCAGCAATAGCAAATTCATTATAGATTTCTTCTGATTTTTTCCAACCTATATATGTAATTTTATCATTTAATAACATATCAAAATTATTTTGAATTTCGGGTGCGACTGTTCCAAAAATCAATAAACGCACCGGCATATCTGAGATTAAAGGTATTGCTTTCATCAAAGTAAGTGTTTCAATTTTATTGCGGTTTATCTTGCCTCCAGTCATTATAATAATCTCATTATCGAGAATGTTGTATTTCTTTCGTAGCGCAACCTTTTGTTCTTGTTTTGCTGCGTTTATGACACTCTCGTCATCTGCCCCCATAACCAGCAATTCCACTTTTTCTGAAGGCAGTTTATATATGTTTTTTAAAAAATCTACTCTAGCGGGCAATACACCATAAAATTTCTCGGTATAAGGATTTATTCTATGTGCATAGTGGCGCCAAATGACTTTGTGGAGAATGTTTTTCGATAACCAACTGGAAGCGCTATTGAGAAAATCCGAGTGATTGTCAACATAAACTTTTACGTTTTTATGTTTTTTGCAATATTTTGCCACGATTGAGATGTCTTTAAATTGAACTCCGTGGATAAATATAATATCGGGAGCGAAGCGTTCGATTTCTTCGCGCAATCCAACATATATTCTTAATTTTTTTGAGCCTGGAATTTTTGCATAATCCAATCGAGTTACAGGAATGCCATATTCGTTTATATATTTCGAACCTTTAGGCAACAATTTTCCTTTTCCTCTTTCGTCAAATGTGAATAATGATGCAATAATTTCAACATTATGCCCTTGGAGCTTATGATATTTAGGCAGATAATTCTCTTGATAAGAGTAGTTGTCAATGTAGAAACAACTTAGCATCGTATGTAGAATTTTCATATAGCTTATAATCCCTCTTTAAGTTTTAGTTAAGGTGTGCGGAGATTCATTTAAGTGATGCTAAGAATTTGTCTACATCGTCGAATAGGATTGCGTTGTCTTCGATTCTTTTTTCGTCCCAAGTCCACCATTTTGAATCAAGAAGTTTTTTGCGAGTAGAGTCATCAAAGCGATCACGAATTTTTCTCGCAGGATTTCCTGCCCATATTTCGTAATCTCCTACATTTTTTGTTACAACACTTCCAGCACCAATAACAGCACCATTTCCGATCGAAACACCGGACAAAATAATTGCATTTGCTCCGATCCAAACATCGGCACCGATTGTTGTCTTTGGGGTTTGAATAGATGGAAAATTTGCAAAGTTCTTTTTCATTACATTTTTCCCAGAATGAAAAACAGGTGACATAGAAACTCGCTGAATAGGATGTGTTGCACCGCCGATGCGGCAATTGTCGGCAATTGATGTAAAGGAACCAACTGTTACATTATTCAAAAAGCAATCATGACCGACATAACTGTATTTTTCAACGCTAGTATTGTTGATTTGAGCACCGGAGCAAATTGATGCCTTTTTTGATATTTTGCTTGATGTTATAGCAGGAGGTTGTAAAATAACACGAAGTGCTTTCGCGATATATCTCTTTATATTCATTTTCCCCCCTGATGTTTGTCAAAGTTTTTGGTTATAATTTCGTAACTTTTTGCAACAGTATAATGTTCCTCTAAATATTTGAATTCGCTCTCGCGTGTTTTCCGAAGGTCAGCAGCGAGCGCATCCTTAACGCAGGATGAGAAGGCGTTGACATCATTGCTTTCGCACCACCATCCAAAATCTCCTTCGGTTATCACCTTTCCAATATCGGTATTGGGATCGGTGCAAGCAAGCACAGGAATTCCTGCTTGCATATAAGCAAGTAAGCGAGAGGGAAAGTTTGGGATAGTAAATCTGTGGTCAAGGAATATCATTCCAACATCACACGCGGCAACCAACCGGTCATAATCCTCTTTTGGAAGCTTTTTCAAAAGCTTAATATTAGACGCGGCGCATTCGTTTACAAAGGCTTCAAGCTTTTTGTATTCGGTTCCGTCACCTACGATAAGAAAATATGCATCGTGGTTTTCGCGCTCTGCTTTCATGCATTCGATAAGGAAGGGGATGCCCTGTGGGCGGCCTAGATTACCACCATATACAAAAATTCTCTTTTCAAGAGGGAGTTCGTATTTTTTTCGTATGTTTATGCGCTCGGCCGGCGATATAGTCATATCTTGGATCTCTATTGAATTAGGACAAACCTCAATTTTATCGGGGGATACTTTCGGATTATGCGTCAATACATAATCTACGTTTGCTTGAGACATGCAGCCGATTTTATCGGAAACGGAGTAAAGCTTTCTTTCCTTGTTGCGGAAAAACTTGTATATGATTCCTTTGAGACCGTTCTTTTTCATCATGCCGATATCTACTGCATTTTGTGGGAAGATATCTTTTAAGAGAAGATAGGTTTTTGCTCCGTCACGCTTCTTTATGTATTTTACGGTAGAGTAGTGCGTAACAGGAGGGGTTGGATACATTACAAGGTCAAATTTAATATCTTTAAAATGCTTTTTGATTGCGGATATATATAAACTGGGGAGTAAAATAGTGGTTATGCCTTTTTCGATAATATTGGCCTTTTTGTTGTTTCCTATTTTTACGCGTAAAACTGTGCAACCTGCTTCCTCGGAAATTATAGTTCCTTCATTGTTTTTTCGTTCGTTTGCGCCGACTATATAAACTTTGTGACCATGCTTTGTGAATTCGTGAATCAAGTCCAGCGAAATTGTGTGGCTAGATGCATGAGGAACGGGGCTTATCGTTAAGAAGAGTACGTTCATATTAAAAACTCCAATTAATATTTTAGCTCGGTAACAAGTTCGTGTCTTATAAGATCCGAGCCGTCTGTTCCTATTGCTCTGACTCGGTCTATGGCAATCTGATGCTTTTTGCGAAGTTCATCAAGGTTGTCGGCTTGAACTGTAAAGCTTCCCATTCGGTCACCGCTTGAGGATATTCCCGAAAACTCTCTGCCGGGTGCGGAGAAGATATAGTATTCGGTGATGATTCCGTCTTTTTTTAATTCTTCAAATCCTTCGGCGTGATCGAATACACCGTCTTTGCAGTAAAGGAAGGTGTTGGTTATATATTTGTTCTCGCTCTTGATTTCGCCTACGTGCGGCTTTTCGCCAAGTGTGAGGTCTGCAACAGCCTTGATAACATCAAAGCCACTCGCTTTTTTGATAAGTCTGTATTTGATGCTTCCGCCTGTGCGCGCACAGAATTCAAGAACGGAAATTCGCTTTCCGTCTGAGATCATCTGTATAAGCATAGGGGAATTTTTGAGATTGAAAGCATCTGCAATTTTTTGAGCAGTGTCTTTGATCTTTTCTTTTATACCCTCGGAGATTGGTGCGGGATTTTTTGTTCTGTAAATTACGAACTTATCTTTATCGGCAATCTTGTCGCTTATTGATGCGGTTAATACGTGTGCTATACCGTTTTCAACGTAAACATCTACAGTAAGCTCCTCACCTTCGCAAAATTCTTCAACAAGAGCGGTTTTTGTGCGGCTTATATTTGCTGCCTCAATAAATGCAGCTTCGGCTTCTTCATAAGTTAATACTTTTTTTACACCACGAGAGCTATAGGAGTCAACGGGTTTAACAACAAGCGGGAACTCAAAGCTGCTGATTTTTTCTTTATCAAACTCAGCCATTACAACGTGCTTTGAGGTTGGGACACCGCTTTTCTCAAATATTTCTTTCATATAGGTTTTGTCCGAAACGAGCTTTGCTGTTTCGTAATCTATGTAACAGGGAAGTCCAAGCTCTTCGGACACCTTTGCTACAACGAGCAATACCTGATCTGCGCATGCCGTTACAACAAAATCGACCTTTTCGGATATTGCGAGTTCTTTAATTCCTTCGATATCAAGTGTTGATATGGGATAAAATGCGTCTGCATAAGGTACTGCTATAGCGTTGGGGTTTCTGTCTGCAAGAATTGTGTAAATTCCTCTGCTTTTGAGTTCTTCTATCAAAGCCGCCTGCGCGATTCCGCCGGCAACGACAAGTGCTTTCATATTTTATCTCCTAAATGATTTATTCTGCGGATTTAGTGGTAGTGGTCTCTTTTTCGGTATTAGCCGATGCGGCTTGGGCGGCATCGGTGGTTTTTGCTGTTATAGCATCTTCTTTTGTAAATGCTATTCCGTCTGCTTTGAAAACAACGGCAACGGTTTTTAAAAGGATTTTAATATCAAACCAAAGACTGAAGTTTTCTATGTATTCAACATCGTATTCGATTTTTTCGCTCCATGTAAGGTCATTTCTTCCTTTAACCTGAGCCCAACCGGTTATACCGGGGCGCATATCAAGTCTTTTTCTTTGCCTTTCGTTGTATCTTTCTGCCTGATAAGGAAGAGTAGGGCGAGGACCGACAAAGCTCATTGTTCCGTTAATAACATTGAATATCTGCATAAGCTCGTCAAGGCTCGTCTTTCTGAGAAAGGAACCAACCTTCGTGATTCGTTTTTTAGGTTCAAGCTGATTACCGTTTTCATCAAGACTTTCTTCCGGGATTTTCATAGTTCTGAATTTGTAAATCTTGAAGATCTTGCCGTTTTTGCCTATACGTTCCTGTGTAAATACCGCAGGGCCTTTTGATGTCAGTTTTATAACAATTGGGATAATTATCAAAATCGGTATAGCAATCATAAAAAGGAGAAGTATGATGGAAACCGTTAAGTCAAAGGCTCTCTTTATGAACAATTGAAATGCTCTCATATTATTTTAAATCCTTTACGTCAAAGTTATTGAAAACAAGATTTCACAATCTCAATAATAATATCCTGCTCCTCGGCGGTCATTTTGTTGTCGCTGGGAAGGCAAAGACCGCGAGCAAAAATATCTGCACCGATATCGGCACAACCGCCGGCGATGTAGGCATTGGTACGAGCTCGTCCGTTGCCGTCGCGAGTAATAAAGGGATTCATTCTGTACATAGGCTGCATGTGCATGGGTTTCCAGATAGGTCTGCCTTCGGCATTGTGTTTTGCAAGTGCTTCGAGAATTTCGGTAGGGCAGCTTTTGCCGTGCTCTGAAATAAAGCAAGCTTCGTTATCGCTGCGAACCTGGCGGCACATAGCATCCTTGTCTATTATCATACAGGAAAGCCAGAAGTTCGGTTCCATAGTAGCCTCATCATAAGGGTTCATCTGTACGGGAAGACCCTTGAATCCTTCTTTATAGCGCATATAAATCGCCTTTTTCTGCGCAATATGTTCTTCGAGGTAAGGGAACTGACCGCGAACTACTCCGGCAATAACGTTGCTCATTCTGTAGTTGTAGCCAATCTCTTCGTGTTGATACCACGGCGCATCCTCACGGCTTTGGGTAGACCATTTTCGCGCTTTGTTTGCCGCTTCAAGATCATCGGTAAGAAGCATACCTCCCGAAGAACCGGTAATTATTTTGTTCCCATTAAAGGAAATTGCGTTGTATGTACCGAATGTACCTGTCTGTCTGCCTTTATATGCGGCACCGAGAGATTCCGCGGCATCCTCAATTATAATTGCGTTATGCTTTTCGCATATTGCACAGAGCTCATCCATCTTTGCGGGGGTACCGTAAAGATTTGCAAGGATAACAACGCGAGTGTCCGGGTATATCTCAAAAGCTTTTTCGAGAGCGATAGGATCCATGTTCCATGTGTCGTATTCAGTATCAATAAAAACGGGTATTCCTTTTTCATACATTACCGGGTTGACAGTAGCATCAAATGTCATATCGGTACAGAAAACATAGTCGCCTTGTTTAACACCGGCAAGCTTGACCGCAAGATGAAGTGCGGATGTGCCGGAAGCGAGCGCAACAGCATATTTGCATCCGACCTTTTCGCAAGCGAGACTCTCAACTTCATTTATGTTTTTGCCAACGGTGGACATCCAGTTGGTTTCATAAGCCTCGGTTATGTATTTTAGTTCTTCACCATGCATAGTAGGTGTTGAAAGGTATATTTTTTTGTTGAAAGGTGAGAATTTCATAGCGGACCTCCATAATAATATATAATATATAATAGCACGCGCGAAATAGAAAGTCAAGCAATTTTGGTGTTTTGGGTACGAAAGGGGGCATTTTTTGAGAAAATAATGTTCTCGTACGGAAAGCGTTTTCGCGATAATGAGCAAAAAACTATAAAAAGTAAAATAATTAAACTGGTGAGAAGTATTGACAAATGAGTGATAAAATGATAAAATACCGATGTTTGAATTGTTAAGCGAATAAAAATTAAATCTACCCGTGGCACAGCTGGATAGCGCGTCAGACTCCGCATTCGCTTGCGAATATTGCCAAACGAGCAAGAGAGAGCTACACGTTAAGAAAAGCGGCACGGAAGTACAAATAAAACCGCGAGTGGCAAACTCTGAAGGCTCGCCTTCACCCAAAACAGAATAAAAATTAAATCTACCCGTGGCACAGCTGGATAGCGCGTCAGACTCCG
>CAYRJG010000054.1:0-13480 GCA_964424525.1 uncultured Ruminococcus sp.
AACCGTCTTGATGATATGGTAGAGCAGGCATTTGACGACCAGTGCACAGGCGCTAACCCCCGTTATCCTCTTATGAGTGAGATAAAGGAGATGTATCTTAACGCTTATTACGGAAAGAAAAAGAATGTATAAGGAGAGGCACATATGAATTTTGATAATATAATTGCAGAAAGAAAAAACAAAACGGTTTACCGTGATAATGATAAATGTATAAAGGTTTTTGATTCCGAGTATTCCAAAGCGGATGTGCTTAACGAAGCTCTCAACCAGGCGAGAATAGAGGAAACGGGACTTAATATCCCTAAAATTCTTGAGGTTGGTATGATAGACGGAAAATGGGCAATAGTTACCGAGTTTATCAAAGGAAAGACGCTTTCACAGCTTATGGAAGAAAATCCCGAAAAAAAGGGTGAGTATATCGAGCTTCTCGTAGATATTCAGATGAGTGTACACGAAAAAACCTGTCCTCTTCTTAATAAGCTCAAGGATAAAATGAACAGAAAAATATCCGAAAGCAATCTTGATGCCACAACCCGCTACGAGCTTCATACCCGACTTGAGGGAATGCCCAAGCATAAGAAGGTATGCCATGGCGATTTTAATCCCTCAAATATCATAATTTCCGATGACGGTGTTCCTTATATTATCGACTGGGCGCATGCAACGCAGGGAAATGCATCTGCAGATGTTGCAAGAACCTATCTTCTTTTCTGTCTTGATGGGGATATGAACGGTGCGAAATTTTATCTTGATACCTTTTGCAGAAAGAGCGATACCGCAAAGCAATACGTTCAGAAATGGATGCCCATCGTTGCCGCATCTCAATCGGTAAAGGGGCATGAGGATGAGCGCGAGTTCCTTCTCGGCTGGGTTAATGTTGTTGACTACGAATAAAAAGTAAAAAAAGACGTCGGCAGTGCAAAAATCGCTGTCGGCGTCTGTTCGTTATTTGAAAAATATTATGTTTTGGAATCGCAGATAAAACTTATTTTATTTTGTTTCCGTCGCTGAATGCCTGACCGACCTTATCGCCAAGCACGTAGTAGCCGTGAGATGCTCCGTCATAGGTTATCGGGCGGAGCTTGGTGGGATCGATTATTCCGTCTGTAAGCACGCTCTCATCAGCACATACGTTAACTATTTCGCCAACGAGGCGGCAGGTGTTTTCATCATAGCTTATAAGCTTGCATTCTACAGCCATAGGCAATTCGTTGATAATGGGTGCGTCAACAAATTCGCTCTTTTTCGTAGTAAATCCCGCACGGGTGAGCTTGTCGGGAACATCGTTACCCGAAACAATGCCAACATAATCACAGGCTGCAACATAGTCCTGCGTTGCCATGCTGACGGTAAAAGCTCCGCGCCGAAGAAGATTTTCAGTCGTTTTGTGGTCTGCGCTTATGCAGATTGAGATTTCAGCCTCCTCGCTTATACCGCCCCATGCGGCATTCATGGCATTGGGAGTTCCGTCTTCTCCGTAGGTTGCAATTATAAATACGGGCATAGGGTAAACCATAGGCTTTGCGCCGAAATTCTTTCTCATTTTCAAGATACTCCTTAATTTTTATTGATTATTTTAAAAATTTGTGCTAGAATTATAAGGTATACGTTAATTATACACTATCAGTACCCCTATAAGTCAATAGGTTTATATAAAAAACTATATAAGGAGAAACGGAAAATGATTTTTGAAAAGCAGATACTTGCGATGTATAAGGGGATGGCTTATACCCGTTGTGACGATAACGGCACGGCATACTATTTTTCGGCAAAGGATTTCCCGAGTCTTAAATTTGAAGCGTTTGAATTTCCGTCTTCTCTTGGGCATAATCTCTCGGGAAAAATATACTATTACGGAGAGATGCGGTGCGATAGAATAATAGTTTTCGACCATGGCTTTGGCGGCGGCCATCTTTCCTATATGAAAGAAATTGAAATTCTTTGCAAAAACGGATATACCGTAGTTGCCTATGACCATACAGGATGTATGGAATCCGGCGGTGAGAATCCAAACGGAATGGCGCAATCTCTCTGCGACCTTAACGATTGCATTACGGCAGTTCGTGCCGATGCGCGCTTTGAGAATTCCGATATTTCGGTTATGGGGCATAGCTGGGGCGGATTTTCCACTTTGAATATAGTAGCCCTTCATCCCGATATATCTCATATCGTTGTGCTTTCGGGCTTCGTTTCCGTAAAGATGCTGATAGATTCCTATTTTGGCGGTATTATGAAAGGCTATCGCTCGGCAATTATGCGCCTTGAGCGAGAGGCAAATCCGCGCTTTGTTGAATTCTCGGCAGTCGAGTCGCTGAAAAATTCAAAGGCGAAAGCTCTTCTTATTTATTCGGATAACGATATGATGTGTAGAAAAAATCCTCATTACGATGCTCTCACGGCAGCTCTTTCGGATAAGGAAAATGTGCGATTTATGCTGGTATCTGGCAAGGGACATAACCCGAACTACACACGCGCGGCAGTAGAGTATCTTGGCGAATATACAAAAAGGCGCGCAAAGCTTTTGAAAAAAGGCGCGCTTACCAATGCAGAGGACCGTGAAAGGTTCGTATCCTCTTTTGATTGGAACAGGATGACAGAACAGGATGAGCAGGTTTGGTCAGAGATTCTTGCACATCTTGAAAATTGAGCGTAAAGACTAACCCGTGTCGCGTTTTTATATCATTTTGTAAGGGAAAATAAGTAAAATGTACGAATCAATTATGCTAATGGCACTCGGTGTGATAATTTGTTTGTTGGGAGTTATCAATATGATGGGCAATTTGTCCACCTTGCATTCCTATCACTACAAGAGAGTAACCGAGGAAAACAGAAAGCCATTCGGCAGGCTTGTCGGTGGTGGCACCGTTATTATAGGTGCATCTATGATTATTTACGGAATTCTATCTTTCATAGCAAACAAAACAGGGCTGGACGTGCTTATTATTATCGGTAGCGTTGAGCTGATTGTTGGTTTTGCCATAGGTATTTTCCTCTCATTTTTTGCTATGATAAAATACAATAAAGGAATTTTTTAAGTGACTTATGGCAAAAAGCATAAAAAGCCGCCTTTCGCGCGAGGCGCATGAATTTAAACTTCTCGTAAGGTCTATACCTACTGTGACTGTTTCGCTCTTTGTTGTGAGCGTTATATGTATGAACCTGCTTGCAAACAAGACTCTTTTGCAAACGGATTGGATAGCGCTTGACGGTGGTATACTTATATCCTGGCTATCTTTTATGTGTATGGATATTATAACCAAGCACTATGGGCCAAAGGCATCTAACAGCATCACGGTGCTTGCCGTTATGATAAATTTGCTAACCTGCCTTATATTCTTTGTTGCCAGTGTTATTCCGTCGGTTGCCGATGATTATACGGCATTCGATTCTCTCTTTGGCGGCACATGGTTTATCCTGCTTGGAAGCACCGTTGCTTTTCTTTCGTCGGCACTCATAAACAATGCTCTTAATTTTATGATAGGAAAGAGCTTTCGTAAAAATCCCGACGGTAAGCTTGCGTATGCTTCTCGCACATACATTTCTACTTTTATCGGTCAGTTTCTTGATAATTTCATTTTCTCGCTTATCGTGTTTGTCGGATTTGCTCCCGTGTTTTGGGACGGATTTTCCTGGACTCCGCTTCAATGTGCAACCTGCGCTCTTACAGGCGCGCTTGCCGAGCTTATACTGGAAATAATCTTTTCTCCGATAGGTTATAACATCACTAAAAAGTGGAAGCGAGAAGGCGTGGGACGCGAATATCTCGATTTTGTAGGGAGGAGTTGAAAAATGAAGGCTTTAATAACCGGAACATCACGCGGAATAGGCAAAGCTATTGCCGAAAAATTTCTCCGAGAGGGGCATGAGGTTATAGGTTTTGATATCAACGGGGCGAGTATAAGCAATAAAGGATATATGCATTATACTCTCGATGTTCGCGATAAAGAAAACCTACCCGAAATCCCCGATGTTGAAATTCTTGTAAATAATGCAGGAGTTCAGTGCGCTGACGATATTGACGTAAATTTAAAGGCTCTTATTTATATCACCGAAAAATACGGAGTCAGTGAAAAAATCAAGTCGATACTGAATATCGGATCGGCAAGTGCGCATACAGGCTCCGAATTTCCCGAATACTGTGCAAGCAAGGGCGGAGTAGTTGCTTATACAAAGAATGTGGCTACCCGTGTAGCAAAATTCGGTGCTACTTGTAACAGCCTTGACCCGGGTGGAGTAATAACACCGCTTAATGAGCCGGTTATGGATGATCCCGAGCTTTGGGCAAAAATAATGGACGAAACCCCACTCAAAAGATGGGCAAGTCCCGAAGAGATTGCCGATTGGGCATATTTCCTTACGGTGACAAATAAATTTTGCACGGGGCAGAGTATTGTGGTTGACGGCGGCGAATCCATAAACTTTAATTTTATTTGGAAAGATTGATTTTTATATAAAAGAAGAGGGGAGCTCAAGTATAAAAAACTTGAGCTACCCTCGAATGCGTTAAGGGGCTAGGGGGATCCTGCACGAAAATTCGGGTTCTCCCGACCAACAGTTCTCGCCTGCGGGCTCGGTCACGCTCGGGGTCTGACAGTTATTAACTGTCATTCAACACCCTCGCGCCGCTTCGCTACGTATAAAATACGTCGAGGTCGGGAAACGCGAAGAGAAGATGACTATAATTTGATGGAGAAATTCGTAGAATTTCAACCATATAATATATTTTTTAGCTCATTTGTATAAAAGTGAGCTTTTTTATTCTATTTCCGTCATTTCCGATTGCGCCCAAATGCGCGCCAGCCACTTTATTTGTATCAATTGAGAAGTGCGAGAATATCAGGGAACAGCTCAAGACTGCGCTCTAGGATTCCGTTCATTCCCGCGATTGCAATACCGTAATTTACGATAGGTATGCCTGCCTCATTGGCGCATTTCATTCTGTGCTTCATTTCCGCCTCGTTTATCATACATCCGCCGCAGTGAACTATCACGCGATAGGGGGTAAGGTCATCGGGAAAATCCGTGCCCGAGGTGAAGCGGTATTCGGGCTTTGCACCTGAGAACTTTTCAATCCAACCGGGCATTTTGACCGTTCCTATATCATTACATTGGCGGTGGTGCGTGCATCCTTCCGAGATAAGCACGGCATCGCCGTCTTTTAATTCCGAGAGCACCTTCACGCCCTCTACGAGAGCTTTAAGATCGCCCTTGTACCGAGCCATAAGAATCGAAAATGAGGTGAGTGGAATATCCTTCGGGGTGTCCTTTGCCACCTTGCCAAAAACCTGCGAGTCGGTAATAACCATACGCGGCTTTTTGGAGAGCGTCGAAAGCAGTGCGGAAAGTTCCTCGGGCTGGCAGACTATGGCACTTGCGTGTGCATCGAGAATATCGCGCAGAACCATCTGTTGAGGGAGAATTATCCTTCCTTTAGGCGCAGATTCATCAATTGGGGTAACAAGAACTACCCAATCACCCTCTGTGAGAAGATCGCGAACGAGAATCTTCGGGGGTGCAAGCTTCTTTGCAAATTCTCCGAGCAGATTTTTTATCTCCTCGATGCCCGCGCCCTCTTTTGTGCTTACGTATATTTCGTTATCTGCAAGTGGTGATTTTTCTTTGATGAGGTCGAATTTGTTATATGCTATGATGTAGGGGATGTTCCTTTTCTTAAATTTCTCGATAAGCTCTCTGTCGAATTCTGTTTTGCCGATTGAGGAATCGATTACAAGAATTGCTATGTTCGTTCTTGCAAGCGTTTTTTTAGTTGTTTCAACTCGCATTTGTCCAAGCTCACCCTCGTCATCTATTCCGGGGGTGTCAATGATAACAACCGGGCCGAGAGGTAAAAGCTCCATAGCCTTTTTGACCGGGTCGGTAGTCGTGCCGGGAACGTCGGAAACCACCGAAATCTGCTGTCCCGTTATCGCATTGACAAGGCTTGATTTTCCGGCATTACGCATACCGAAAAAGCCGATATGAACTCTCTCTGCGGATACCGTTTCGTTAAGTCCCATAAAAGACCTCCGTTTTTTAGAATCTGAAATCGCGGCGGTTTGAGTTTTTGATGTTTTCGATGTTGTCTTCCGCGATGGCGCGTACCTTTTCCTTGGGGATTCTCTTAAGCTCCTCTTCTATCATCTTGTATCCGACCTCGCGTGTCTTATCCGATGCGTAGTCAACGAGATATTCCGTCAGAGTCATAAGTGCATTAGGATGGCAGCAATTGAGTATCTGTCCCGACTTGCAAAGGCTCATAAAGCGGTCGCCCGTGCGACCCTCTCGGTAGCATGCGGTGCAGAATGAAGGAATATGTCCGTTTTCCATAAGCCAACGAACAACCTCGTCAAGCGAGCGCTGGTCGGAAACGTCGAACTGCTCTGTATCGTGGGGGCGTTCCTCTGCCGAGTATCCGGCATAGCCGCCGACAGATGTTCTTGAACCGCCCGAAACCTGTGAAACACCGCAGTTAAGAAGTCTTGAACGAACCTTCTCTGTTTCGCGCGTGGAGATAATGATTCCTGTATAGGGAACTGCAAGTCTTATGCAGGCTGTGATTTTTGCAAAGGTATCGTCATCAATTCCGTTGTCAAACTGATCGGGATCAATATCGTCTGCGCGCTTAAGGCGCGGAACGCTTATTGTGTGGGGACCTACTCCGTGTACCGCCTCAATATGCTGTGCGTGCATAAGAAGTCCTGCAAATTCGTATTTGTAAAGCTCAAGTCCGAAGAGAACTCCGAGTCCTACGTCATCAATTCCGCCCTCCATAGCGCGATCCATAGCCTCTGTGTGATATGCGTAATCGTGCTTGGGACCTGTCGGGTGAAGAACCTCGTAGCTTTCCTTGTGATATGTTTCCTGGAAGAGGATGTACGTTCCGATTCCCGCGTCGCGAAGCTTGCGGTAGTTTTCTACCGTGGTTGCGGCAATATTTACGTTCACGCGGCGAATATCTCCGTTTTTGTGATGCACGCTGTATATGGTTTTAATGCTCTCGAGTATGTATTCGATAGGATTGTTTTTAGGGTCTTCGCCCGCCTCAATTGCAAGGCGCTTATGTCCCATATCCTGAAGGGCGATAACCTCTGCTTTGATTTCCTCTTGAGTGAGCTTCTTTCTGCAAATGTGCTTGTTTTTCATATGATACGGGCAGTAAACGCATCCGTTTACACAGTAATTGGAGAGGTAAAGGGGAGCGAAGATAACTATACGGTTGCCGTAAAATGCAAGCTTTATCTCCTCTGCTATCTTGTAGATTTTCTCGATAACCTCGGGAATCTCGCAGGCAAGAAGCACCGATGCCTCGCGGTGGTTAAGTCCTGCGCAAACATAGCCGGTTTCGGTCTTTTTCGGCTTCGCCTTTTCGAGTATCTCGTTTATAAGCTCGATATTGTTTTTGTTTTCTTCCGCATATTGAAGCGTTTTTCGGATTTCGGAATCGGAAATAAATTCCTCTGCCTTCAGTGATTTGGGATTGTAGTTTGACATAGTTTTTTCCTTTCTTTTGAGTCAGATTTCTCTTTCTCTTCAGATTATATGTTTTTATTTTTATTTCTTAACGTCACCGCGCTCGATTGCTATTTCATATCCGATATCTTTCATTCTGCGCGAAAGCTCGTCAAGACATTCGGCAGCCTCCGAGCCGTCGGATATTTTATTGTCATAAAGCACGTATTTTTTTCTCACCGAGCTCGGAGAGAGATTGGGCATAACAACGTTTGCGCCCGCAAGAATTCCCATCTCGCGCCCACGCTCGTGTATAGTTCCGAGGGCGGTGGTGGCTGGTAGAAGCAGATGCGGATGAATCAAGCGTATAAGCGAAAGCAGATAAAGCGTAAGATCAAGCTCTCCTGCCGCCTCTTTTCCAAACGGTGTGTCCTTTTGCGGTATAAAAGGGCCTATTCCGCACATATCGGGCGAAAATTCCTCTATGAATTTAAGGTCGCGAGCAAGATATGCCGAAGTTTGATACGGAGAGCCAACCATAAATCCGCAACCGACCTGATATCCCAGCTCCTTAAGGTCATATAAGCAACGTATTCGATTGTCATATGACATAATGGAGGGGTGGAGTTTTTCGTAGTGCTCTTTGTTTGCCGTTTCATGGCGCAAGAGGTATCTGTCTGCACCCGCCTTTCGGAGATTTTCGTAGCTTTCCCTCGTGCGCTCTCCGAGCGAGAGGGTTACGGCAACATCGGGGTGCGACGTTTTGATTTTTTCGATAAGCTCGCATAAAAGAGCATCGGTAAAATATCCGTCCTCACCGCCCTGTAAAACGAAGGTTCGAAAGCCAAGCTCATATCCGTGAAGGGCGCATTCGAGAATTTCTTCCGGGTTGAGCCGATATCTATCACATCTCTCATTTGATCTGCGTATTCCGCAGTAAAGGCAGTCATTTTTACAAATGTTTCCGACCTCTATAAGTCCGCGGATATATACCTTGTTTCCATATATTTTCTGCCGCTTTTGAACTGCAAGGGTCGCTGCGTATTCTGCTGATTTTGGCGTGCGCGAATCTATCAGAATCTTGTATTCGTCAAGAGTGAGCGTATGCTCTTTGGCGAGCTTGTCAATGAGTGAAAAAGCCTTATCCTTCATGTGCCGAGAACTCCCGAATAGGCGGTTTTAACACTTACACCTTCAAGATTTCCTATCCTGCCCGAGAGGGTGGATATTGTGTTTTGAGGAGCATCGAGCGCGATACTGATAATGCTTATTTTCCGCTTGCGGTAGGGAAGTCCCATTCTTCCTATAATATATTCGCCAAATTCGTGAAGAATCGAATTTATTTTTTCAACCGAATCACCGTTTTCTACTATAATACTCATAACAGCAACGCGTGTTTCCATATCTTTCCTCCTTAATGCAAAACAGTATGAGAGAATACCTTCCCGAAAATAAAAACCGCATCCACCAAAATGGATGCGGACTATACGAGGGGGCATAGAAAACCCCTTCGCTACGTTTATCGTATTTTCGCATCCTTCAAGGCAGCAATTAAGCTTATTGTCAGGATATTTTACTTTATTTTATCATACTATACCTAAATTGTCAAGTTTTTAACAAAAATTTATAAAAGGTATTCAAATTTTAGAAGCTTGTCTTAAAAATCAAGGATTTGCTTGATAGAGCGTGAGCGAATTCTCATCGCTTCTGTATATACCGAGAAGAATTTCTTTCGGATTTTTGTATCCGTTAAGCTCCAGCTTCTTTTGGAGCCATCTTTCATCTCTGCCGATTCGCACAAGGTTTTCACCCATAATTCGCCCGTCCATAATAAGCTCTGTGCCTATGTGGGCGGCTTTTGGAGCTATGCCCAAATCACTTGGGGCGAGTGGGCGATTATCGGATTTTGGCAGAATTGAAATTTTGCCGTTAGGCTCGAATATTGCCGTCTGTATTTCGGATAGATCAAAGTATCCCGCCTCGCGGCACAAAAGCATAAATTCTGAAAGGTTAAGCTTTGCTTGCTTGAAATCCTTAGAATTCTCCCGAAAACAATTCTTAAATTAGTTTGTCCGATTTCAAAAAAATTATATTTAAAATCCTATTGTTAGGCGTTTGTAAATTTTTGCAAACGTCTATTGTTGTATTATGGGATGTGATGTATAATTGTGTCATAAATAACCGAGAGAAAAGTAAAAAATGAGAAAAATAATTATATCGCTGATTATTGCGGTATCAATGATTTTAACACTTTCATCGTGCGGTGGCGAGGTGAAATTTGAAGGTCATGAGCGGCGATTGTCTACGGTTCAATCATCCGAAAACGGTCAGGTTATTGCATATTCGCCAACAAGCCTATTCGGCGGAGCTGTTGCATATCCCGATGCGGTGATTATGGAGATGTCATTGATTGCAGATGATGGGAAAATCACGGTTTTTGATGAAACAAATGACAAATCATATGAGGGTACATATTCGCTTGACGGCATAACTCCGGATTCAAGAAATTATATAATAACGATTGATGGAGAGCGAGGATACACAGGAGTGACTATGACAACCTATGCAGATGGCAGCAAAACGCCGACTCTTCCTATAACTCTCGACGGATATTCGCTGTGCTTCTATGCCGAGTGAACTGCTATCGAAAAGGTAAATTACATATTAAAAAATTGCGTTTTAATGTGACATCCCTATCAAAAACCGTAGTATATAGGTGAGGCAAAAAAGGAAGGTGATAAGATGGATGATAGTAAAATAATTGATTTGTTCTTCGAGCGCTCGGAGCAAGCAATCGTTGAGCTGTCGAAAAAGTATGGAAATACTTGCCATAAAATCGCCGTCAATATTCTGAAAAACATTCCCGATGCCGAAGAATGCGTGAATGAGGCTTACCTTGGGGCGTGGAATACTATACCACCCGAGAAACCAAGTCCTTTGATTACCTATATATGTCGCATTGTTCGAAACATATCTATTAAAAGATATCATCGAAATACAGCAAAAAAGCGCAACAGCTTTTACGACGTTGCTCTTGACGAGCTTGAAAACTGCTTGCCATCGGAAACCTTGATTGAGGATGAGATTAATTCTTCTGAACTTGCAAGCCTTTTTGACGACTTTCTTGATTCTCTTGATAAAACCAACCGTATTATGTTTGTAAGGCGATATTGGTTTTCGGATTCCATTTCAGATATTGCGGCTATGTTTAAAATGAAGGAACACACCGTAACGGTCAGGCTTTCTCGCACAAGAGAAAAGCTTCGTCTGTATTTAGTCCAAAAAGGAGTCACAATATGAAAAGAGAAAAAATATCCGAAGCTATTGGAAACATCGGTTCTCGGCACATCGAAGAAGCGGCAGAGTATCAAGCGAAAGATTATTCGCATAATAAAAAGAGTTTTTTTGTAAAATGGGGTTCGTTTGCAGCCTGTCTTTGCTTAATTGTTGCAGGCGTTTTAGTGGCAGTTAAAATGGGATTGTTTGATAGTGATGATTACATTGGAAACTTACCTCAAGGGGATATGATTCCGGATGGAGATGACGGAAATGCAAACCCAGATTACGAAGATATTGAAAATACAAAGTTCAGTATCGCAAACGGTGCACTTTTTTTGGAGATTTATGATAGTTATACAATCCCTAACGAGGCTGACGTTATTACGGTTTATCTTACAGAGTGTAGTGGACTTAGCCGAGTGTATTTCCGTTCATCAAACAAAATTGATAGCCAAATTATACGCTGTGTTGAATCTACCGATGGAAAGCAAGCGGCAATCTGTGATAACGGTGTATTTACACTTGATTTTCTTGAAGGGCAGGATTTCGTTGAGCTGAATTTGTACTTTGATGCCGGAACATTTAAGAAAAGCGTAGGGATAAACGGAGGCACAAACAATAATTTTGATGTTGACTACGATCCTAACGCACCCATAGATGAAGATATGCCGGATGACAATGCTTCCGTTGCTATCGCAACCGTGTATTTTGAATGCTCGGCAATAGCACCCGATTTGGGATATGATGAAATAATATTTTCCCGTTTCTTATCTGAAATTTCCAATGAGCCTAAAGTAAATATTTTTGGAACTACCGACAGTCTGGAAGAAGCAATAAATGCGGTAGGATTGCAAGCAGTAGTTCTGTTTGAAGAATATGCTCCAACAAACATTATTTATAGAAAAACAAACGAAAACGCACTTGTGACATATCAGTATGGTGCAAATGCAAACGTTATCGTGCGAATTTATGAATATTACAAAATTGATTATACGCTTGACACCTTTGTGTATTCAACTAATGTAATTGATTACAACTTGTATCCATTGGCTACCGAAACCAATCGTGAAGACGGTCTTCCGTATAACCTTTATTCCTGTTATAAAAACGAGGATGGCTTTAAGTCTGAAATTGTCGTATTTAATTATAAGGAAGATGGCAACAACATTTTTTTCGTAGTTCAATTTGATCTTTATGGAGAAAACGCGGGATACGACGTTAAGATGTTAATGGAGCAGATGACATTGATTAATTAAGTCATCCAAGGAAAACAATTCAGAACAAGGAGAAACGCCTAATGAAAAAAACGCTTTTACTTGCTTTAACGGTATGTATTCTTCTTTTTGCTCTTATAGGATGTCAAAGCATAGAGGAATATTATGAAGGCAAGGCTATTCGCATAGAAGTGTGCCACGCCTCGTGCTTTGATACCTATGCCGAATATGATGTTTATTTTGAAAACTTAAAAAAAGGCGAGAGCTTTGCTCTGCCGGACGGTGAAGCAAATCCTTATAAGGTATCTGTGACTATAACGGATATAAATAAAGATTTTATCACATTGACGTTTTCTCAACCGATGGATAGAATTATTTCGGGAGAAAATTCAAAATGGGAGCTTGGTATAGATTCTTTTAGCCTAAATCACGGCAGCGCAGAACGCTTTATGACACCAACCGACGGTGGCGCAGATTCATTTACTTTTTCCATTGTTGATAAATGATAAATAACGGAACTGCATAAAATACGCGGGGATGTCGTATTTAGGTATAAGGGAATAAATTCAAACAGTAAGTGCACGAAAATACGGTAACAGAAGTGACGTAGGAACCTTAGTACCATTTCTCAACAGGATTAGAAAGCACACAAACAGAAAGTTTGAAAACATAATTGCCGATGCAGGATATGAAAGCAGCGAGAATTATCTGTATCTTGAAGAGAACGGACAGAACTGCTTTATTAAACCGCAGGACTATGAGATAAGCAAGAAACGTAGCTAAAAAGCGGAAAGCTTTGCATAGAACAGATCAAGATTTGCGCTATCGTGGATGAACAGATCAAGGACATCTTGCGGAGCTTTACCGAAATCAATACATAAAAAACACAAAAGGCAAGTATTAAAACTTAATGTTTGCACGAAAAGGCAAACTTTTCACACGAAAAGGCAAACATTTAATATTGCAGCATATAAAACCCACTTTATGATTTAATGAAAATGCACAGTTTCACAAAGTGGAAGTGACATCGCCCCTCAATAATTGCATCGGAGGAAATAAAGAAAAACAGCCGCCGAGGAATCTCACGAAACCTCAGCGGCATTTTTACGTTTATCTGACTACCGAAGAATGACTATAGATATAGAACTCCTCTTGGCTCGGCATCCACTTCTTTTCTTTAGGTGGGAAAGCGGCGTCGAACGCTTCGACAGCAGCGGTGTCCTCACAGCAGTCGGCGGCGGTAGATGGAATGTACATCCACTTTCTGCCGTCAAGTGCGTTCGGAACAAGCTCGCAAACGAGAAGTGCAGTCGGGAAGTTGCCGTCCGCGACAAAGCTGACGTTCTTCTTTTTGCAGCTCACGAAACCACGGCTGACATAGTTGCCCGGATTGCCGAAATTGATGTTCACATCGTAGCCCATCTTGCGTGCTACTTCAAATGAATGCTCGATCAAAAGCTTGCCGAGCTTCTGCCGTTGGTATTCGGGAGCAACGCAAAGCGGCCCGAAGGAAAGTATCTCCTTGCGCACACCGTTCT
>CAYRJG010000055.1:0-13451 GCA_964424525.1 uncultured Ruminococcus sp.
TGCCTGCCATCTGAAGTCTTTTCATAAGGCAAAGTGCCATAAAGTGACCTACGTGAAGGCTGTCAGCCGTAGGATCGAATCCTATATAAAATGTTGCCTTTCCGTTATTTACAAGCTCTCTTATTTCGCTCTCGTCTGTTACCTGCGCGATAAGTCCGCGAGCAACAAGCTCTTCATAAATTTTCATTTTTTCTTCCTCTTTCTAATAAAAATAAAGTCCTTGGGCATTCACCCAAGGACGTGTTTTACGTGTTACCACCTTGATTCACTGAATTCTCACAAATTCAGCCTTTGTGGCTCGGTGAGCCAATTTGCTGTAACGGGCATACCCGTCGTAGCCTACCACTCAAAAGAGCTTCGGTACGCACTCAAAGATGTATTCGCACGGCAGCTTCGGTGCCTCTCATCAAACGGCTACTTTCTGTTACCTGCCTATCCGTGTTACTATTTCTTATCAACGCTTTATCATTTTACCTTACAATTATACATTATATAGAATGATTTGTCAATCTCTTTATTAAATTTCTTATTTAAATCAACTCGGGTTCTTCCATAACACAGGCAATCTGACGAGCCATCTCCTTGGGAAGATCCGAGGGGGTGACTCCGTATGTAGAAAATTCACCTGCCAACGTCTGACCTGCCATCGCGTGAAAATACACCGCAAGCGCCGAAGCCGTTTCGGGAGCACATTTATTTTGAGCAACCAATGCCGCAAGAAGACCTGCAAGAACATCACCGCTTCCGGCTTTAGCAAGCGAAGATGAGCCCGAAACGTTAATATAAACCTCTTTGCCGTTTGTAATTATCGTTCCTGCACCTTTTAAAACAAGTATAACCTTATTCTCGGCTGCAAATTTTTCGGCCGCACCCAGTCTATGAAGCTGAACAGATGCAACATCGGACAATGAAAGTCTGGAAAATTCAAGCGGATGCGGTGTCAGTACCACTGTTCGCTTTGCTTTTTTCAGTGCAAGAATTCCATCAGTACCATCAGAAGCAAGGGCATTTATAGCATCCGCATCAAGAATAAGCGGAGTTCCCTCGCTTGAAAGAAGTGACTTTACAAGAGAGCGCAATCCCTCGGTATTATCCGAACCCGAACCCACAAGAGTTGCACTGTGTGATGCCGAAAGCTTGCATATTTCTGAAATATCCTCATCGGTGATAGAATTATCTATATTCTTTTCTTTATAAATCATTTCGGGATATTTTTGAGAAAGCTCACTTATAACCTCGCGGCATCCAAGAAAGGTTACAAGTCCAACACCACCGCGCAGTGCCGCCTCGGCAGTCAGATGCGCTGCCCCTCTGTATTTTTCGCTTCCGGTTATCAGAAGAAGCTTGCCAAAAGTTCCCTTGCTTGAATTTTCTTCTCGCACGGGTAGCGACCTGTGAACCCAATCTCCATCTATCATATGATAGCGAAATTTGAATTTTTCACCTATAAGTTTTTCGGGAATTCCAAGGTCTGCGTATATTATTTCACCGACGTAAGCTCGTGCCGGATAAGAAATTATGCCGGGTTTTATAAAGCTGAGTGCAACTGTTACAGTAGCAGAAACCGCAAAATCGCTGACGCTTCCATCATCAGGATTGATTCCCAAAGGAACGTCAACCGCAACCCTATGCGCCCCTACCGATTCTCTAACGGTAATAGCCAACTGACGGAGTGACTCGGGCATCTCGCCTGCAAATCCCGTGCCAAAAACAGCATCTATTACACAGTCTGCATTATTGACGTCAATTTTAAAGTCCTCATTACTAGAGTAAATTTCAACGATGCCACCGAGAGAACGAAACTTTTCAAGAAAGAACTTTCCGGCATCACTTTTTTGCCCAAGGCCGAGAACGTCATACACCTTTACATCATAATCGCCTATAAGTTCGCACGCCGCGGCATATCCGTCACCTCCGTTATTACCCTTACCGGCAAGAACGAGAACTCGACCTCCCTTCGGAGTTCTTTTTCTTACGGCATCAGCAACTGCCGTTCCGCTTTTTTCCATTAAAGTTTTTACCGAAATTCCAAGCTCGGTTTCACAAAAGCTATCTATTTCCGATATCATTGACGATACTGCAAGCTTCATAATACTCTTCCTTTATACAAATACAATTTACTACTTAATTTAATCCGGTGCCATTACCGATATTATTGTATTCTAATTTTATCACAGAGATAAAAAAATTTCAATATTTTTAGTAAAAACTATGCAAAACTATTTACAAATCAGCATTTTTTTGTTATAATTATAATATAAATGGATATAAGTTATACGCAAAGGAGTTTCACTATGGCAAAAAAGGTTATAATTACAATTGCAAGACAGTATGGAAGCGGAGGACGCGAAATTGGAACGAGAGTTGCCGAGATACTTGGTATTCCTCTTTATGACAAACAGATAATAACCGATGCAGCTGCTAAAGGTGAACTCAGCGAGGAAGTTTTAAAAACCGCAGATGAGTCAGCCGCAAACAGCTTGCTTTACACCCTTGCTATGGGTTCAAACGTTGTTGGCACAACCATGCACTTTGGTTATAAAATGCCTATCAATGACAAGCTCTTTATTCTTCAATCGGAGCTTATCAAGGAATATGCTCAAAACGGTAGCTGTGTTATTATAGGAAGATGCTCTGACTATGTTTTACGTGACACGGAGGGCGTGCTTCGCCTATTTATCTATGGCGACCTTGACCACAGAAAAGCAAGAGTTGCGATTCGCCACCCCGAAATAAAGTCATCTCAAATAATCGACGTTATCAACAAGACCGACCGCCGCCGCGCCTCCTACTACAATTTCTACACCGGAAACAAGTGGGGTAAGTATGATAATTATGATATGGCTATCAACTCCTCAACTCTCGGAATAGAGGAAACGTCAAAGATAATCGCGGCATGCGCCAAGAAGCTTATGGAAGAGGAATAATTACACAATCTTCTAAAATAATTAAATAAAAAAAGACTGAACCAATCATTGATTTTCTCTTGGTTCAGTCTTTTTTATAAATTTACTTAAATGCCTTCCCTTCTTAGATACTCACGAGGGGAGCAGCCGAATTCCGCACTGAAGGCGCGGTAGAAGCTACGTACCGAGGAAAATCCGCTTTCAAAGGCACATTCGGTAACACCGGATTTTTGGTCGCGCAGGAGCATCACTGCATTTTTGAGTCTTACTGTGGTTATATATTGCTTGATTCCTACGTTGAAGGATGCGCGAAAGTGCTTCGATATATAATTTGAGCTATACCCTAGTGAGGTAGCAATTGATTCAAGGGTTATATCATCCTTAAAATTTTCGTTTATATAAAACAAAAGCTTTGAGCCAAGATCCGCATCGGAAGCATCTCGCGTTTCTGCAAGCCTTGCATTTTTCAAAGCAGCACCCAAAATTAGATAAACATAACCTAGTTTTTCGAGATTTTCAAGCGTGGGATCAAGAAGCGCATCAAATGAGGCACGCATTTTTTCGGCAATCTCACCAAAAAAGAAGGGATCGGTCAAGCGTTTATTTTTCATGGCAACAAGGAAATCCTCGCATAAATAGGTTGGAATAAACAGGATAGTTGCCAAGCAGTCCGTAAGATTATTGAAGGTATGAGGCTCAAACGAAGTTGCAACCGCAATCTCACCTGCTGAAATTACTTTACTCTTATCGCCAATACAAACATCCACTCTCCCCTCTCTTACAAGTATTATTTCTATTGTAGAATGAAAATGGAAGGTGCTCGAAAGAATTTTATAATCGTGTATAGCCAGCTCGTTTTCCTGCTCTCGGGTTATTCCAAATATAGGTTGCATATTTTACCCCCAAAATCGTCACAAAAATGCCGAATTATGACTAGAATGTGTCATTTATATATGATATTATATATATAATCAACGAGAAAGTCAAGTAATATTGTTTAATTAAAAATTAACTGACACTTTTTACGGAGAATCTATATGCTTTTTTCACGTAAGGATCTTATAAAGATCATAGTACCTCTTATGATACAACAGGTACTGACGGTTACGGTCGGTATGATCGACTCGATGATGGTTTCGAGCGCAGGTGAAGCCGCGGTTTCGGGCGTTTCGCTCGTTACATCTCTTGACCTTTTGATAATGTATATATTTCTTGCTCTTTCGACCGGAGGCGCGGTTATAATATCGCAGGCTCTCGGGCGAGGCGATAATGAATTTGCAAAAACGGCGGCGAAGCAATTATTCTATGCGGTAACAATTGTTTCCGCTGCTATCTCTGCTATCGTTATAATTTTCAGGCGCCCTCTTCTTTCTCTCCTTTTCGGTGACGTTGAAGCAGACGTTATGGATAGTGCGCTTGATTACTTTTTCTATATTGCACTCTCATTCCCGATATACGGAATGTTTGACAGTATTGCGGCAACCTTCCGTGCTATGGGAAAATCCATGGTTACAATGACCTCATCTCTCATTGTAAATGCCGTAAATATTACCGGAAATGCTATATTGATATACGGCTTTGATATGGGTGCTGCAGGTGCGGCGATAGCAACACTTATTGCAAGAGTTGTCGGCGTTATCATTATGCTTATCCTCATACATAACAAAAATCTTCCCGCACATATAGAAAAGATATTCAAATACAGACCTAATCTTACTATTATAAAGAGCATTTTGAAAATAGGCATCCCCAGCGGTATTGAAAACGGAATGTTTCAGTTTGGAAAGCTTTTGACGCAAAGTCTTATCTCCTCTTTCGGCACGGTTTCAATAGCAGCAAATGCAGTTGCAAGCTCCATGGCAAGCCTGCAATATGTGCCCGGAAATGCTATGGGAGTTGCATCGGTGGCGGTCGTAGGAAAATGCATCGGTGCAAATGAAAAGGGGCAGGCAAAAAAATATTCCCGAATTCTTCTCGGAATAGCCTATGCAACGCTATTTGTAGTAGTTTTGGTTATGAGTGTTTTCGCAAGACCTATTATCGGAATTTACGATCTTTCCGAAGAATCGAGTGAGCTTGCAAGAAATATCATTCTTTTGCACGGTGCGGTTGCCGCGCTTATATGGCCTATCGGATTCTTCCTCCCCCATGTGTTCAGAGCCGCAAGCGACGTAAAACTAACACTTTGCACCTCTATGTTTAGTATGTGGGTATTCAGAGTAGCCCTCAGCTATGTGCTTTCGCTTGAATCGGTTTCGGTATTTGGACTTTTTGAGATTCCCGGATTCGGAATGGGCGTTATGGGTGTTTGGGTAGCTATGTTGATAGACTGGGTATTCCGTGCCGCAATCTATCTTATCCATTACCTGCGTGGTGCCTGGCTTAATAAATATCACAAATAAAAAATTGCTCCCAAAGTGCTGTACCGATAAGGACAGAATGCTATGGGAGCAATTTTTATATAAATTTTTCAAGTTCTGAAATCAGGTATTCCGTATACAGGTCATGGCCATTTTGATTTGGATGGAGTCCGTCACGCATATAAAGTGCTCTGCCCTCCGGAGTTTTTGCATCAATATCGACTTTCGATCCGTCAATAATGAAAAATTTATACTTATCTGCAAAATGAGAAAGAACTCTGCGATAATCGTCAAGATTAGCACCGCTTTCGTTTTCTCCATCCTTTTCTCTTGGAATCGGAGTTACAACAACTACCTTGTTATATCTTTTTGCAATTTTTGAGAAAAACACAGATACGCCGCCCGAAAACGAGATATCTTCTGTGTCATCATAAGAGCCGATTTTAAGACTACCCGCATAATCGTTTGTGCCTGCCGCAACTATAAGGAGGTCAGCATCGGGGGTTGTGTCAATTCGGATAGACATCGCCTTATCGGGGAAAACATCAGCAGTACGACTCACGGACGTTCCGTTTATACCGCAATTTATAAATTCCGTATATCCGAAATGCTTTGCAACCTGTTCTGCAAACGGATGCTCTACTATTGAATTCGCTCCTGTATCTGTATCGGATGTGTACGTACCAAGAGTTATAGAATCGCCTATTGCAACAAGAGTTTTTTTCATAGCTTTATCTCCGATTTTTTGATCTTTTTACTACATTTTACATCAAGCATTTCTCTTTGTCAACATAAAAACGTGCAAGCAATTTATAATATATGCAAATCAATGGAAAAAGCAAGAGCCGCATTTCACAAAAAATGCGGCTCTTTTATAGGTTTATGTTTGTTTTTTTACATTTCTGCCTTGAATTTCGGTAGCTTGAAATTACTGAATAGCCTTATCAAGATATTCGAGAGAAAGCTCTACCATACGGTCGCCGAGCTCACGATTTGCTCCTCTTGCACTATCGGTAAACCAATGCTTAATATCGTCTATTCGCGAAAGGTCAACCGAATCGGGATAAAGCGACATAAGTATTGAACTTTCAAACTTGCCGGCATGGTCATATCCTGTCGCATGCTGAACCGCGGTAGACATTGTGGGAATTACCTTTATCCAGTTAAAGGGATTATTCGCGCCTTCAAGCTCTTCATAATAGTTGGCATAGCTTTCGCTGCCCCACCAGCCCTGACCGAGTGTCATTTCAAGATATTTCATCGTTGCGCGCTTTGCAGCCATGCGGTAGCAAAGAGTCATCGGCATTTCGGATTCATCCTCAAACTGATGATGAATAACAACATAAATGTTTCTGTAGCCTGCGGAAAGAAGGCTCATAAATACGTAATAAACGTAATCCTCAAATGCGCGCTCCTCAACGTGAACGGTTCCGCTCTTTGAGTCGCCCACAGCAAAGCTTGAAGGGCTATAGCTTATGGTGGGAGCAAGCATTATCTCCTTTTTCTCCATAAGCTTTTTGATAAGCCCCTCTGCTACGAGAGTATCGCAACCGTAGGAGCAGTGCGGACCGTGGTATTCAACCGTTCCGCCGCAGATAACGAGAGGAATATTGTTTTTTTGCACGTATTCCTTCTCACGAGGAAAACTGTGATCAAGTATCATTTTTATTCCTTTCAGAAGCCAAGTGTAGTGTAATATGCAAGATTGGTCTGGCGGTTATCAAGCCTGCCATACTGAACTACGATATTAACAGAGCTTTCAAGCTTCATAGCATACTGTATCTCTTTTTCAACAATATAACCCGACATATCATCAGGATTATTCATACGAAAGCATCTTACGCGCTGCGGCTCAACAGTCCACTCGATATCCTTATAGGGCTCGCGGTCAACGAAGAAAAGGGTGACCTTGATTTTTGCAACCTCATCGGTATCGTTTACAACTATAACACTTTCATGCCCCTTCATGATGCCCTCGCCTTCAGGCGGAAGCTCACAGTCGGGAATTATCCAATCGCGCTTACCAAGTCCCATCATATCAGAACTCCAATTCTATGATACCTTTTTTGAGGTAATCGGTATAGGACTCGTATCCGTCCTTCTTAACTGCAATACCCTTCTCCCAACGGCAACCGAAGGTGGGACCGGAGATGTAGGTATCTACCTGGAAGGTCATATTCTCTTCAAGAGGATAGTCAGTGCTGGTTTCCATCCAAGGTGCTTCAACCTCGATCATACCTGTACCGTGGCAAGGACCGTATACGTAGTTCTTCTCAAAGCCTGCATCCTTGAAATTCTGAAGGAACTGCTTTGCGATATCACTTGCGATAACACCCGCCTTAATCTGCTCGCAGGTCCACTCATGCTGCTGACGGCAGAATTCAACGATTTCGCGACGCTCGCCTTCAAGCTTACCCATAACTACGGGAAGACCGATAGCGGGAGAATAGCCGTCAATCTTTGCGGAAAGGTTAAGCTGAACTATATCGCCCTTCTTAATCTCGCGATAGCAGGAACGGCTGATTGCGTGACGCGTGGACTCCTCGCTGAATACGTACATAGGAAGTCCTTCATACTCTGCACCGTGCTCGTAAATAACTCTTTGAGCAACACCGACCATCTGAAGCTCGGTAACGCCCGGACGAAGAGCCTTTATAACCTCATCGGTTGCAATTTCAACAATGCGGAAGCCCTCACGGATACAAGCAAGCTCGTTCTCACTCTTTATCTTACGAAGCTCAACCATTATCTCGCCGCACTTAACGATTTCAGCCTTGGGATATGCTTCCTTAATTCCCTCATAAATGGGAAGAGTGCACTCAACGTAGCTACCAAGACCTATTTTAATATTTTCGCCCTTTACACCGATAGCACGGAATACATCGTTAAATGTGCTTGCCTGAAGCTCGGGGTAAGATGGGTCAGCAGACTCACGGAATTCACGAAGAACGAATACCTTTTCGATCTTACTTCTATCCTTACCAAAGATAGCGGATTCGGGTCCAACAAGAAGTGCCGCATCGCCGGTTGCGCTGATTGCTACACCTGCGCGCTCAAAAAGAGGCCAAAAGCCCGAAAAATATCTTGCATTAGCATAGTCACTTTCGGTAGAGCAAACAAGCATAACGTCAAGACCTGCATCGGCTACAAGCTTCGCAGCCTTCTTAATTCTTTCCTGATATTCCCAATCGGGAATACAAATTCTACTCATAACAAAATCTCCTTATGTTTTAATTTACTGATTATATTATACATTCGTAAATTCTTTTTGTATTTATAAAATCGTTAAAGTTTTTTGCACAATCGTAAATCTTTTTATTGACATTCGGACAAAAGCGGAGTATAATACTCTTATAAACCAAGAAACGGAGCATTTTAGAATGGAATACGTTGTAAAAAGACTCAGTGACGAATTCAACGTAACAGGTATAGTTAACCTTCATTTTTTCAAATTTCAGGCAAGTTTTTCAACAAGCGAGGAAAAGCATCCGTTTTACGAGCTTGTGTTTGTTAACTCGGGTGAGCTTGGTATAAGGTCGGAGGATTATACCGGAGTTCTAAAGAAAAACGAGATGCTTATTCACAGGTGCAATACCATTCATTCACTCTCCTGCTCTGAAAAAGGACTTCCCGAGGTTATAATCATCGGATTTGAATGTAATTCAAGCGAAATTGACAGATTTTCAAATGCGCCAATTGTGCTTCACGATTCCAATGTGAGAAAGCTTGCCGAGATAGTAAAGGAAGGGCGCAACGTATTTATGCCACCTTACGACGTGCCGGTTTATAACATGAAAAAGAAGCGCCGTCAAAGATACGGCTCCGAGCAGATGCTCCGAATATTGCTTGAATATTTTCTCATAAGAATGTTACGCGAAAACGCCCTGCCCGACGGAGCAGATGACGGAACCGAATCACCTGCTCTCATAAACGAGATAGTTGCTTATATGAACGATAACTATCTTGAAAAGATTACAATAGACGAGCTTGCGTTCCTTTTTAAAACTAACAGAGCCACCCTTTGTAAGAGTTTTAAAGAAGCTACGGGACACACTCTCGTTGAGTTCATAAACAACAAAAAATTCGAGTCGGCAAAATCAAAAATAATTAACACGGGTGACACCTTTACGAAAATTGCCGCAGAGCTCAATTTTGAGAGCATACACTATTTCACACGATTCTTTAAAAAAATGGCGGGTATTACACCTAAGGAATACCGAAGGGCAAATTCAAAGCCTACAAGATAATTTCAGATGTAAAAAAGTGAAGCAGAAACTTTCGCCTGCTTCACTTTTTTGTTGCACCCGTGTAACATTTTTGCATTAAATTTCGCGAAGAATATCTTCAAGAGCATCAAGACCTGCGAGGAATGCCGCCTCGGGTGTGTCATATTTATAAGGATTATCGAAGGTTACGTTAGTAAGCACGTTAAGACCGGAAAATGTCTGCAAATGCGGCTCTAGAGAAATATAGAAATCACGCTTTGCATAAGCCTTATGCGCCTTGAGTATATCCGAGATATGCGCCTCGCCCTTGCCTGCAGGAACAATAGCACCTGCCGCAAGGCTATCCTTGATATGGAAATATTCAATATAATCCTTAAGCATTTCATATCCTTTCGGATAAGGCTTACACTGATCAAGAACGAAATTACCCATGTCGAAAACCGCCTTGAGTCTGCCGTTAAACGTCTTGAGAAGATCAAGGCAATATTCATCGGTTTCACCGTATATTTTCGCTTCATTTTCATGGCAAAGAGTCACGGAATATGAATCCGCAAGCTCAAGAAGCGCACCGAGCTTTTCAACAACCTCACCTCGCGACTCTTCTCTTGTTGCTCCGTCACGAAGATAGAACGAGAACATTCTTATATTCTTTGTACCAAGAATATTTGCAACCTCAAATGTATTCTTTGCCTTTTCGAGATGTGCAGAAAAATCATCGGCAAGATTGATCTTTCCGAGGGGAGATCCCAACGCGGAAACACCGATTCCGTTATCGGAAAGTTTCTTTGCAAGCTCATTTGCCTCACAAGCTGTAAGATCGGCAATATTCTTTTCGTTTACAAAGCGCGGCTCTATGTATTTCAAACCGCGACTTGTGAGCATTTTGATCTGCTCATCAATATTTCTGTTATATTCATCGGCAAATGCCGAAAGAAGTATTTTTGCCATTATATTTCCTCCACGGGATTGATCTTTTCTTCCATTCCGCCGGCAAGTGCACGGTCGATCGCGCAAAGAACGGGAACGGGCGACATAAACTCACGGTATGATTGAGGCTGTTCTCCGCCTGTGAGAATATGATAAAACTCCGCAAATTCTGCCGGATAAAGCTCTCCGGTTACAGCATATACTCCGCCCGCAAATTCCTTTTCGCAGCTTACCGTTGCAACGTAGGTCCAATCCGAGCCTGTAAACTGGGCGGTAACATCATAATCATCATATCTTGTGACAAGTGTGATATTTTCGCCGTTTCTGCACGCCTTAACCGACTTTGGATAATAACCGAAGATAGTCTGCATAACCTGAACGAGATGCTGCGAGTAGAAGAAGAAATTACCGTAATTATTCACAAGGCTTATGGGTGCGCGAAGATATCCGCCCCAAACTGTCCCTGCTTCACTCGATTTTACCTTTTTGGCAAGGTCGATAACCAGAGGTGCATGAACGCAGGATGATCCGCCTACAACCTTACAGCCGTTTGCTTTAAGCTCGCGCATAAAGATAAGAGCTTCGTTCTCATCGGATGTAATCGGCTTATCAACGAACATCGGAATACCGAACTTTATGTAAGGCTTTGCATATTTATAGTGATTTCTTCCGTCACGCGCGGTGATAACAAGGCCGTCAACCTTTCCGACAAATTCATCATAGCTCTTTGCACAATATACACCAAAATCTTTCTTCATCCTTTCGCAGGCTTCATCCTCTTCGGAAAAAACACCAACCACCTCAATATCGGAATATTTCTTCTGATTGAGGATAATATCAAGGAATGCATCAGCGTGAGAATTTTCGCATCCAAGAATTGCTATTCTATACATTTCCATTCTCCTTTTATCAATACTTTACGGGAAGAGGATTATCCGCGTGAGCCTTTTCGATAATACCGATTACTCTTGCAGCAATTTCGGGCGTAGTCTTAAGAGGTGCGCCCGTTTTAAGCGAATCATGAAGCATTTCATAGTAGGTTTTTACCGCAGAGTCAAACGCAGTTCCTGAAAAATCGCCCTTCTCCTCGTGGAAGTTAAGCTGCTCCGAGCAGTATGCGGGCATACCGTTTTCGTCCTTCAAAGATTCGTGGATAACAGGACGCGCAGGGTTCTCGCCGTCAACGATATATTTCATCTCATAGCTTCCGATATTGCACTTGAATGTTCCCTTGGTGCCATATATTTTCATAAGAGTTTGAGGATATGCATCAAGGCTGTTTGTTTCTATATCTACAAAAAGCTTTCCGGGAGCGGTGATTATAAGCTTTGCAAAGTCCTCAGCGTCACCCTCGGTATGAACCACCTTAAGACGCGAGAATGCAAGGTACGCATCTTCGTCAAAATCAAGAAATCCGAGCGCAAGTCCTATCGGATGGGGACAGGTATTATAAACGTGACCTGCCATTTTATACTGAAGAGTCTGCCAGTCCCAACGACGGGAAAAAGCATTATACTTAATATCTATCTGCTCTATTTTACCAAGCTTTCCGCTGTCTATAAGCTCTTTGGCAAATATATAATAGGGCGCAAAGAACGACTGCTGGAATACCGCAAGAAGAACGTCATTGTCCTTTGCGGTTTTAATAAGATCGTCGCACTCGTAGCGGTTTCTTGCAAAAGGCTTTTCAACGAGAACGTTAAAGCCGTGAATAAGAAGATCCTTAGTTATGGGATAGTGCATTTCGGAATAGCTCGCATTTACCACAAGATCGATATCATCTCTTCCGAATAGTTCTGTATAGTCTTCAAATACCTCGCATCCGGGATATTCCTTGAGAGCAAGCTCTCGTCTTGCGGGGTCTTTTTCAACTACGCAAACAACATTATAAAATTTATTTGCCTCGCTCTTCAAAAAAGCACCGTGAATATCTCTTCCGCTTCTGCCTTGACCGATTATTGCAATTCTTGTGTCCTTCATTATAAAACTCTCCATTTCTCGGGGCATCCCCCGCATTCATTTATAACTCTATTCATCATTATATATTAGAATGATTTGCAAGTAAATGTTAAAAAATAGCCTTATGTATTGCAAAAAGTGTAATCGTATGGTAAAATAAAGATAACCATAAAAAGAGGCGGTAAAAATGGATAGATGTTCTAACTATACTATGGTATCAAACGTTATGTGCGAAGACGTTTCTTATAACCATCATTTTAACAAGCACACAAGCCCCGAGCTTTTTACGTATCACACACATGACAGATACGAAATCATTCTCCTTTTAAAAGGAAAAATGAAATATGATGCCGAAGGTCGAAGCTATGACCTTGAGGTGGGCGACCTTATAGTCACGCGCCCGGGAGTTTTTCACTCTATATTTCCGACAGAGGTCACCTATTATGACAGATATGATATTATAATTAACGAAAAACTCATAGAAAAGAGCATTCGCGACAGGATACCGAAAATGCGCGATGTTTTCAGATGTGCGGGCAACGAGCGCATATTCGAGCTTTTTTCAAGACTTGATTTTTATTACGGCAAATTTTCGGATGAGGAATACGGTCATCTTATTTGCAATATTATCGAAGAGGTATTCTATAATCTTACGCTTCTCGATGAAGACGGTGAGCGCGGTTCGGTGAATCCGCTTATTGACAAAGCAACCGCATATATAAGGGAGCATCTGACCGAAATATCCGGAATTGACGAGATAAGTGCGGCGCTTTACATAACCAAGAGCCACCTTCATCACATTTTCACAAAAGAGCTTCATATGACTCCCGCGAAATATATTCTTTCAAAGCGACTTCTGCTTGCAGAAAAAAAGTTACGCCACGGTGCAAAGCCGACAGAGGTTTATACCGAATGCGGTTTTGATGACTACACCACGTTTTTCAGAAATTACAAAAAGTATTTCGGCACGCCCCCATCGGTTGCGACCGAATCGGAAATAAGAAGAGAGATAATTTAATAAATCGGGTAGGAGGCGGTGATTAACCGCCGACCTCCCACACCACCGTGCGTAC
>CAYRJG010000056.1:0-13423 GCA_964424525.1 uncultured Ruminococcus sp.
ATGACCCTCTGCTTGTAAGGCAGATGCTCTCCCAACTGAGCTAACCTTCCGTTAAATGCTTTAATATTATATCAAAGGCTTTTTAGTTTGTCAAGGGGTTTATCAAAAAAATATTAAAATTTTTTCAAAAATTATAAAAAGTTATATTTTTTAGCTCTTTCTATTGCATTTTTAAATTGTTATGGTAGAATTAGGTTAAAATAAAAGTGTGTATGCTTTGTTTAATGATTAATTTGAAGGGAGTCGTTATGATGAAAGAGATTCATCTTATATGTAACGCGCATATAGATCCTATATGGCAATGGGATTGGCAGGAGGGTGTGAGCGCAGTGCTTTCCACCTTTAGAAGTGCTGTTAATCTTGCGCGTGAGTTCAATTATATATTTTGCCACAATGAGGTAACGGTATATAAATATGTTGAGGAATATGCGCCGGAGCTTTTCGAAGAAATCAGAGAGCTTGTGAATGAAGGTAAATGGCATATAATGGGAGGGTGGTATCTACAGCCCGATTGCAATATGCCGGCAGGAGAGACTTTTGTTCGTCAAATAAACGAGGGAAAGCGTTATTTCAAAGAAAAATTCGGCAAAGAACCGACAACCGCGATAAACTTTGATCCATTCGGTCACAGTATAGGACTGGTTCAGATAATTAAGAAATGCGGGCAGGATAGCTATATCTTTATGCGTCCTTATAAGTCGGAGCTTACACTTCCTGCTGAGCAGTTTATTTGGCGCGGGCTTGATGGAAGCGAGATTAAGGCAAATCGCGCTGCAGCCTACGGCTCGGCACTTGGCAGGTCAAGAGAGATAATAGAGGAGCGTGCCGCCACGCAGGCAGAGGACGTTGTTTGTGTTCTTTGGGGTGTAGGCAATCACGGTGGCGGTCCGTCGAGAAAGGATCTTGGTGATATAAAGAAATTGATTGAGGAGTCGAATGATAAATATATTCACTCAACTCCCGAGACTTTTTTTGAACGCGCAAATCCTACGGAGATATTCGATAAATCTCTCCGGATTTCTATGCCGGGATGCTATACTTCTATGACCCGTGTGAAGAAAAAGCATGCCCAGCTTGAAAATGAAATATATTATACAGAGGCTATGCTTACTGCCGCGCTGTCAAAGGGGCTTCTCGGTAAATATCCCGAAGAGGAGCTTCACACGGTAGTTGAGGATCTCTTGAATGCGGAGTTTCATGACGTTCTTCCCGGAACTTCCATACAGTGCGGTGAGGAAAACGGAATAAAACTTCTTGACCACGGTCTTCTTGAAATTGAAAGACTTAAAACTCGCGCCTTTTATGCGCTTGCATCTACCGAGCTACCGGCGGGAGAGGGCGAGTTCCCGATACTCGTTTACAATCCAAATACATATCCGATAAAAACCAATGTTGAATGCGAGTTTATGCTTGCCGACCAAAACTGGAACCCTGATATTAATTCCCGTATTACCCTTCTTGACGGTAAGGGAAATAAGGTAAAGTGCCAGCTTGTAAAGGAAGAGAGCAATCTCAATTTGGATTGGCGCAAGAGGATAATTTTTGAGGCCGAGCTTATGCCGCTTGAAATTACGCGATACAGTGTATACGTTGATTTCGCTCCTGCCGAGCTTTCCGAGCGTGAGGATGCGTTCGTATTTGATAACGGAAGAAAACGCGTAGAAATAGATATAAAAACAGGTCTTTTGAAAAAATATTCGCTTGATGGAATTGACTACGTTGAAAACGCCTGCCTTCCTGTTATGTTCTCGGACAACCCCGACCCGTGGGCTATGGGAAAGAATCAGCTTTTGCGTGTTGGAGAGGGAGAGGAGTCCTTTGTTCTTTCTAAAAATCCGAGTGGTGTTTTTGAGGGAATGAAGAGTGTTCAAGTGATAGAAAACGGGGATATCTATCTCGGAATAGAGGCTTTTTTTGAAAAGGAGAATACCCGAGCGAGAATAGGGTATAAAATTTATAAGAATACCGATTATATTGATATTGATGTTACGGTATATCTTGGTGACGTTGATAAATTCGTAAAGCTTAAGCTTCCTTTTTCTGTGAAAGGAAAGCTTATCGGTCAGTGCGCCTTTGGCACGGAAGAGCTCTTTACCGATGCGCGCGAGAACGTTTCGCAACGCTTTATTGCTGTTGATACGGGAGATAAGTGCCTTACCGTGTTAAATAATTGCAGCTACGGAAGCCATTTTGAAAATGATGCGCTCTACATTTCGCTTGTCCGCGGTGTTACGTATTGTGCGCATCCGATAGAGTCGCGTCCTATAATCCCTTCTGACAGATTTACAAAAAAGATAGACCAAGGTGAAACCTCCTATTCCTTCCGGCTCGGAGTGTATAAGAGAGAGCAACTTGAGCGTGTTGCGCTCGAATTTTCAAGGCAGCCTTACGCGCTTAACGTATTTCCTGCCAATTCATCTGTAAAGCGGGCGGAGTGCTTTTCGGTATCTGTTGGTGACGATTCTGTAGCTCTTGTTACCATGAAGAAGGCAGACGGGCGGGATGCTATTATTTTCAGACTTATCAATAACACCGAAAACGAGAGAAAAACAGTTCTTTCGGTATGTGATGCAAATATTTCGCTTAATTTTGGCAAATACGAGGTAAAAACCGTTATATATGAAAACGGTAGCCTTGAAGAGTGCAATAGAATGATAATCTAAATTCAAGGAGAAGTAAAGAAGTAAAAATGAATCAAGAAGAAATTTATGTAAAATCCTCTCTTGACGGAAGTCTTCAGCCCTCTCTTTTCTTTAAAGCGGAAGGGGTGGGAAGACCTCTTATTGTCGGACTTCATACTTGGAGCTATGATAGAAACAATCAGATATCAAATATTATTCCGTATGCGGAAAAATACAATTTTGATGTTCTTCTTCCCCAATTTCGCGGTCCGAATCTCAAAACAAATCCGCACTGCACGGAAGCGTGCGCCTCATCTCTTGCAATAGCCGATATTTGTGATGCAATAAAGTATTGTGTTGATACATACGGCTCTGATGCAAAGAACGTTATGCTTATCGGACTTTCGGGCGGTGGGCATATGGCTCTTATGATGGCGGGAACACATCCGGAGCTCTTTCTTGCAACGGCGGCGGCCGTTCCTATCTGCAATCTTTCTGATTGGGTAAAAGAGAATAAAAATTACGCACCACACGTTCTCGCTTGTTGTTCGGATAGCATTGAAGAGATGGAAAAACGCTCGCCAATATCGTATATTTCCGGACTTGCAAGGTCTAATACCAAAATTTTTCACGGAAAATACGATAATTGCGTTCCCGTATCCCAAAGCATAAATCTTTATATGAAAGCTTTATCGGAATACCCCGATGCTCGCCTTTTTCTTGATATATTTGACGGTGGTCATCAAATTGATATGGAGGCGGCTATGTATTGGCTCATCTCGCAGTATGAAAGACATGAGAAAACCACCGTTACGGGCTGATTTGTGCAGTTTTATAATTTTCTATTGACAAAATTACAAAAATGCTGTAAAATATTACCATAGAGGCGAATGCGGTAGCACAGATTGCCGCATGACGCTCATAAAGTAAAGGAGAACGTCCATGCCAACCGAGAAATCCTATAAGATTAGAACTAAAAAGAGAAATCTGTTTTTACGTGTAGCTCCGGGTCATTTTGCAACTAACCACAGCCATATCAATTATTATATTGACGTGGTTGCACAGAAGAGCCGTCTTTCCGAGGCTCGTGCTGTTGCGGAGGAGCTTGTCGGTTACTATAAGCAGAATACCGTAGTTGATACAATATTGTGTCTTGACGGAACCGAGGTTATCGGTGCCTGCCTTGCGGCAGAGCTCACCCGTGAGGATTTTACCAATATGAACAAGCATCAAACTATTTATATAGTTACCCCTGAACGCACATCGGGAAGCCAGCTCATATTCCGTGACAGTACAGCTCCGATGATAAGAGGTAAGCATGTGCTTATCCTTGCCGCGTCGGTTACTACCGGATACACGACGCAGTCGGCTATTCAAGCAATAAATTATTACGGTGGTATGGTTGCGGGTGTTGCTTCTATATTCGCAACGGTCGGTGAATGTGCGGGTTATCCCGTTCACTCGGTATTTGATCCCAATGACCTTGACGGATACGCATCCTATCCTGCTCATGAATGTCCAATGTGCCGTGAGGGCAAGAAGATAGACGCTCTTGTTAACAGCTTTGGATTCTCGCGCATTTAACTAACAAATCGAAACACAAATAACAAAAGCCTGCAAAATTACCTATCCCAAGGGTTTGCAGGCTTTTATAATTGAGATTTTTTGTTTTTTTTCTGTATGTGGTTGAAATGCGAATTTTTATATGGTAAGATATTAATATAGAAATTATATGGGGGTAAAATATGCTTTTTTACTATATTCGTCACGGTGATCCGATATATGATCCCGATTCCTTGACTCCACTCGGAAAAAGACAGGCTGAAGCGGTGGGGAGAAGGCTTGCTCTTCACGGTATTGACGAAATATATTCATCTACTTCAGCAAGAGCAAAGCAGACTGCCGAGCCTCTTTCGGAGATTCTCAAAAAGGATATAAAATTGCTTGATTTTGCAAACGAGGGGCACGCTTGGGAGCAGCTCGGAGTTCTTACTCCCGGTGGCAGGCGTTGGTTGTTTCACTACGCAAAAACGAGAAAACTTCTGACGAGCCCCGAGGTTACAGCACTGGGTCATGAGTGGTATCGCCACCCCGAATTTTCCGAGTATGACTACGAATTCGGTATGAATAGAATTCTTACCGAGGCAGATGTATTCTTTGCCTCGCTCGGATATGAGCATGACGGAAGATTGGGCAGATATAAAATCAAAGAAAAGAATAATAAAAGAGTTGCCTTGTTTGCTCATCAAGGCTTCGGTCTTGCATTTCTCTCTACAATTCTTGATATTCCGTATCCGCAGTTCTGTACGAGATTTGATATGACTCACACGGGTATGACCGTAATTGAGTTTGGTGACGAGGGTGACGGATACTCTATACCAAAAGTTCTTACACTTTCTTCCGAATCGCACATTTATAAAGAAAATTTACCCACGAAATTTTCAAACGGAATATACTATTAGAAATATTTGAAGGATGGATATAAAATGAATTATACCGAGGTTTTCGATAAAATTGATGAGCGAGAGAAGGAATATATAGAAATATGGCGTGAGTGCTGTGATATTGAGAGTCCCACGAATTTTAAAGCGGGAGTTGACGCTGTCGGAGATTATTTTGCAAGAATTGCAAAGTTGCGCGGATGGCGCGTTCAGATTCACCGCGAGGACGTGTCGGGCGATGCTGTATGTATTACTATGAATGCCGATGTGGATGCGCGCCCTATATGCTTCTCGGCACACATGGATACCGTTCATCCTGTCGGCACATTCGGCAATCCCGCTACACGGGTTGATGGAGATGTTATAATCGGCCCGGGTGTTGTCGATTGCAAGGGTGGTATTGTCGCATCTCTTATGGCCATGACGGCACTTGAAGATTCCGGATATAATAAAAGACCTATCAAGCTTATTTTGCAGAGCGATGAGGAGGTTGGAAGCTCAACGAGCGAAAAGCGCACTGCGGCATTTATGGCACAGATGGCAAAGGATGCCGTGGCATTTATCAACTGCGAGGGTATTGGTGCTGTTGAGGATACCATGGTTGTCAGCAGAAAGGGAATTATAAGATTCAATTTTGATATATTTGGAGAGGCTGTTCATTCGGCTCGTTGTTACGAGGGCGCAAATGCAGTACTCGAAGCGGCTCATAAAATAATTGAGCTTGAAAAATGGAAGGATCCGAGTGGCATTACCTGCAACTGCGGTGTTATCAGCGGTGGTGTCACGCCGAATACCGTTGCTGAAAAATGCACCTTCATTGCCGATATAAGATATATGACGGGCGAGGAGCTTGAATTTGTAAAGCGTCGCGTTCACGAGATTGCGGATACCGTTCACGTTGAGGGCTGTCGCACAGAGCTTTCCGTCAAGAGCTATCGCATTAATATGGAAAAGTGCGAGAGAAACGATAATCTCGCCTCTCGCGTGAATGAAGCATTTAAGGCGTGTGGTCTTCCCGAGCTTACTCCCACTGTCGGTAAGGGCGGCTCCGATGCCGCAGATATGACGTTATACGGAATTCCCACGATCGATTCGATTGCGGTTGCCGGCGGATATATACACTCGGATAGAGAATACGCATTCATCCGTTCTCTCTTCTCTACGGCAAAGAGGCTTGTTGCAATAGCCTTGAAATTAGAAGACTAAAACAACACCTAAAAAGATAAATAACACCGCCCCGTGTCAAGAAATCAGAGACACGGGGCAGTGTTTTTTGTTTTTATTCTGCTGTGAAGATGAAGGGGTAGATTTCCTGACCGCCGTAGATGAAATAGATTTCTGCCGTGGGGTGGAACTTCTGAACGTGTGCTTCAAGAGTCGCCTTTTCCTCTTCGGTTGCATCTGCTCCAACGAAAACGGTAAGCATATATTTGCCTTCCATAGCAAGCAGGTTCGTTGCAAGAGCACAGGTTGCCTTTGTCTGGTCGGGCAAGGAAACAACAATTTCCTTGTCGATAATACCGATAGTGTCACCCTTGTTGATGTGGACTCCGCTTATATCGGTATCACGGATAGAGGGGGATACGTAACCTGACGTAACATTCGCAATAGCATCGGTTAAGCCTTGGATAACCGCGTCAACATTCTCCTCGTCATAGTTGAGCGAGGAAATCGCAACGTAACCTGTTCCAATGTTTTTGGTGGGGATAACGTGAACTGTCGCATCGGTATAAAGCTCGGCCGCCTGTTGAGCCGCCATTACTATGTTACCGTTGTTAGGGAATACGAATATATGTTCGGCATTAACGGAGGGGAATATGTTAAGGAAATCGTTCGTTGAGGGGTTGTTTGTCTGACCGCCGTGGATAATACCGTCAACACCGAATTCACGGAAAAGTGCCTCAATTCCGTCACCGTTACTTACTGCTACGGTTCCGTATCTCTTTTTGGGCTCATTATTTACCGTGGGTGCAGACTCTGCTGTGGGCGCTGCGGTTTCCTCGTTTACGGGGAATGCCGCCGCAATCTTTACGTCTTCCTCATTGATGTCCTTGTTTTCAACTGCGTCTTGAGTCATTTTTGCCGCCGCGGGCTCTTTTTCGTCAAGGTCGGAGTGCTGAACAGACATATTTTCAATCTTAACAGTAAGGAATTCACCGTACTGAAGGCAATATGCAAGAACCTTATCTGGGGTAAAAGTATGAACGTGTATCTTTACTATACTGTCGGTTTTGAATGCAACTACCGAATCGCCTATTCCGGCAAGGAATTCTTTGACGGGCTCGATAGTGAATGCATCAATATCGGTCTTTTTGTGCTGAAGCTGTAGAAGAAGCTCGGTGCAATAGCCGAAGGTCATATTGCTATCCGGACCGAAAGCAAATACTGTGGGTGAGGGCATAGAAGCAGGACGGTTGGTCTTTTTCTGAGCCTTCTTTTTCTTGCCAACTTCTTCACCGTTAAGAACTCTGTTAAATCCGTCGATGATGTAGAAAAGACCTGCTCCTCCACTATCTACAACGTTAGCTTCCTTGAGCGCGGTTAGCATCTCGGGAGTTCTGTTAAGAGTATCCTGCATTCCTTGAACGAGATCAGAGAAGAATGAGGGGATGGTTGATTTAGGGGTGATGCGTGATACGGCATATTCAACACCTTCGCGCGCAACGGTAAGAATGGTTCCCTCGGTGGGAGTCATAACCGATGCATAAGCCTGCTCAACACCAACCTCAAGTGCAGCACCGAGCGTTGCGGCATCTGCCTTGTCGGATGCATCAAGCTTCTTTGCGATTCCGGCAAAAAATTGGGAGAGAATAACGCCCGAGTTTCCGCGCGCACCGAGTAGCATACCGTGAGAGAGTGCCTTCATTACGTCGGAGAGGTCATCGGAATCTATCTTCTCAACCTCTGCAAGACCGCTTTCAATGGTCATTCTCATATTATCGCCCGTGTCACCGTCGGGAACGGGGAATACGTTAAGTTGGTTTACCTCATCTGCGTGCGTGGAAAGCTGCTCTGTACCGCCCTTCGCCATTTTGGAGAAGAGGAGTCCGGAGAGATATTTTGTATTGAAAAGTCCTCGCTTTTTGGTTTCGGCAGATTTCTTTGCCGCGGGTTTCTTTGCCGCTTCCTTTTTTGCAGGCGCTTTTTCAGCAGTTTTTTTGACCTCTTCGGTTTTCTTTACCTCATCCTTCGGAGTGCTTTTTTTTGGCGGAGATTTCTTAAATATGGATTTTTTCGCGGGAGTCGAGGGCTTCTTTTCGGCAGCCGCCTTTGCCGCCGTCTGCTTCTTGTCCTTGTTTTCCGTGTTTGGCATATTTTGTCCTTTTGTGACCTAAGGTCATCTTTCCTTTCCTACGTAGAAGAGTGCAAGGGTTCCGGGGCCCGAATGTGCGCCGATTACAGAACCAACGAATGTAATTACCGAAACGGTTGCGCCGTATTTCTTCTTAAGAATATCCGCAAGAGCTTTTGCATCCTCCTCACAGTTTCCGTGAGAGATGTATACCTTATCGGTTGCGGGATTCTCGCAAAGCTCTCCATACTTGTCTGCAAGAGCTGTAATAGAGCCGCGGCGACCGCGTGCGGTGGTAACTTTTACAAGATGTCCCTCATTGTCAACGTGAAGAATAGGCTTTATTCCAAGCATATTTCCAACGAATGCGGTAGTGGGACTTACTCTTCCGCCTCTTTTAAGATAAACAAGATCGTCTACCGTAAACCAAGCGGAAACCTTGAATTTAATGGACTCGGCATATTCAACAAGCTCCTCGATGCTCGCGCCCTCTTCCTTCTTATCAAGAAGAAGACGGATATAAAGTCCTGTTCCTGCCGATGCCATAAGGGTATCAAATGCAATTACCTTGCGTTCGGGATATTTTTTTGCAAGCTCAAGAGCTGCAATTCTCGCGCAGTTGTAGGTTGCGCTGAGTCCTGATGAAAAACCGATATAAAGAACGTCAAGACCTGCCTTGAGATCCTCTTCAAACAGTGCGGTGAACACCTCGGTATTAACAGCGGCGGTCTTTGCAACTTTGCCTGCCTTCATAGTAGCATAGAACTCGGTGATGGGAAGGGAGCTTTCGTCATATACAGTATCGGAATCTTCAAATTTATAGGTAAGACTAGCGGATTTTACTCCCCATGCTTTGAGCATTTCGGGAGAAAGATCACATGCGGAATCGGTGTGAATAACATAGTTACTCATTTCTTTGTTCCTTTCACGCCGCATACGCGGCTTTTAATAAATTATATTCGGTATCTTTTGTAAAAATTTGCAAGAAACCAAGATACCGTCATCTTATTTTAGCACAAAAATATTGACTTGTCAACATCTCGATTTTCGAGGTGCATATCTAGGTGTTATTTTAGTATTGAGAATTAATCTTCCACAGAGAACTCCCAAAGCTTGCAAACTCCTTCACAGGTTGTAAATCCAATGTGAAAATTGTCGGGAATATCTGGGTCGGTAACGGATATTTTGTGTCCGTTTACCGTGGAAAAAATGTTTTTTCCTTTGATAGTAACCTCAATCTCTATTTCGCTGTCCTCTTCGATTGGAAAGTTATCGAATGCTATTTTTGTGGATTTAACAGGCCATTCGGGTGTTTCGGGGCGCGGAACTACATGCCAGATATTGCATCCGTTCTTGTGTGCAACGACTTCAAAATGCAAAACGTAGCGAAGCGCATTTCCGTCTTTTTCAAGGTCATCGGAGAAAACGATAAGCGGTGCTCCCGTTCCTTGATATGAGCATTTAAGGGTTGCCGTAACCTTATTTGAATACTTTTTGTTTGTGAGAAGAGAGATATAGTCATATCCATTTATTTTTTTATCATAGCCGCCAACAAGAGCTCCTCGCTCGTCACGGTCGGATTCGGTAAAGATTCTGCTCGTATCCTTTGCTTGCGGACCGTAGCAGTAGAAGAAATCTTCTCTCCAATTATTTTCGGTAAGCTCATATATTGTTTTCATAATTTATAAAGCCTTCGTTTTTGCTTTTTGACTAAAGATGAAATTTTCTTTTTCGATTACGTCCACGGCAGTATATCATAAAATATTATTCAAAGTCAACCTTGTTTTACAAAAAATGGGGTTTTGAACTATTGAAAACAAAAAAATCTAATCGATTTAGGTGAATTTTCACAAAAAACTTCGGCAATTTAAAGAGTTTAAAAGAGCTGTAAATTATTGACTTTGAATTTTTGTAAGTGTAAAATATAAGTGATGCGTGCGCGTGCGAGAGCGCACATTATATGCAGACATGGCGAAAGGATTAAAATTATGCGAAACGATAATGTAAAATGTGCACGCGAATACCGCTTTTTTGATGACGCAGCAGGCGAACGCTTTGTTGCGCTCTCCAAGAGAGGAATGGTATCCGCGTTTATTTATTCTCAAAATGTATATACGGCAGACGGTGTTACAAAGTATGACGAATCCACCCGTTCTGTGAGAACGGTTGCCGTTGGCGGAAAGGTTTGCGTTCCCACCCTGTTTTTTACCAAATTTCTCGGTGCGAAGCTCTCATTCTGCCGCGGAAGATATACTTTATCACTTGGCGGCTCGAAATTTTCTTTTAAGCCGGGTGATGCGGTATCTTTTGTCGAGGGAGATTATATATTCGTTGTTGCAACCGAGGCGGCTTCAGCTCTCGGATTCGCGGCAAAAACCTACTACGACGGAAGGCTTCTTTGTGTAGGCGATGCAGATGCAATTGCCGAAATGGATAAGGATGAGGATATTGAGGAGGCTGGAGCATATCTGGTTCTCGGTGAATATGACCCTTATAAATTCAGCTCCGAGGACTATAAGATGGCGCGTTCGAATTGGCGCAAAAAGCTTGTTGGCTCACCGGAGCTCAACGATATGTCGAATCCCTCTATAAAAGAGAGAGTTGATGCTATTGCAAATAAGTGCCGTACAAAGTGGGAAACGCTTAATAAGAATCCCGACCGCCGCATTCTTTGGGGAGATCATATTCCCACCGAATCAAACGAGCTTTGGACCCAGTATCAAGGACTTTGCGATATGGCAAAGGGCTGGGGCACTTACGGTTGCGAATTTTATGGGAACGAAGAGCTTCATAAGGATATTCTTGACGGTATGCGCTGGATGTATGAGAATATGTACGGCGAGGCAGAGATAGAGGACAGAGGTTGGAGAAGCACACGCGCCTTCAACTGGTGGTATTGGTATATTGCTGCACCCGAATTTATCACAGACATATTCTTTATAATGGAAGACTCCTTTACTATGGAGGAAAAGAAGACCTATCTTCGTTGCTTTGACCATGTTGCTACCTTTATGCGTACCGGAATCAGGCGTGATATGGCGCTTTCAAGAATCTGCATTTGCACCAAGGTGGCAATCGCACTTTGCGATGCCGAGCGCCTGTATGAGGAATTTGTTGACTTTGACCTTCTTCTCGGACTTGGCGAGCTTGAAGAAGGTCCCCGTGTCGATTATACGCAGTGGACTCACGGCTTCCCGATGAATATGGGATACGGAAAGCTTAATCTTGACAGAGTACTTTACACCGCATCAAGCCTTGCCGGAACAGCTCTTGAATTTTCAAGTCCCAAGCAATATAATCAGTTCGCGGTTGTGAAATATATGTTTGAGCCTGCAATATATAAATCCCAGGCATTTATGATGTTTTACGGAAGAAGCACGGATGGCTCCGAAATGGGCACGGGTGCGGCTATTTTCTCGGATACCCTTCCTATGATAGGAATGTTCGGCAAGGATGAGGATGCTTACATAAAGCATATGATAAAGAGAAACGTTGCAACAGAGGATGCTTTAAGAGCACTAAAGAGCAACACAAATATTCTCGGCTGTACCATTATAGACGATATAATGAATGATGAATCGGTTTCCGCAGAAAACGATTATGAATATGCTCACGCATATTTTACAGGTGACAGAGCATCCCAGCAGATAAACAACTATGGATTCGGTATTGCTATGTCATCAAAGCGCGAGTTTGCCTACGAATGTATAAACGGTCAGAATAAAACGGGATGGCATACGGGTGACGGTGCAACCTATCTTTATACCGATTACGATTCGAATCAGCACGACGGAAGAAATTTCCTTGCGAAAAATATAAACGTGGCATATAGATTCCCCGGAACGACCGAGGATGCGCAGGAAAGAGCCATCCGTTCGATAAGCTCGCAATATCCCTGGCATCCGTCAAGAAGCTTTGCGGGCTCTATGAATTTTGCCGATAAGTATCTCATTGCCGCTATGGATTTTGAGGCTTATCATTTTGAGGGTCCCGAGCTTGACGTTCCCGACACCGGATATGGCGGACCGCTTCCCGTGCATTTTGATGACCTCGTTGCAAAGAAGGCTTGGTTCTGCTTCGATAATGAAATTATTGCGCTCGGTGCAGGAATAAATTCAAGTATGAATTCTCCTGTTTCAACAACTCTTGAGCACAGAAGAATAGTGAAGGATAATGAATATTCGCAGAAGGTGAAAATAGGAGAGGTAAGCGAGATTTTGCCCAAAGAACCCTTTGAAAAACGCTACACGGGTAAAGGATACGTGCTTATGGAAGGGCACGCAGGCTTTGTATTCCTCGATGAGTGCGAGGCGTATGTGGGAAGATATAACTGCGAGGAGGCAGGCGGACAGCCGTTCTTTGAGATTCGCTGTGAGCACGGTGAAAATCCGAAGGAGCAAACCTACGCTTATGCAATTCTTCCTTATGCAGACGAGGCTCGTCTTTCCGAGTACGTGAAGAATCCCGATGTTGAGATAATCTCCAACACTCCTGCGCTTCAGGCAGTATGTGAGCGCAATCTTGAGCTTGCCGGATACGTATTCCACGAGCCGGGTAAATCGGGATATCTTAATGCTGAATGTTCGGCAATCGTTATGATAAGAGAGCGTGGCGGAGAACTTGAATTTTCCGCAACCGACCCCACTCATGAGCTTACAGTAGGCGTGTTTGAAATAGATAAGCCGCTTGAGGTTATCGAAAAGAATCGCAAGATGAAGGTCATAAGTGTGAATGGTAAAACGAGAATTGAGATAGATTTTGCACTGGCAAACGGACGTCCTTTCAGAGCAAAATTCAAGGTGTAATGCGAAAATAAATATATAAAAATTTAAAAAGCACTTGAAATCAGAGTTTTGTTGTGCTACTATATATGTTACTAAAGTTGCTGGCGCATTTGGGCGCAACCGAAAATGACTGAAATAGAATAAAAAAAGCTCACTTTTATACAAATGAGCTAAAAAATATAATATAAGGTTGAAATTCTACGAATTTCTCCAATTTGATTATAGTCATTTTCTCTTCGCGTTTCCCGACCTCGACGTATTTTATACGTAGCGAAGCGGCGCGAG
>CAYRJG010000057.1:0-13245 GCA_964424525.1 uncultured Ruminococcus sp.
GTCAGCTTACATTTATGCCTACCGGCGGTATCAATGCCGATAACCTTCTTGAATATCTCAAGTTCAATAAGATAGTTGCTTGCGGTGGCTCCTTTATGGTAAAGGATGAGCTTGTTAAGGAAAAGAAGTGGGACGAGATTACTGCTCTTACCAGAAATGCAGTTAAGACTATGCTTGGTCTTGAATTTGTTCATATGGGAATCAATAATGAAAATGCCGCTGAGGCAGAGCGCGGAGCAAAGCTTTTTGAGCTTATGTTCGGTATGCCTCTTCGCCAGACCTCAAAGTCCATCTTTGCAGGTGATGCATTTGAATTTATGACCTCAAAGGGTCCCGGAAAGTGCGGTCACATCGGTATTCGTACATACTTTGTAGACAGAGCTATGGCATACTTCAAGCGTCAGGGCTTCGAGTTTGACGAGTCGAGCATTACTTACGATGATAAGACAGGCAAGCCTAAGTTCGTTTATTTCAAGGATGAAATTTGCGGCTTCGCAATCCACCTTGTTCAGAAATAATTTTAAAAAAGAGCCTCCAAACCGAGTGTTGGAGGTTCTTTTTCTTGCCTTTGAATATTGACAAAGATTATACCGTATGGTAAAATATTTGTATTATATTATTTTACGCGCGAGCTGTGTGGGAAGGAGCAGAATATGGTATTCGGTAAGCATGTAAACCGTTATTATTTCAAATATTCGCCTTTGCTTCTTCTCGGAGTGCTCGCGCTTTTGCTTGTTGATTATTTTCAGCTTAAAATTCCCGAGCTTTATAAAATGGTTATCAACGGGGCAAACAATGGAGTCGTAGAAATTGACGGGGTACTTCGTGATTTTGATATGACATTCGTGCTTGATGAAATATGCCTGCCTATGATAATCATTATATTTGCTATGGTTATAGGCAGATTCCTATGGCGCGTCAGCTTCTACGGTGCTTCTATAAGAGTGGAGAGGGATCTTCGCTTCCGTATGTTTGAGCATTCCAAGGGGCTTTCACAGGAATTCTATCAAAAAAACAAGGTCGGTGATCTTATGTCGCTTTTCACAAACGACCTTGAAACGATACACGAAAGCTTTGGAAACGGTATACTTATGTTCTTTGATGCGCTTCTACTCGGAGTGCTGGCATTTGTCAAAATGATAAGAATGAGTCCTATGCTTACCCTCTTTTCAATGATACCAATGGTGCTACTATTTATCGTATCTACAATAGTAGGTAAGTATATGATGAAAAAATGGGCAACTCGTCAAGCGGCATTTTCCAAAATTTCGGATTTTGCACAGGAATCCTTTTCCGGTATTTCCGTAGTTAAAGCATTCGCAAAAGAGGCATATGAGCTTTGGCGGTTTAAAAAGCTTAACAAAGAGAATGAGAATGCAAATATAGTTTATACAAGAGCATCCACTCTTCTTCATATATTTGTTATTCTTTTTGTCGAATCGGTAGTTTGTATAATTCTCGGATACGGTGGATACCTCGTTTATAAGGATGTATTTAATGCAGGAGAGCTTATCGAGTTTATAAGCTATTTTCAATCTATTGTTTGGCCTATAATGGCAATATCTCAGCTTATAGAAATGTCCTCGCGCGCCAAAGCATCTCTTAACCGCATATCAAAGCTTCTTGATGAGAAACCGAGCGTGGTGGATGAGAAGGTTGCGCGCGATGTTGAATCAATATCGGGAGATATAGAGCTTTGCTCGCTCACCTTTAAATATCCCGGAGCGCGTGATTATGTATTGAAAGATATTTCTTTTAAGATAAACGCGGGTGAGAGTATTGGAATCATCGGAAGAACGGGATCGGGCAAGACAACAATTGTCGATCTTATGCTTCGTACTTATAATATTCCTCGAGGTATGCTCTTTTTTGACGGTATTGATGTAAATGACATCACAATTGAATCTCTTCGTCGCGGAATTGCTTATGTTCCTCAAGATAACTTCCTTTTCAGTGATACGATAGAGAACAATATTGGTTTCGCAAAGGATAGCTTTGAGCTGGGCGAGGTGAAAAATGCCGCTGTTCTCGCAAGTGTGCACGAAAACATCTCTGAATTTTCCGAGGGATATAAAACCGTTCTTGGGGAGCGCGGAGTTACGGTATCTGGTGGTCAGAAGCAGAGAATTTCAATAGCCCGTGCTCTTATGAAGAATGCCTCGGTGCTTATCCTTGACGATTCGGTTTCGGCAGTCGATACCGATACGGAGAGGGAAATACTCGAAAACCTTCACAAAACAAGAAAAGGTAAAACAACTATTCTTATAGCACACAGAATATCCACTGTTTCGGGTATGGATAAAATAATATTTATCGATAACGGTGAGCTTGTTGACGTCGGTAATCACGCAGAGCTTATGGCTCGTTGCCCTAAATATCGACGTACGGTTGAGCTTCAGCGCCTTGAGGATGAGGCGAAATAATTTAAAATCATAAGAAAGGTGTGGTCGGCTTATGTATGAATATTTTCCACTGATTTTCGTCGGTGCATTCGTTGGCGTAATAGCAGCGGTCTTTATTTTGGCGTATGCCTTGATGAAGGACAAAAAGCAGGCAATAGGCTTTGACCGCAATATGAAGGATAGTGAAATCATCCTTCGCCTTCTTAAATACGCAAAGCCGCATAGAAAAAGCTTTCTTATCGTAGGTGCGGTAATGCTGTTTTCTATAGCTTATGATATAGTATCTCCCATACTTATAGGTATGGCTGAAGAAACGGTAAAAGGGGAGTTTGAAATTTCCGATCTTCTTATTGTCGTTCTTATCTACGCGGTGCTTCTTGTAGTTTCTCAAGTCTGCTCCTATATTCAGGCACTCGTCTTGCAAAAGACAGGGCAAAAAATGCTCTCATCGATAAGAGAGGATGTCTTTCTTCACATCGAAGGGCTCTCGCATTCACAGCTTCACAGTAACCCCGTCGGCAGACTTGTTACCAGGGTAACGAATGATACAAATGCGATATCTATGATGTTTACGAATATTCTTATGAATCTTTTCAAGAATATTTTCGTTATTGTCGGCGTTCTTGTGGCTATGTTCTTTATAAACTACGCATTAACGCTTATGGTTTTGTGCTTCGTTCCTTTTATCGTAATTTTTACCTTGATATTCAGAAAATTTTCTCGTCGCGCATTTAGAAAGGTAAAGGACGGCACTACCGATATAAATACCTATCTTTCGGAAAATCTGTCAGGTATGAAAATAACTCAGATATTCAATAGAGAAGAAAAGAAAACCGAGGAATTTTCAGAGCGAAACAAGAAACTTGCGCGGGCAAAGGAGGAGCAGATACTTGTCTTCGGAATATTCCGACCGCTGATTTATATGCTCTATATCTCCTCAACGATGCTTCTTCTTTATCTTGGCTCAAAGGGCATTATAGAAGACAAGGCGTTTATGGGGCAGGTAATAACATCCGGAACTCTTGTTACGTTCTACCTATTTATTTCAAAGTTCTTTAATCCAATACAGAGCCTTGCCGATCAGTTTAATGCCTTGCAATCGGCATTTGCCTCGGCGGAGAAGATATTTACCGTTCTTGATACCGAGCCTGAAATCCTTGATTCTCCCGATGCAATAGTACCTGATGAGATTCGCGGTGATATTGAATTTCGCGACGTATGGTTTGCATATAACGAAGGCGAATGGGTGCTTCGTGGCATTTCCTTTAAATTAAATGCAGGAGATACGGTTGCATTTGTCGGTTCAACGGGATCTGGTAAGACTACTATTCTCTCGCTTATATGCCGTAATTATGACGTTACCCGTGGCGAGATACTTATTGACGGAATTGATATAAAGAAATACAAAATATCTGCATTACGTAAAAAATTCGGACAGATGCTTCAAGATGTTTTTCTCTTTTCGGGAACGGTTCGCTCAAACATTACACTTGGTGACGAATCTATAAGCGATGATGAGGTCATGCGCGTTTCCGATTACGTAAATGCAAGCCACCTTATAAAAAAGCTTCCTTCGGGACTTGACGAAGAGGTGAGAGAACGAGGAAATAATTTCTCCGCAGGAGAGCGTCAACTTCTCTCGTTTGCGCGCACTGTGGCGCATAAACCCTCTGTTATGATACTTGATGAAGCTACAGCAAATATAGATACCGAAACTGAGCTTCTTATTCAGGATTCGCTAGAAAAAATGATGAACATCGGTACGATGCTTATGGTTGCTCACCGCCTCTCTACTATCCGTTCAGCTGACAATATAATAGTTCTTGACCACGGAAAAATTGTAGAAGAGGGCTCGCACGCGGAGCTTATAGAGCGCGGCGGAAGATATTATGAGCTTTATACTTTGCAGTATAATAAGGAGCAGCTATCTATAGATAAAACCTGAATTCGGAAAGGATATTAAAATGTTTTATAATAAGTCAAAGGAAAAAGAACTCACCCGTGAGCTTTTTGAAAATCCGACATCGGAATACCGAGCAACTCCGTTTTGGGCGTGGAATGCGGATTTGAATAGGGAAGAGCTTTCACGTCAGATAGATGTTTTTGAGGAAATGGGCTTTGGCGGATTTCATATGCACGTGCGCCAAGGTCTTGAATCCGAATATCTTGGTGAGGACTTTCTCGATGCGATAAAATTTTGCACCGAAAGAGCAAAGGAAAAGAAAATGCTCGCATGGCTATATGACGAGGATAGATGGCCGTCGGGGGTTGCGGGCGGCATCGTTACGTCTAAAAATAAGAATCGTCTGAAATATCTCACTATGACCGTTACGGATATTGCGGAATGTGCAGAAACTCCCGAAGAATCCGCCGAAAGCGGAAAGCCTTGTTTTGTTGCCGCATTTTCGATAAATCTTGACCGAGAGGGACGAATGACCTCTTACGAAAAGGTATCAAGAGATGCAGAGGCTGAAAATAAAAGATATTTCTTTATATGTCAGGCGCAAGGGGGCGAGCCGAGATATAATTATCAATCCTACGTGGACTGTATGTCAAAAGATGCAATTGATGAATTTATTGCTACTACACACGAAAGCTTTAAGTCGGCAGTAGGTGAGGAGTTCGGCAAAACGGTTCCTGCAATTTTTACCGATGAACCACAGGTGTTCGGCTATATTGCGCTTAATTCCGGCAGGGATAAATCCGATGCCTTTTGTTCTTGGACTACCGATTTTGATAAAACCTATAAGAATGAGTTTGGTAAAAGTCTTGTGGATAGTCTTCCCGAGCTTTTCTTCGCAACAGATATGGAGTCTGCAACAGAGGTGCGCTACAATTATTACAGCCATCTTGCCGAAAGATTTAATACTGCATATATGGATAATATTGCCGATTGGTGTGAGAAAAACGGACTCGCCTTGACAGGGCATGTTCTCGGAGAGGATTCGCTTTATGAAGCGACACTCAATAACGGTGATATTATGCGCACTTACCGTAAAATGCAGATTCCCGGAGTAGACCTTCTCTGTGATGACGTTGTTTTCAATACACCTATACAGTGCCGTTCTGTAGTCCGTCAGTACGGTAGGGAAGCTATGCTCTCCGAGCTTTACGGAGTTACCGGATGGGATTTCGATTTTCGCGGACACAAATACCAGGGCGACTGGCAGGCCGCACTCGGTGTAAATATACGTGTTCCTCACCTTGCTTGGCAGACAATGAAGGGAGAAGGAAAGCGAGATTATCCCGCCTCTCTTTCTTATCAATCCTCGTGGTATAAGGAATATAAATATCTTGAGGATCATTACGCAAGAATAAATACCGCTATGACTCGCGGTATTCCCGAGGTTAATATAGCCGTCATATATCCCGTAGACTCTTATAATATTCTTTACGCATCAACCGAGGAAACGCGTTCTGTGCGTGAGGAAATGGATGCAAGATATAAAAATACCTATGAATGGCTCTTGTCGGGGCTCTTTGATTTTGACTATATTTCGGAATCCCTGCTTCCCGAACTTGCTCCCGAGGGCAACTGTCCTCTTGCTGTAGGTAAAATGAAATACGATGCTATCGTAGTTTCCGATTGCACTACATTGAGAGCTCATACTATAAAAATACTCTCCGAGTTCAAGCGTCTTGGCGGAAAGCTTATATTTGTAGGAAATCTGCCGACTCTTTGCTGTGGAGCGGCTTCGGATGAAGCTCGCTTGCTTGTTGAAGGAGCTGTTATTATACCTCATTCGAAGGACGCGCTTTTGCGCTCGCTCTCCGAATATCGCAGAATAGATATCAGAGATAAAAGAGGAGTCCGCACAGGAAATATTATGTGCACTCTTCGACGTGACGGAGATTCGCTCTGGCTCTTTGGTGCTCATATGTATAAGACAGAGCTTCCGCATCTTATTAACAAACAGGATTTGACCGTAACCGTTGAAGGATGCTATAAGCCGATTCTTTATGATACTCTATCGGGAGATATCCGTGAGCTTGCTTACAGAGCAGAGAAGGAGCAAACCAGCTTCGATATAACACTATACGATCTCGATACTATGCTTGTAAAACTCGAACCTACAATGCCCACGGTTGTTGACAAAGATGAAAAAAACGATGAGTTTATTGAGCTTTACCATCCATCTGTTGTTGATTATAAACTTTCAGAGCCTAATGTGCTTGTTCTTGATATGGCAAAATATTCGATAAACGGAGAGCCTCTTTCAAAATACGATGAGGAAATTCTGCGAATAGATGCAATAGTCAGAAATAGGCTCGGACTTATGGAGCGTAAGGTGAAATTCGTTCAGCCTTGGGCAATAGAAGGCTCGCCCGAAGATCATACCTTAAAAATAGTTTATACAGTGCGTTCCGAATGCGAAGCAGAAGGTGCGCTTCTTGCTATGGAGAATCTTGAAAAGGCAACTATTACTTTTAATGGCGAGCCCGTGTCAAATTCTCCTATAGGATATTACATAGACAGATATGTAAAAACAACACACATTCCTCGTATCTTGAAGGGTGAGAATATTCTTGAGATAACAATGCCGTTTGGATTGAGAACAGACCTTGAAGCCTGCTATATTATAGGCGATTTCGGCACAGCCTACGTTGGGCGTGAAGCGCGTATTGTAAAAAAGCCGGATTGTCTTCATTTCGGTTCTGTTGTAGGTCAAGGCCTTGCCTTTTACGGTGCAAATATCATATATGAGGCAGAGGTTGAACTTCCTTCCGAAGGCGAGATCGAGATTGTTGCAACGCATTACCGCGGAGCTGTCATAGGTGTCAAAATCGATGGAATAGATGTTGGCAGAATAGCATTTCAACCGTTCTCGATAAGAAGCGGATTATTAAGCGCAGGAAAGCATAAAATAACATATACGTTATTTGGCACCAGATATAATACCCTTACCGCACTCCATAATCTCAATGCCGATAAAAAGCGCATGTATATAGGTCCTATCTACTGGAGAAGCGAAGACGAGGCTTGGGCTTACGAATATCAGACCCGACCAATGGGAATTTTAAAAACACCGGTATTAAGGTTTTATAAAAATGAGAGTAGATAAATTTTTGTCGGATATGGGTATCGCATCGCGCCGTGAATCTGCCGCCGCCGCAAAGCGCGGACTTATAACAGTTGATGGCGTTGCGATGCGTGATCCTTCGCGTCATATTGATCCCACGGTGCAAACCGTGGTATATATGGGGCGTAAAATCGAATATCAAAAATACGTTTACGTAATGCTTAATAAACCCGAAGGATATGTAAGCGCAACCGAAGATTCAAAGCTTCCCGTGGTGACCGAGCTTCTCTCGGATGAGCTACGCAAAATGGAGCTTTTTCCCGTAGGGCGGCTTGACAGAGATACCGTAGGTCTTATGATTTTGACCAACAACGGTAAGCTTGCTCATGCGCTACTTGCACCCAAGCGTCACATAACCAAAAAATATTATTTCAAGGCAAAGGTACCGCTTTGCGCGGATGCCGAGGCGCGTTTTGCATCGAATATAGTTCTTGCAGACGGATACGAGTGCAAAAGTGCAGAGCTTGTGTGTGACCCCGACCGTCTTGGCGGCGTAATAACCTTGACCGAGGGAAAGTATCATCAAATAAAGAGAATGGTCGCATCTCTTGATAATGCCGTCACCTTTCTTGAACGAATTAGCTTTGCCGAAATACCGCTTGATAGGTCGCTTGTTCGCGGTGAATGGCGTATGTTGACAGAGGAAGAGCGAAAGCTTCTTGAATCTCACCAAATTAAATAAATTTTCCGTAAACTATTATTTTTTCTCTTTACAAATTACGTGAAATGTGATAAAATAATCTTTGACCGCTTCTTGCGGTAAATGTATAACAAAGTTGGAGTAGACATGGATATCGTAAAAACACTGGCACAAGAATTTAATTTGAAGGAAGAACAGGTTGTAAACACCGTCGCACTGATTGACGAGGGTAACACCATCCCCTTCATTTCAAGATACCGCAAGGAGGTAACGGGCAGTCTTGATGACGCAACGCTCCGTGACCTTAACGACAGACTTCAGTACCTTCGTAAGCTTGACGAGCGTAGAGAGGAGATTTCTTCCCTCATCGAAGCACAGGAAAAGCTTACTCCTGAAATAACATTTGCCCTTAATAATGCAAAAACCCTCGTTGAGCTTGAAGATATATACAGACCCTTTAAGCCGAAGAGAACCACACGTGCATCTATTGCAAGAGCAAAAGGACTTGAGCCTCTTGCAAATTACATACTTGAACAGCGTGATTCTTATGATGTTCCTATTGAAAAGTATGCAGAGGAGTTTATCTCTACCGAAGAGGGAAAAGAGGTTCCCGATGTTCAAGCAGCTCTTGCAGGTGCTTCAGATATTATTGCAGAGGATGTTTCCAATAACGCAGAGATAAGAAAGACTCTTCGTGAGTTTACTATGAGCTATGGCTCTATTTCTACAAAGGGTACTACCGAGGAAACATCGGTTTATGAAAATTACTATGATTTCTCGGAGCCTATCAAAAAGCTTCGCGGTCACAGAGTTCTTGCAATCAACAGAGGAGAGAAGGAGGATTTCCTTAAGGTTTCCGTAACTCTCCCCGAAGAGGACGGAATTGCTCAGCTTGTTGCAAAGGTAGTAACCAATAAGCAGTCACCTGCGCTCCCATATATTATGGCAACACTTACCGATGCTTACGATAGACTTCTTTATCCCGCAATCGAGCGCGAAATTCGCACCTTTCTCTTTGACGATGCATCAGAAGGAGCACTTAAGGTTTTTGCCGAAAACCTCCGTAACCTTCTTCTTGTTTCCCCTCTCAAGGGCAAAACGGTTCTCGGTTACGACCCCGGTTACGGTCACGGTTGTAAGCTTGCCGTTGTTGATAAGACGGGTAAGGTAATGGATACTGCGGTAATTTATCCCTTTCGTTCAAAGGGCAGACTTGATGAGGCAGACCTTGCAAAGTCGCGTGCTATCGTTCTTCGCCTTGTAAAGAAGAACAATGTTGACGTTATTTCAATCGGAAACGGAACAGCATCCCGTGAGTCCGAAAAATTTATAGCAGATACTATTCGCGATCCCGAATGTCCCAAGGGAGTAAAGTATACCATAGTTTCGGAAGCGGGTGCGTCGGTTTATTCCGCATCCAAGCTTGCTACCGAGGAATTCCCGGATTATGACGTTATGCAGAGAAGTGCCATTTCTATTGCAAGAAGACTTCAGGATCCCCTTGCAGAGCTTGTTAAGATTGAACCGAAGGCAATTGGCGTCGGTCAGTATCAGCACGATATGAAGCAGGCTCGTCTTACCGAAGCCCTCGGAGGTGTAGTTGAGGATTGTGTAAACGCAGTTGGTGTTGACGTTAATACCGCTTCTTATTCGCTTCTTTCTTACGTTTCTGGTATTAACAGCACTGCGGCAAAAAATATAGTTGCTTATAGAGAAGAGAACGGTGAGTTTAAATCGAGAAAGCAGCTTCTTAAAGTTCCGAAGATCGGAGAAAAGGCATTTACTCAGTGCGCAGGTTTCTTGAGAATCCCCGGTGCAAAAGAGGTGTTTGATTCCACAGGTGTTCACCCTGAATCCTATGCTGTTGCAGATGAGCTTCTTCATCGTTTTGATTTTACTCCGGATGACGTTAGAAATAATAACCTCACCCTCCTTCGTTTTAAGGTTCAGCAGTACGGTATGGCAAAGCTCGCCCGTGAGCTTGGATGCGGTGAACCTACCCTTGACGATATTATCAAGGAGCTTGAAAAGCCGGGAAGAGATATTCGTGACGATGCTCCCGCACCCGTGCTTTCGACCGATGTTCTTGAAATCACAGACCTTAAGCCTGATATGCAGCTTAAGGGAACTGTAAGAAACGTTGTTGACTTCGGATGCTTCGTTGATATCGGTGTTCATCATGACGGACTTCTTCACATTTCCGAAATGAGTGACAGATACGTAAAGAGCCCCTCGGAGCTTTTCTCGGTCGGTGATGTAATCGAGGTAAGAATCAAGGATGTAAATGTTGAAAAGCATCGTATATCTCTTACTCGTAAGGGTATGGATACACCTAAAAAGTAATCGGCTCTTTGTTAGCCAAGTAATAAGTGAACCCGGTTTCTTTTTGAGATCGGGTTCTCTTTGATTGAAGCTTAATATGTCAAGAAAGGCAATTTGTATATGAAAAGACAAAGCGGCGTGCTGATGCACGTGTCCTCTCTTTGGGGAGATTATTCAATAGGCTCATTCGGACGTGAGGCTTTTGAATTTATTGATTTTTTATATGACTCCGGTTTTACTATTTGGCAGGTGCTTCCGTTTGGAATGACGGATTCATATAATTCACCTTATAAATCCTCGGCATCATTTGGAGCAAATCCGTATTTTATTGATCTTCCCACTTTAAATAAAAAAGGGTATATAACAGACAATGAGTTAGCGGAAGCCAAAGGACGCGACCCTTATCTTTGCGAATTTGAAAGACTTTCAAAGGAGCGAATTAATTTGCTTTTTCGCGCAGCTTCACGCGCACTTTCGTCGGATGAAGTATGTCGTGATGTGGATAGCTTTCTCGATGAACATCCCGAACTTTTGTCGGTTTCCAAATTTCTTTCTCTTTCCGAGAAAAATCAAGGAAAAGCGTGGCAGAAGTGGACTGATGATACACCTGACCCTGACAAATTCGCGGCTTGGAAATTCATTCAATACGAATTTTATAAGCAGTGGATGAGCGTGAAAGAATATGCCAACAGAAAAGGAATATCCATAATTGGAGATCTTCCTATGTACGTTGATCTTGACAGTGCGGATGTATGGTCTGCACCGCATCAGTTTTTGCTTGACTCGGATAATATCCCAACAGCGGTTGCCGGTGTTCCGCCCGATGCTTTTTCCGAAGAAGGGCAACTGTGGGCGAATCCTCTTTACAATTGGAAGGAAATGAAAAAAGATGGCTATCTTTGGTGGAAAAGAAGAATTTCACACGCCCTTACTCTTTTTGATGGCGTAAGGATAGATCATTTCCGCGCAATAGAATCTTATTGGAGTATTCCCCGTACTGCTATTAGTGCAAAAGAGGGAAAATGGGTAAAGGGCCCCGGTCGTTCACTCGTTGATGCCATACGCTCGGTAGCAGGAGATAAGCTTGTTATTGCAGAAGATTTGGGTGTTATAACAAAAGAGGTTGAATCGCTCTTGAAATATAGCAAGCTTCCGGGAATGAGAGTGTTTCAGTTTGCGTTTGCAGATGATGAAGATAATACTCATCTGCCGCATAATTATTCCGAAAATTGCATAGCTTATACCGGCACTCACGATAATAATACTTTGCTTGGGTATCTATATGAAATTGATGATACAACCCGTAAAATACTGTTCTCTTATTGCGGTATAAATCACGATTCGGATATTTCCGATGCGGTTTGTGCGGTTAGGCGACATCTTCTTTCGAGCCATGCCGCAAAGGTTATCTTTCCTATACAAGATATTTTGGGATTCGGATGTGACACGAGAATGAATACACCCGGAGTCGCATCGGGGAACTGGGCATACCGTATAACCAAAGAACAACTGTATACAATTAACAAATCCGAATTAAATTCAATAAATAAGCTATATTTCCGTATTTGATCTATAATGATTGTTAAATTTTTTTAAAAAGTTTTATAATTGTTAACACAAAGCCTAATATTTATGCTATAATAAAATTAACGTGAGTAATATCGCATATTTTTGACGGAGGATTTATAATGTTCGGATATGTAAAGCCTAAGCACTCCGAGCTTCTAGTGAGAGAGCATGAATTCTACCGTGCCACATATTGTGGAATATGCCGTTCAATGAAGAAGCACACGGGTTATTTATCTAATGTTACATTGAGTTATGATAGCGTTTTCTTGGCTCTTGTCCGTATGATATTTATCGAAGATTCGGAGTTTCGTTGCGAGAATAAGCGTTGTATTGCTCACCCGATGAAAAAGCGAAAAATGCTTATAGATAATTCGGCTCTTGAATATACCGCGCGTGCTTTTGCAATACTTACATATTACAAAATGCGTGATGATATTGCTGATGAGGGGATAGGCAAAAAAATGCTGATAACTCCTGTTCGCCCGATTCTTCGGAATGGTGTAAATCGCGCAAAGATTAAAAGTATTGAAGAAATAGTTAGGGATAAACTTGATGAAATCTCGAAACTTGAAGCGGCAAACGTTGCAAGCGTTGATGAACCGGCGCATCTTTTTGGCGAGCTTCTCGGAGAGATTTTTGCTTATGAGCTTTCAGGCTCGGATAGACTTGTATCTTATCAATGTGGCTATTATCTTGGCAGGTTTATCTATGCTGCCGATGCCGCGGAGGATTATGACGAGGATATGAAAAGCGGCAAATATAATCCTTACGTTTTGATATACGATAAAAAGCCTCTCACCAATGAAAATCGTGCATCGATAAAATGTGCCCTTATACTTGAGTGTAAGAATATCGAGGGGGCGGTTAATCTTATGCCTTTCGGCAACCGAAAAACCATAGAGAATATAATTAAAAATATAATTTATCTCGGACTTGTTGAAAGAATATCCTTCCTTGATCCGAAAGAAAAAAATGAAAATAAATCCGAGAAGGAGATGTGAGCGTGAAAGACCCGTATTCCGTCCTCGGCGTGTCAAGGGACGCGTCGGACGAGGAAGTCAAAAATGCCTATCGCGAGCTTGCTCGTAAATATCACCCAGATAACTACTCCGATGATAATCCTCTTAAGGATCTTGCGAAGGAGAAAATGCAGGAGATAAACTCCGCGTATGACGAGATTCAGAAAATCCGTTCTAATAGAGGCTCGTCCGGGAATAATAATTCCTATAAC
>CAYRJG010000058.1:0-12986 GCA_964424525.1 uncultured Ruminococcus sp.
CACGATACTCGATATAGGGGTTGTCCACACCGTGAGTCATCATGTTCATCGCACCGATGCGGAGCATCGTTCTGTCCATATCAAATCCGTGGAACATACCATTCATATAGTGATTCTTTTTCTGTCTATCGAAGAAGATTTCTTCCTTGCGCTTTTCTTTGAGATAATCTCCGGCTGCAACCAGGAATCCGGACGTACCACACGCAGGGTCACAGATAACTTCGTCTGCTTTAGGATCCATGAGCTCGACCATCATACGAATAATGTGGCGAGGGGTACGAAACTGACCGTTAAGACCTGACTGTGCAATCTTGGAGAGAAGATACTCATACACGTCTCCACGGATATCACTATCCTTGATTTGTGCCATCTGCGCGTAGATATCGTCGAGGATGGTTACTATCTTATCGAGGAGCAGAGGTGTGGGAATTTTGAAGATAGCATCGTCCATATACTTGGAGTATGCACTATCCTTATTATCGTGAAGGTTTTTGATGAAGGGGAATACCCACTCTTGCACGGTAGAATACATCTTACCCGCCGGGAAATCGTGGAAGGTTGACCACTTGAGCTGACTTCCGTCAATCTCTCGATCGCCTACCTTAACCTTATCTGCAAAAATGCTCTTGTGAGAAAGTCCGAGCATAACGGCTTCCTTTGCTCGAAGATTATCGGTATCGTCAAGATCGCGAATGAACATAAGGTAAGTAACCTGTTCAATGACGTCAAGGGGGTTAACAAGTCCGCCTGCCGCAAACACGTCCCAAAGTCCATCTATTCTATTTTTAAGTTCGCCTGTAATCATTATTAGTCTCCATTCCAAATATAAGATGTGTATCTACCGCCGCCGATTTTTGTAATTTCACCGTTTTTGAGAAGATCTGCCAAAGCTCTTTGTACGGTAACATCGCTAATATCGGGGCATTCTTTGAGTATTTCCGCTTTTGTAATTTTTCCTATCGTATTCTTTATAATGTCACGGACTCGCTCGGTTTTGGATGATCCGCTTTCGACTACGATTTGCACCCTATCCTTGAACTCTCTATAAGCTCCGAGGACAATGCCGAGCATATATCTCACAAAGTGACCGTAATCATTCTCATTTTCATGCCAACCGTAAGAGCTATCTTCGAGTGCTTCGTAATAGGTTGTTTTTGTTTTTTCGATAGCTTTTTCTATACTGATATATTTTCCTACGATATATCCGTTTCTGTAAAGGAGAAGCAGAGTTAAGAGTCGGCTCATTCTTCCGTTTCCATCACTAAACGGGTGAATGCAAAGATAGTCGAGGATAAACATCGGAATTATGATAAGCGGATCAATCTCCGAATCCGCGAGTGCTTCGTCAAACGCACGGCAAAGCTTGGCCATCGCATCCGGGGTTTCCCATGCCGGCACAGGAGTAAAGCGAGTTCTCTTGTTACCTTTTGCATCTTCTTCCTGAATTTCGTTGTCGTTAAACTTATACACACCGCCTTCAGCTCCACCATATTTATACAGCATTTTATGAAGTTGCAAAATCATATTTGGCTTAGGCTGTATATAATCGTGGCTTTCGTGAATCAGAGCAAGCACGTCACGGTAACCCGCAATTTCTTGCTCGCTTCTATTGGAAGGGCGAGTTTTGTCTTTCAGTATCTTTGTAAGTCTTTCACTTGAAGTATATATACCTTCAATCTTGTTAGAACTTTCGGTGCTTTGTATTTTAGCTATTTCAACTAAATGTGTAAGCGTATCTTTGGTTGCTCCAAGGAAATTGTTTTGCTCGCCTTTAAACTCGTGTATTCTGGTAATAAGAGATACTATTTCCGGCGTGAGCATTTTTTCCCACTCTTTTTTATAATTATATATTTTCATAATACCACCTTTGATTTTCGTTGCGTTTTATATGTAAATTACTACAATTTTATTTCTGTTATTCTAATGTTTTCGCGGATTTTGTTTTACGAAATGAAAGCATCCTATTTCTTCTTTTTTCACAAAAGCAACACGCGGGGTTATTCATTATTAATTATATCATCAATTACATCATAAGTCAAGTTAATTTAGTCAAAATCAAAAAAATGATTAAATTGATTTTTGGAAATGATAAAATTAAAATAAAAAACGCAGAGAGTTTTGTTTCTGCTTTTCTTTTTAAATCTATGCCAAGGAAAAATCCGCAAAACAAATATAAGAATATATTCTGCCTGCAAAAGTGCTTGACATTATACTGCCACCGTGATAAAATATTAAGGTAAAAAATACGCACTGCCAGCAGCGCAAAAAGGAGATTTTTTAAATGGAAATCGGAATGACCGATTATTATATAAAAAGATACGGACTTACGGAAGGCGCAAAGAAAATGGTTGCAGACGGATACGCGTTTCTTGATTATCAGCTTGCCGACATAAGAGATGAGCTATACACCGTAAGAGATGAGGATTTTCTTAAAAAGGTGATGGGAATAAAGCGCGAGCTTGACTCGGCAGGGCTTCGGGTATCGCAGATGCACGGTCCGTTTGGCGACCTCACCCCCGACGGCACAGAGGAGGAGCGCGCCGTTCATTTTGAAAAAATGACAAAGGCTATGGTTATGGCAAAGTATCTCGGTGCAAAATATATGGCTATTCACCCCTTGACTCCATTTGGAATTGCGGATGATGGCGATGCGGATGAGGTTATCGAGATAAACAGAAGATTCTATTCAGCACTCGCAAAGGTGGCAGGTAAGCTCGGAATTATACTGTGCCTTGAAAATCTTCCCTTCCCAAAATTTCCCCTCTCGCCCGTTGAGAAGGTTGCCGACCTTGTGCGAGAAATAAATCACAAAAATCTTAAAATGTGCTTTGACACCGGTCATGCGAACATTTTTGAAGGGCGCATCAGCGAAAAACTCCGCTATGCGGGTGATCTTATAAGAATACTTCACGTTCACGACAATATGGGAGATTTTGACTCACATCTATGCCCCTATGAGGGAACGGTGGATTGGGCAGATTTTGCCGAAGGACTCTTTGACATCGGATTTGACGGTGTTTTTAACCTCGAAACCGCACCCGTGTCAAAAAAACAGCTTGATGAAGGCATAACGGACTCCGATGCCGAGAGCGCCGAGAAAAAACTTATCGGCATAGCAAAGCTTATTGCAGGATGATTTACAAGTCGTGATTTTCGCATAGCAAATCTTGTTGCGGCTGTTTTTTAAAATTGTAAAAATAAAAATCCCGAACCGTGCTGTCTTTTTCAAGACTCGGTTCGGGGTTTGTTTTTATCGTCAAAATACACTATGCTCCGGTAATTTCTATATTATTGTTTATCAGGTGGTCAATGTTTCCGACCTTTAACAACTTCGGGATAACAACCTCACCCGGTTCGCCGCTGAACTCAACAACCGTAATTCCGGTTTGCGGCATTGATAAGGAAACGCAAACGAAGGGATAGGTAAGATTGAAAATATGCGCAAGCGATGCAGAATAGGACATTACATGACAAAACATCGCAACAGTAGTATCCCCGGGATTTTTTATTTTGTAATAAAGACCTTCTCTTTCGAGACCGAGAGAAAAGAGCCATTCGTCAAGCTGAATACACAGTCTGTCAATTCGCTCGGGTGTATCGATATCCGCGAAGGGTTCACTAAATCTCCAATTTTTATCAAGAAGCGGGAGCCTTCTTCTTTTATATTCTTCAGTGCGCGCCCACGGGCCGAATTCCGCGCTGAACGGACACGTGGGATCCGCTTTCAACCTTGAGGTAAGCTCCCTTATAAAATCGCATTTGTGTATCTCAAGCCCAAGCCTTGATGCCGTATACTCAGCGGTCTGCAGGCATCTTCCGTGGGAAGATGCGTAAATCTTCGCGATTCCCATAGTGCAAAGCACATCAGCCACCGCTTCAGCTTGCTTATGCCCAAGCTCCGTCAGGCAGTCTGCTTCGTAATCCGGATTTCCGTGTCTTATAAATATAATCTTCATAGCATCAACCTCGCTATATAAATATACTAAAATAGCGTGCGGTGTCAATGACACTTGAGTTTTGCGCAGATGCCAAGTCGCACATAAGGAAGGATTTTTCCTCACCCTCTGACCTCAAGGTTACACGCACAAGTGCGATAAGTCCGGGCTGGAATATATCCGTTGCACTGCACTCGATTTCTTTGCCGAACACACTATCGCCCGAGAACATTTCCTCCTCACAGGAGCCGATTACTTTCGATCTTGCCAAAATCAGGGGACCGCGGCGCAGAGTACACATCGGAGCCTTTAGCATAAGCTCTTTGTTACATCTTCCGCCTCTCATATCCGACCATCTGTATACGTGGTAGTCGTCGGGTTCGAGCTTTGGGAATTCCCTCTCGAAAGCGAGAATGTGCGGTGTCATATCAAACGAAAGGCGAATAACGGAATTCTCCTTCGTTATAGTTATCGGGGTGTAATCACCGCGCACAAGCTCTACTTCACCGCCCTCGTGATAGAGGGTTGCGAGCGTTTTTTTGCTCCACTCGGGAGCGCGAAGATAAACCTTACTTCCCTGTCTAAGACCGCGCACGGTTATCGCGCAAACACCCGAATTCAAATACCCCGCGCCTATATGGAAGGTTACACCGCCGAGAGTTACCGTTGTGGGAATATAGGTGTTTATATAGTAATCACCGTTTGACTCGGTGATAACGGTTTCTGCCGCATTGACAAATCCGCGCGGAATATTATTGACACAGCAGTGCTGATATTTTCCGTCGCACTGACACTCGGATGACCAATGTCTGCCGTGACTTCTGACAAAGAAGGCACCCCAGCCTTCGCTCGGATATACTCCCGCAAGGAAGGCATTGAGAAATGCACTTTCAAAATGCTCTATGTACTTGATCTTTCCTGTTATCAAAAACAGCTCGTGGCAAAGGCGCATCCAATGTATTACGTCACATATTTCGGTTGCGGCATCGGGATATGCCGCCGCGTTAGCAAACTTCTCGCAGTAACCAACGCTACCGAGAACGTTGGATTCATACTCGATTAGAAGATCCGCAAAGCTCTCGGTTGCTAAAAGGAGTCTTTCTTCACCCGTAATGCGGTAAAGCTCACATATACCGTCAAAGCAGGACATCATTTCGTATGCTTTGGAAGACCATCCCTCATCGCGACTATACCAGTTATACACCGGAATTTTGTTGATGGAATTAAGTATAAGGTTCGGGCACTTCCCGCTCGGATCATCCCACTCATCTGCTATTTTTTTGGCGAAAGCGAGATATTTATCATCACCCGTGAGCCTGTAAAGAAGCAGGATCGGTTTGAGAATCGAGCCTGCCGCCATCCCTTGCTGAACTCCAAGATCGCGCACCGCAACCCCAAGCTCCTCCACCGTTGAAATAAGGTTGTCTGCAAGTCTTTTTGCCGAATTCAGTATAACCTCATCATCAAGCAACATAGCACACTCAAGTAATGCCCAAAGTGTATATTTTTGGCACCATACGTTCCAATTGCTGTCCCAGCCGATGTGAGTCCAGGATAAATCATCCTTTTTCGTGCCGAAAATGTTTTTTCCATCCAAATAAGTGCTGAGATATCCGTCTTCTTCCTGGTTTTCAATAAGGCGGTGTACACTCTCCCCGAGTTTTGCTTTAAGATTTTCGTCACCCTTCATACGGGCTACTCTTACCGCAGAGAGTATAAGTTTACCGTAAAATTCGCCCCTCCACATTCCGGCACCGAGCTCATCGTCAAGCTTTGTCACAAAGAATCTCTCTGCCTCACCGAGAATCTCTTTTACGGCAAATTCTCCGCTGACGCGATTGTGGCAAAAAACGTCAAATCGCTGACCGATCTCATTATTGAGAGTAATGGCGGAGGTGGGAAGCGTGTTCATTTTGTTTTGAATCTTATAAGGAACTATGTAATCCATAATTTTCTCCCCGAATGCAGAATCTAACAATTGTGTTTAATTTTAATTATCAATCAAGAATTTCGAAATAGAATTCTATCTCATCTGCCTCTTTTTCAAGAGTGTAGTCGATTGTAAAAGCTTTATCGATAGCGGTATGGGCGTTGTAGTCTTTTCTTTCAACCGTAGGGATAAGGTCGTGGGTGGTGCATTTAATATGCATTAAGTCTTCTATATTAAGAAGCTTGCCGCCGCACTCCGCCTTTGGCTCAAAGTCGGACACGAAGCGGAAGGTAATTTTGCCTACAAGTCCCGAAAACTCGTATTTGACTCTTACTCCGCCATCTTCGTTTTGGTAGGTTACTTTGAGCGAATCCGCGCCGCCATCGTATGCACCGATAATATCCAAGGCAAAGCGAGTGTCTGTTACCTCAAGCACTTTTGCGCGGTATTCCTTACCGTAGCACTGACCGCAGTTATTCAAAATCGGAACCGAGTGCGAAAAGGAGTTGCATACAAAAATAGCATAACGCTCCTCGGGAATGCCGAAATACTCGCGTGTATATTTACCGGCTCCGAGATCGCAGATCAATCTTTTTTGGTTTTTGACTATCTGAAATGCACCGACGTCATTGTGGTTATGAAGCTCGTTATTATGACCGCCCTTTGCGGTGAATACGTAGTTTTCGTTTTTACGGATGAACACCTCGGGAAATTTGTAGTAAAAGGATTCTGCGCATTTGCGCCTTTGCGCATCGGCGGTGCTTGAAATTTTTTCCGACATATATAGCCGGCGCGCACCGAGCACTCTGCCGGTTGTGTTTATATAAGCAATTCTCTCATCGAGAGGTATATCAAGCATATCACCGAACAGATTTTTCACAGCCGAAAGCACTGCCGTATCATCGGCAAATGACTTGGTGCCGCCATCGGCATAAGGAAGATAAACACTGCCGTCAAGCTGTGCGTGCTTTCGGTACTGCACGAGATTTTTGACCTTCTCACTCTCCAGAATCTCCGGGCGAGTGCCGAGAAGGCTTGTGTAAACGTCAAAGAATATCGAAAAATATCCAAATCCGTACTGCCAATATCCGATGCCCTCCTCGCAATATCCGTCGGGGCTGATGGTTTCGAGGTAAACCCGAAAGACGTCTAACAGTCTTTTTTCCACGTTTGGAAAGCGCTCGGGGAAAAGATAGAGATAGGAGAGTCCGACACCGCAGGCGCAGACTGCCGACCAGTTGCTTGAACGTTTTTCCCAAATGCAACTCTGCGCTTCAAACGGCTCTATTGTTTTGATAAGCACCGACCTTTTGATTCTCTCCTTAATGCCATCCGAGAGCTTATCTCCGAATATATATACACATTCCGAAAGATAAAAGCTTGTTTCCGCGGAAAAGAGGTCGATATCGGGATGCAACGAAATATGAGCAGGGAGAACCCAGGTAAACTCATCGCAAATTGCCGCAAGGATGTCCTCAAGCTCGGAGATATATTCGTCACTTGAAATTGCAAGCAGCTGGAGAAGTGCAAGGCGACCTCTGCGCTCGAAATACTCTGCCTCAAAATTTGCCCTATCGCCGTTTATTTCAAACATCTTATAGAGCGAATAATGCAGCGCAAGAATAGGTTTATCCTTGTATTTTTCATCATATGCCCTGCGCGCCGCCTCGATTATCTCTTTTCCCTTTTCGGTTTTGCTGATGCGGTGCAGGTTGTCATACGTATAGCAATACATAACATTTCCCCTTTTGATATGTAATGTATGAGTTGTTCTAATTATATAATAATGACATAAAAAAGTCAACCGTTTTATGCGTGTTATCCTTATGGGCAAGTGAAGTTATCATGCGTTGCGTTAGCAAAAGCTTCACTGACAGAATACGATATTTTCCCAAAAAATAAATTGACTCTTGTATTTGCTTTTTTTGTTTGATATAATTTGTGTAGAATCAAAACGGAGGCTTTTCCCTATGTTTTTTAATCTTATACATAAGCCTCAGGCTGAGGGGGCAAAATATCGCGAAGCGTTTATGTTTCAAAGAAAATGTGCACATGACCTTGGCTTGAAGGTAACGAACTTTGTTGCGACTCCGCTTCTCACCGAAGAGAGCGTTGTATCGCTTGTGAAATCCGATATTAAGGAATTTGGTGATGACGTCGGTTTGCTTCTTTTTCCGCTTGCGGGAATGGGCGGTCCGATATAGCTTCAAATAACCGAAAACAAGAGGCGCGCGGTTGAATATTCGGTTAATAAATTCAAGGAAGCCTTCGGCTTCGCTCCGCGCAGTATTTCACAGTATGTTCTGGATTCCGAGTTAATATCTATTATAAAGGAAATCTGCCCCGAATGCATCGTGGGAACTGCGGGCTGCTTTGAGGAAGGCGTTAAGGTTTACCACGGCTGTAACAACTCCTGGTATCTCTTTTCGGAGGGGATGTCCTGGAATCCCTGGTATCCTTCGCGCGATTAGTCGGTAAGACCTGCTAAAGATGCCGACGAATGGGCGGGAATGGTTGCCCTTCCGCACTTAAACCGCGATCTTGTGCTCAGCTATGAGGGGCGCAACGATTTCTTTGCCAGCCACCCTGCCAATATACAAAGAGCTCTTGCAAACGAGGGCTATACCCACGATTATGACTATAACCTTCTTGATTCCTTCCGCTTGCAGGAGGACTACAACGGAGGATTCTCTTATTACCAGATCAACGTCAGCCCCGGATGGCTGAATAACAATATCAACGTCATTGACGATGACGAGGTGACACGCACCCTCTATCTCGAAACGCTTGAATACGTCAAATCGCTTGTTGACGCGGGAGAGATCACCGATATGACAGTGACCGAGTTCGGAGAGTGGTATATAAAGAACGTGCCGATCGGTGGCACCGACGTTGCCGTGGCAAAGGATATTCTCTACGATTCGGGAAAGCACTATTTTTGGCTTTGCAATCACGAATACCGCGTTCTCGTTGATACCTTCCAAGGCGGATCAATAGGTGACCTGCGCCCCTATATCGGCAAATATGCATCCTTCACGGGACCGCACTCCCCCACCCTCACAATGAACTCCTACCCCTATATCATACAGTCACAGTATCGCACGGGCGTGAAAACTCACAGCAGTGACGGTGCGCGCACAACTCTGTTTGTTCGGCACGCGGGAGAGCAGCTCGACCTCTGCTATTACCATAGCAAGGTAGAAGACACGGTGCGCGACGGTGCTATTACCACGCTTACATTAAAGCCTGTGACGCTTACCTTTAGTGACGGACTTTCCCTCTCGATTGAAACGTCATACCGCTTCGTGCCCGATGGAAGGATTGAAATTACGAGAAAAATCATAGATATGTCCGCGCCCTGTGACGATCTTGTATTCGAGGAATACGTCAAGGCGTGCTATGGATTTACAGAATATCCCGAAAATATGAAGGATATTGATCTACTCATTCAAGGCGAGAAGGTTTGCGATTACTGCTTCACCTTCCAAAAATTCTCCTCGGATACCGCAAACGAGGTTTCGGCTATCATTCCGAACATCTCAACCGAGGTGGCACTCTGCGGCATATCCCGTCGCCCCGACCGTGTGACTATAGAGGACGGCACTCTTTTCTCTCCCTACTACACAATGCGCAACACCTACGAGTTAAAAAACGAAAAGGAGATCACGACATGTCTGCATCTGAAAAAGGCATAAGCAAAATTTATAAATGCCCCTGCTGCTTTAACACCCAGACCGACGTTATCATCGACCGCGGTGAGGATGGCGTTTACCGCTGTGTCAAATGCGGATACCACGATGATTTTGACGGTCTGATGTCAAAATACGCCGAGTTTCGTTCACGCTACCGCTTGAGGGGCGTGCGCTTGACTCTGGATGATCAACGAAAAATGTGAAAGGAAAATTAAAATGGAATTAAAAGGAAAAATTATTGACTTTCTCGGTGACAGCATAACCGAGGGTGTTGGCGTTGTTGATATTGAAAACAACAGATACGATAACGTTATGAAGAAAAACTACGGGCTTCGAGAGGTACATAACTACGGAATAGGCGGCTCGCGACTTGCTCATCAGTCAAAGCCCAGTGATAAGCCGCGCCATGACCTCTGCTTCTGCGGCAGAGTTTACGACCTCAACAGAGATGCGGATATAATCGTAGTATACGGTGGTGTAAATGACTACTTTCACGGTGATGCTCCGATAGGAGAAATCGGTGACACCACTCCTGCAACCTTTTGCGGTGCAGTAAGGTTTCTGATGAATTTTCTCAAGACCGAGTTTGCGGGTAAAACAATAGTCTTTATGTCACCTGCTCGTTTCTGTTATGACGGTATGGACGGATCGATTCCTTCTACAAGACCGCAAAAGAAGTCCGATGCTATGCCGATTCTCGCTTATACCGAGATAATTAAGAAAACCGCGGAGCTCTTTGACATCCCCGTGCTTGATCTTTTCGAGAACCTCGGCATTGATCCGACCGATCCCGAACAGAAGGCAAAATATACCGCTGACGGACTCCACTTCAACGATGCAGGTCAGCATTTTATCGCAAAGTGCCTCGGTGAATTTCTGCTTTCGCTTTAAAATACAGTGTATGCACGGCAGGTCATTTCACGTTTTGCGTGAGCAAAACATTTCGCTATTTATATTCCCTTCGGGAGTGATATTCGCCTTCGGCACTTCCCAAAACGCACTTGGGCTGTAGTGCGAAGCTCCACTCGCTCCATCCAATAATTTAAAATGCGCACTCCCGAAGGCAACGTACTCTTAAGGACAGTTTTTGAATTTCCATAGAATACGTTACCTACCGATAGGAAAGGACAGAGAGTTTATAGTGTCATGTTCTTAACTGAGAAAAGCAAAAGGCAGACAGTTTCGGCTGTCTGCCTTTTGTTATATGGGCTTGGGCTATGCCCGTTGTGCATTTGACCAGTCAAATACGATGCTCGCACTTTGATAAACATTAAGCATTGGTTTTGACAAAATGAAATTCGTAATCAATCGGTAAACCTGATAATCTCTTGACTGTTGATTCGCAATATTTTTCTTCCGTTTCTATTCCTATACTGTTTCTGTTTGTTTCAATAGCTGCAAGCATAGTTGTTCCGCTTCCACAGAAAGGATCTAAAACCACATCGTCAACAAATGAAAACATTGTTACCAATCTTCTGGCTAATTCCAATGGGAAAGGAGCGGGGTGTCCGCTTTTTGTAGAAGCTCCGGGCAATCTCCATATTTGAGAAAACCAATTTTGAAAATCCTCCTTAGGAATCATACTATTTTTTCGTTGTTCTTCCGTTGGGCTTCTATATCCTCCCGGCTTTCGCTGCATGAGTATGTATTCAATATCGTTTTTAACTATTGCATTAGGTTCATATGGCTTTCCCAAAAACGAACTGCTTGTATTGGCTTCAAATTTGGCATTTGAAATTTTATGCCATAAAATAGGATTCAAATTGTCAAATCCAATTTTTCTGCACTCGACGGCAATATCCGAATGTAATGGCATAACAGCGTGCTTACCATATTTTTTTCTTGACAAGCAAACGTCTCCAACCACGCATACGAGACGTCCACCGGGGACTAATATCCGATAACATTCTTTCCAAACTTTGTTTAATTCATCTATAAAGCATTGATAATCGTTTATTATCCCTAATTGATTTGCTCCTTGTTCATATTCTTTTAAATTCCAGTACGGTGGCGAAGTTAAAACCAAGTGTACGCTTTTGTCAGGAATATAGCTTAAATCTCTCGAATCTCCGAGGTACAGTTTATGAGTTGTCATTTTATTCCTCCGTTGTAGGCGCAAATGAAATAATGTGCCCAATCAAAGAAGAAATAAAAGTCTTAAAAGATAGGTTTTCATTAGGATAATGTATACTTATATTGGATTCTTCCTTTAATCCAGTGGTCAAAAAACACGCAGAGGTGTATTGTCTTTCCAACAGCAGTTTATTACAAAACAACTCGTATCGTTTTTTATAAGAGGCATTAACAAACTCATTCATAACAGGAAAATGCGGAGAGCGTACTTTGACTGGCACAGTAGATTCACAGCAATCTTCTAATACTAAAAAGTATCCCAACCACGGTGCTTTTTGAGTTCCAAAAACGCCCTCTCTATATGCAGTCCAAATATCCAACGCACTTCCCATTGCTTCTTCCGTTCTGTTGTTGAAATTGTTACCAAACGAGGGCCCAACTTGGCTTTTAAACTCAATAGCAGCTATGAGAATATTATCTTTTACGATTAGTAAATCCCACTTTTTATTAGGCCGATAATATCCCGGCAATTCCACATCGGAAGTGGTATGGATGTACTGCTCGTCAATGCCATTTAAAATTAAAATATCTTTAACTAAATCCACAAAACCATCCAATTGTTTTCCGCCTGTAACTGCCCCGCGGTTGCCCTGATCGTGGTTGTTTAAAGATACTTGTTTTTTTATTTGATTTGTTCGTGTGTTCCAAAAAAAGCTGGTTGCCTTATATATCTTTTCTTCTAAATCCTTCGGGAGAATAATTGTATTCATAGTATACTCCTTCTCAAAATCATCTCAATAACATTATAGCACATAAGATGAAAAAACACAAGTGTATTTTGTTATTCTCCGCTAAAAACACCACTTAATACGCTTTCTGTCCTTTCGATTACCTTCCGACACAGAGGAAAAGCCTCTGCTTTTTTTATGTTCATCTATGACTTGTCAATTTTCCTGACAAGCACTGCATTTGTGAACACAAACGCAAAAATACGGCATACCTCTTTCGAGATATACCGTATTTCTGAAAACTGTCCTTTAGAGTGATGCGCTAAGAATGTCTCCTTTTTTGGAAAGGGAAAATCAACCGCGATAGTCGTTTTTACCCTTTCCGATTTTACTTCTGCGACGACCGGGGGCGTGTTTTCCCCCTGCCTTACGGTAATCGTCGAGAATAACCTCGACGGCACTCGCCACACTTAAACGGCGGTATTCAAGTTCGCGCAACTGGCGTTTTCTCTCATCAGGCGCCACACTTGCCACAGTAGGGGCAGTTTCCAGATTTTCAAATGCTTTGGTCTTTGCCATAATTTAACCTCCTGTGATGTTACCCGACATCAGTTGATTGATGAGGGGT
>CAYRJG010000059.1:0-12931 GCA_964424525.1 uncultured Ruminococcus sp.
TCCGAGCTTTACGATACACCGCTTGATGATTATCTTGTTGGAGCTATAACCGATGGATTTGTTCAAAAGATAGATTGCTTAAAAGAATACGTAAGAGAGCGCGTTGGAATTACCCGTGATATAGAGTATTTTAACGCAGGTGTTCTTCTTATGAACCTTGATAAAATGCGTAAAATAGGCTTTGAGCAAATTTTCATAACGATGCTCGAAAAGATAAAATTCGATATTGCGCAAGATCAGGATTATTTGAATGCAATTTGTTACGGACGAACAAAACATCTTAACCCCGAATGGAACTGCATGCCGAATTTCGAGCTTGGTTCGTCAGAACCCAAGCTCATCCATTACAATCTCGACAACAAGCCTTGGCATAAAAATGGTATTCCTTACTCGGAGCTTTTCTGGGAATATGCAAAGAAAAGTGGATTTGAGGATGAAATTCTCAAGGAAAGACGCGAATACGACGATGAAAAAATAGCAAAGTCAAACCAAGAAACCCAGATGATATCCATCGCCGCAATAAGAGAATCTAACGAAAAAGAAGAAAATCTTCGTATAATAAACACTATCAAAGACATCTTAAAAGCAATCGAAGATACCGTAAGGATTTAAAGCAGAGGTAACAGCAAATGAGTGACATCCGTGAATTAGCTCCCGATAGAGTTCGGGTGTTAGAAAAAATCAAAGAATATGAAGAAAAAGGAATCTTTGACAAGGACGTTGAGGAAGATCCCGAAGGCAAGCCTCTAAACCCCGAAGATATCGACTATTTCAAACGCGGACCGATAAATGCAATCAAAAGATTTATCGCGTTCAAATCTGCATACTCATTCTTTAACAAGGCAGAAAAAAACAAGCAGATCATACTCGCAGATACAATCGGAGCAGAAAATCTTAGTGCTGTCAAAGGCGGTTGCGTGCTCACCTGCAATCACTTCAATGCATTTGACAGCTTCGTTATGCAACGCGTTTTTGATATTTCGGGACGCAAAAAAAGAATGTATAGAATCATCCGCGAGGGCAATTATACAAGCTTTCCCGGATATTTCGGATTTCTTATGCGAAACTGCAACACCCTTCCACTCAGTTCTAATCTTGCAACTATGAGAAAGCTGGTTCACGCACTCGGTGTGATCCTCAATGAGGGTAACTGCGTTCTTATATATCCGGAACAAAGCATGTGGTGGAATTACCGCAAGCCTAAACCGCATAAAATCGGTGCGTATGAAATCGCAGTTAAAAGCGGTGTTCCTGTTGTTCCGTGTTTTATTACGCTCACAGATAGCGAATATATAGGTGCCGACGGATTTCCGGTGCAGATTTATACCCCGCACGTCGGTGAGCCGATATATCCCGATCCTACGCTCAAAAAGAGAGATGCCGCAGAAAAAATGATGGCAGAATGCTTTGCTTTTTCCAAAAAAGTTTATGAGGAATTTTACGGTATAGAATTAAAGTATGATACTACAAAATCCGACTAATAACCCTTATACAAGCATCTGTATACAAGCTATACAGAATTAAGCGAATGCATTTATTAAAACCGCAAAGTTTCTTTTATAATTCATATTTTGTTGAAGCAACAAAAACACAAGGCAGACGGCAAATTCCGTCTGCCTTGTGTTTTTTGCCGTATTTTATTCAAATGCCGAGTCGAATTTTTTAATCAGACAATCAACTCAGCCTCTTGCAAAAAATACATTTTTAACTGTTTGGATATTCTGTCCAAGTGGTTACATTGTCGGGTCATTTGTATTGCGTGCAAGATTTGAATTTTGCTCAACGTAAATGGGATTGGTATTGAAGAGTGCTTCAAGCTGTTCAAACGTAAGCGTACACTTTGGAGAAAAGCTTTCGCTTGCCACATAATCAAAAATATGCTTTTTGAACCAGCGAGCTCCCTTGTCCTCATCATCAAGATTTAAGGTACATACAAGCAGTCTTCCCTCTCCTATCTTATATTCAAAAACAAGCGCCTCGCGACGAGCATATTTATATGTGCTCACAGACTCAATAAGCGGCTCGAACGGAATGTCCGGAAAATCTATAACTGCGCTCTTACCACCGTCAAGCATGCCGCGGAACTGCCAAGAGCAGAAACCGGAATGCGGAAAATCCTCCATAAGCGGATTATCACCAATCACCGTTCCAAGATGTCCTGCCGTTCTACCTGCGAGGGCTATCTGGAAGGATGTATCGAGCGTTGCAAAAGGACCGCTGCCAAAGAGGACGATGCTCTCCCCTCTCTTCATCGCCGAAAGCAATTCCCTCTCGCCAATATCGTCGCAAACGGTTATAGCACTCTTTTTAAGAGCATTCGGAACACGGGTATCTGCCTTCGGGAACGCATAGAGCTCCCATTCATTATTTATTTCAATATTTCCACCCGAAAGAAGAACCGCAAGCTTGAGTGCAAGCGGCTTTTCGCTCCTCGGCATATTAAAGGCAAGGCGGCAAAGCTCGGTAATCTCTCCAACGGGAAGTGCACCTATTCGAATATCACGGCGAAGCCATACACGTTCTCCGTCAGAAAGAATCACGTGAAGCGTGGCTTTGCTTATATCCTCTGCATAGTTTGATATATGAAGCGGTATTTCAACACGTGCTCCGCATTCATAGTTTACACTATACGGAAGATCGGCAAGGAGAACGGCATCGGAATTATAGCGCCTTACGTTTTCGGTGGTTTCGCCCGGCTTTAATTCGTAAAACTCATTCATCATACCAACGCAATAACCAAACGTATGCCAATGATGGTCTATATCCCCGAGGTAGTCATATCCGGCGAGGGTATCGCACCTTCTTGCGGCTTCAAAGCACATCTTACGAAGTCGGCGCTGCCATTCCGAAGAATTTTTATAATAAAGAGGTGCTTTATCTATAAGTCCCTTCTTTTCGAGATGGCGCTCTACCGAAGAATAAAGCTCGGTTTTTCCGATTCTCGAATTGCGATATCGGTCTTTTAAAGAAAGGTCACAGTAAGTACCGTTAATACATATCTCATGGCTGAGAAGCGGCTTTTTGTAGATAACGTTACATTTATCTATGTATTCGGGATCTGCCGATGCGGAGAAATAACTGAGCCAACCGTTGGGATAGCTATTATAAAGATCGCAGAATTCCGAAATAACGGCAAGACGCTTCGGATTGTGCATGAAAGGCTCTTCAACCATACAGTCGCCGTAATCGTAATACTCTATTCCGCGCATAGCAGACATCGGAGAGAAAAGCGAATCGGTCACGGTATGAACGAGATTTGCGCAAGCACGAAGATGCTCTATGTAATCCTCGTCTATCATCATTTCGTTTCCCGTTGAATACATCACGGGGGCGGTATATTTACGGCAATAGCGAACAACCTTTTCCCATTCCGAAACGGGGGTATTATTAGGAGTTTCCACTTCCATAATGATACCGAGCTCATCAGCCGCCTCCATATACTCTGCCATAGGAACCCACGTATGGAATCTTATCATATTGAAACCGAGTTCTTTAATTCGGGAAATGACCTTGCGGTAATATCCCTTATCACGCGGAGGATGAACGGTAATAGGATAGTATCCGTGCTCACAGATTCCGCGAGCGATAATAAGCTTGCCGTTAAGCCTTAATCTGATTCCATCGGCAGTAAGGCGGCGAATACCGAACTTATGAGAAAGTGCCGCTCCCATGCAAGCAACCTTAACGGTATATCTATGCGGAGAAGCAGGCGACCAAAATTTAAGATTATCACAGAAAAAGGAAATTTGGGTATCGCCTTTTGAGATTATTCCCTCTCGAACTACTTTTTCACCGTCAAAAACCGTAACGCTCGCATCCTCGGGAAGAGCTGAATTTATATTAACCGTGAAGGCGGACATATCTTTTTCGGTATTCACCCAAATTTCTTCAAGCGGCACAGAATAGAATTTTATAGAAACATCACCGTATATGCCGCCTGTGCAATCATTTGCAGCGCGAGTTGTGCATCCCGAAATAAGCCTATCCTTATATCCGTATATACGGGTATTCGAAACCGCAAGCGTAATCACATTTTCGCCAATCTTCAAAACGCCATCGGGAATATCGAAATCAAATGGTGTGGAAAATCCCTCGTGGCGACCGAGAAATTTGCCGTTTATCCATACCGAAAACGCGTTCTGTGCACCGCCTACCGTAAGCTTTGCATAGCCTTCGGGCAAAGTGTCCACGGTTATGGTACGGCGATATAAAAAGCATCCGAAAATATTAGGAAGCGACATATCCGGAACGTATCCCGCCATAGGATAAGAGAGAGGCGCGTAATTCGGATTCCATACAAGATCCTGATAGAGGAAGGTTTCCTGAAGGGCGTCCGTCATATCCTCCCAATACGCGGGAACGGCATTTTTAATTACACAGCCTGAAAATTCCGGCTCAACCTCACTTTTATAGGTATCCTTCGAAAACTCCATTTCCCAGGTACCGTTAGGCGATATTTCTTTACAAGACATAAATTTTCTCCTTCACCGTAGGTGAAATATTTTACGCCTTGTATTCTATCACAAAGCGCACCGAATGTCAATAGAATTAAAAATAGCATGGACAACCTACGATAAAGCAGGTCACCCAACTAAGTTTGCCCATACGGGCAAGTGAAGTTTACCGCGTGAACCCCTATTTGTTTTTGCGACAGGTAAAACTGCTTTATGAAAAACACCGCATCCCGTTCTTTCTGTCTTTTATTATGATTTTTGTCCGTTATGTGCAAACACTTGTCTTTTTGTCTAAAATGTTTCGTAAATTTGTATAAATTGCATATTGAAATGTTAACAAATTTGTGATAGAATATTAATAACAGTTTCCATTGAAGCATTCGGAATCGAAATCGAAACCGTCTTGCTGAGGAGCTCTGGAGAATCCCTTAAATGGGTGCCGAAGGTGCAAGGCGAAAGCCGAATCTCTCAGGCAAAAGGACAGAGGCAAGCATTACAGATCTGCACGTATGTTTTGCTTGTTCAAATCTATTCTTTAGAGCCACCGATACTGTCGGTGACTTTTTATTTTTAGGTATATAGAACGAAAGGATTTTAAAAAAATGGAAGCATTAAACAATTTCATTTCACAAGTAAATTCATACCTTTCCGACTACATCCTCATCATTCTCCTTGTTGGCGTAGGTCTTTTCTTTACTATTAAGACCAAGTTCGTGCAGATACGCTGCTTTGGCGAAGGTATGAAGAATGTTTTCGGAAAAATAAAGCTCAAGGGCAACCACAAAGAATCAGGACTTTCCTCATTTCAGGCTCTCGCAACAGCAATAGCCGCACAGGTTGGTACCGGTAACATCGTTGGTGCCTGCGGTGCGATCTTCATCGGCGGTCCCGGTGCAATATTCTGGATGTGGATAATTGCATTCCTTGGTATGGCAACAATTTATGCAGAGGCTGTTCTTGCTCAAAAGACAAAAACTACCGATGCAAACGGTGAGATCGTCGGCGGTCCCGTTTACTACATAAAGACGGCTTTTAAGAACAACTTCGGTAAGTTCCTTGCAGGTTTCTTTGCAGTTGCTGCGGTTATCGCACTCGGATTTATGGGTGCTATGGTTCAGTCAAACTCTATCGCAACCAACATCAACGGCGTATTTAAGGATGCATTTAATACCGAGCTTGTACTCTTTGAGTTCTTGGGTCATTCCATTACTCTTGCTACTCTTATAACTGGTATTCTCGTTGCTGTACTTTCTGCTTTAATTCTTATTGGTGGTGTTAAAAGACTTGCATCGGTTAACGAAAAGCTCGTTCCCCTCATGGCAGCATTCTACCTTGTAGGCGGTCTTCTCGTTCTCGCTATTAACATCGTATATCTCCCCGAAGCATTCGGTATGATCTTCAAGTATGCATTCGTTCCCAACGCCATCATCGGTGGTGGAATCGGTTATGCTATAAAGCTTGCGATCAGTAAGGGTGCACAGAGAGGTCTATTCTCTAACGAAGCCGGCATGGGTTCAACTCCCCACGCTCACGCACTTGCAGACGTTAAAGATCCTCACACCCAAGGGACCACTGCTATGATTGGCGTATTTATCGATACATTCGTGGTTCTCACCATGACAGCTCTCGTAGTTATAACCACCCTTTACTGCAGAGTGGATGCTATCGTAGGTCCCACCGGCGAAATACTCGGCAGTGCAATCGACCATGAAGCTCTTATGCTTCAAAACGCAGCAGACTTCTCTACTGCTAATATGGCACAGTACGCGTTCTCTATTACCTTCGCACAAATTATGCCCGAAGCCGTAGCAGACGCAATTGGTAGTGTATTCGTAGCTATCTGCCTCTTCTTCTTCGCATTCTCGACCATCATCAGCTGGAACTACTTCGGTAAGGTTAACTTCGAGCATCTCTTTGGCAAGAAGGCAACCATAGTATACTCTATCGTCGCTGTTGCATTCGTATTTCTCGGCTCGCTTCTCCAGAACGACCTCGTTTGGAACCTCACCGACTTCTTCAACTACCTTATGGTTATTCCTAACGTAATCGCACTTTTTGCACTTTGCAAAATGGTTACAGGAAAGCGCATGGATATGCCTAAGATAGATGCAGATCCGACGGCAGCGACAGAGGAAGAATAATTTACGCGCAAAAAATTACTAAAGACGGAGAATTCCCTGGGGCGACCTACGAAAAAGCAGGTCGCCCAACTCTATTCGCCTACGGCGAGTGATATGCGCTTCGCGCGTGATATTGCCTTCGGCAGTAATATGCGCTACGCGCGTTTGATGTTACAAAGGCGAATAGAATATCACTGCGACCATCGGGAGCAATATCACTTTTGCGAAGCAAAAATATCACGCCGAGCTGCGCGAGGCATATCACTAAAAAGTCTTACCTTACGACAGTAAACCTATAAGGTGTAACACACTATACCTTGCAGGGCGAGATGTGTGAAAAGGAGTACGAACAAAATTGCTCGTACTCCTTTTGTTTTGCGGCAGGTAAACCTGCTTTATGGAAGGTCCCCCCTCTCCGTCTTTTTCTTTGTTTCACAGCCATGTGTATTTGTGTTGCGTACTTTGGGTGACTTTATTCCGCGATACGCAAATGTTTTTTATCAAAATCTATTGACAATACGGATATTAAAGTTCTATAATAAAGGTGAAAAAACATAGAGGAGTGACCTTAATTTGAACAGACAATCCGTATTTAAAGAACTCACAAATATCTTACTCGTTATATGTGCGGCGGCACTTTCGGCACTTGGATTGCATATTTTCGTATATCCTGCCAATATGGCACCGAGTGGAATTGACGGTATAGCAACAATGCTTCAAGAGGCTACCGGATTAAGCGCGGGATATTATACACTTATTTTCAATCTTCCCCTGCTCCTTATTGCATGGTTTATACTGAAAAAAAGATACGTTATCTATACTGTAATTTTCACCATTCTCGCCTCTTCCTTTATCGTTATTCTTGAAAATATCAATTTTTACAGCTATGATTCCCACGACGGGCGGCTTATTGCCGCGATATTTTCAGGCGTTATTCTGGGAGTAAGAACCGGAATTATGCTTAAGATAGGTGCATCAAGCGGAGGCATTGATATTGTTGCTTCTATGATACAGAAAAAGCGCCCCTATCTTAACATAGAAAGAGTAATTTCAATAATATGCTATATTATAGCAGGCTTTTCCTATTTTGTTTATAAGGACTTAACGAGTATTTTGCTCTCCTTTATCCACATGTACGTATTCGATAAATTTGCAGGATATCTTCTCAAGGATAAGAGAAACGCAATAGAGGTCAAAATAGTCACCAAAAATCCCGAATCTATAAAGCAGGAGATAATTTATAATCTCAAACACGGTGCTACGATTATAAAAGGCAACGGAATGTATAGTGATTCGGAATACGATATAATAATATCTGTTATCAACATAAGGCAGATACCCGAGCTTCTCGATATTGTCAAAAAATCCCCGGACTCCTTCGTTTATTACGGTGAGCTTATGGGAGTGCGCGGCAATTTCAGATGGAATAAGGATGACGTGGCAAAATAATCACATAAGAAATACGGCAGATGCAACCAAAATGTGCTTCTGCCGTATAGTTTTATTTTATTTGGACTTTTTCTCTCCGTGGAAGATCTTTGCAATAGCGGTGCGCTTTACCTTCATCGCGCTCTTGGGGCAGAACTCCTGACAGCAGAAACAACGGATACAAGCCTTGCGGTCAATCTTCGCCTTTTTATTTTCTATAACGATAGCCTTGGCAGGACATATATTAGCACATATACCGCAACCGACGCACATGTTTTTTACAAGCTTTGGCTTGGTTTTCAGAATTGCCCCTGCGAACTTTGAAAACAATCGCTTTACAGGACTCTTTCCGTCACCTGCAAAAAGCATCGATCTGCGCTCTACAACCTGCTCGAAGTCATCAAGAATAAGCTCCTTTATGCTACCGAAAAGCTCTACGTCTTCCACCGTTTCGGGAATCAGACCGCGGCGGTACGCCGCATCAAGAGTCGGTATACTCTTCGAGTCCATACCGATTATCTTTGCCGCAACAAGGTCGAGGGTATGCGGTGAATGAGATGCAAGAAGACATCCGAGCTTTCGCGGTGTTCCGGCTGTTGGGCCGTTTCCTTCCATTCCTACAACGGCATCTGCTATTGAAAGGATCGGATGAAAATATTCATCAAGATCGAGTATCATATCCGCAAAATCCTCATATTTCGGAAAGCGATAATGATATTCCGGCTTTATAACGCCCGGTACTGCACCGAACATATTTTTTGCAGCACACGACATTCCCATCATTCCGTGGCTTTTAAGCTTACAGAAATTGATTATAAAATCCGCTTTATCAAGATACCCTGTATATACAAAATCGCGAAGCACTACCGCTTCGGGGTAGTTAGCCTGCTTTTCTGAAAAATCATCGTTAAGAACTGCTCCGTGCTCAACTGCCTCACGCATACCCGATGCCGAATATACCCTGCCCACGAAAACCGAATTGTAAAGTCCACCCGGGCTATCTCCGACTATAACGCGTGCACCGCGCTCACAAAGCATTTCGGTGAGGGCGCATATAAGAGTAGGATGCGTGGTTGCCGCTTCATCAGGCTTCATAGCAGAAACAAGGTTAGCCTTTATCACAACGGTCATACCGTTTTTCACAAAATCAAGACCGCCTATCGGCAAAAGAAGCTCATTCAGTGCCGCCTTTGCTTCAGCTATGCCGTATTCGCCAAGCGGCACAACAGAAACGGGATCTGTAGGCTTATAATGATTCGATCTTATATTTTCCATCAATTTTCTCCTTTTCAAAAAGGCTCAGGGAAAAGCCCGACGTGCGCTCACCTTCTTTTATATATGTTAATTTTATCATATCAGTTTACAATTTGCAATATTTTTGTTTATTTTCTGTGTTTACTTTGTAAAGAATATATGTTAAAATATAAGAAAACGCTTTATTAGGAAAGGAATTTATAATGAAATCTTTTTATCAAGATAAGCTTTTAGTTGAAATTTATGAAAACCGCACCCTTATGGGAGAAGCTGCGGCACGCGATATTGCCGCAAAAATAAAGGAGCTTCTTTCAGAGAAGGATGAAATAAATATTATATTTGCAGCGGCTCCCTCGCAGAATGACGTTCTGTACGCGCTTGCAACCGACAAAACGATCGAGTGGAACAGAGTTAACGCATATCACATGGACGAGTACGTAGGACTCGCAGCAGATGCACCGCAGGGATTTGGTAATTTCCTTCGCGATCATATATTCGGTCTTGCTCCCTTCAAGAGCGTGAATTACATAGATTCTACGGCAAAAAATCCCGAAGCGGAGTGTGAGAGATATTCAAAGATTTTGAACGATAACCTCACCGATATCGTAGTTATGGGAATAGGCGAAAACGGTCATATAGCATTCAATGACCCCGGTGTTGCCGACTTTGCTGACAAGGAAACAGTTAAGGTAGTTGAGCTTGACGATATCTGCCGCAATCAGCAGGTAAATGACGGCTGCTTTGCTAAAATAGATGACGTTCCCACGCATGCGCTCACGCTCACCGTTCCAACTCTTGTTCGTGCACCCTATCTTTTCTGTATAGTTCCCGCCCCCACCAAGGCTTGGGCTGTTCGCGAAACTCTTCTGGGCTCAATTGACGAGCATTGTCCTGCAAGTATTCTCCGCACTCAGGATAACGCAAAGCTCTATCTTGATGCAGACAGTGCATCTCTTCTTTAAAATAAATAACAAAACCAAAAATGAAGCACGGAGTGCATAACTAGCACCGTGCTTCATTTTTGGTTTTTGAGATTTTTCTTTATTATATTTACGTTTTCGGATTTTACCACTTGCAATCTATGAGCTTACCGTCATCCGACACAGAGAGCCGAACACCGCACGGCTCGCACATCGGAGCAAGATAGCCGATTATATCATCGGGAGATGCAAGTCTTGGAAGTCCTATCTCGGAGCGATTGCCGTTCATTGAAAGCATTATCGGCACAAGCTTCAAGGAGGTAAGCTTTGTCCCCTCGGTTTCCCAAAGCGGAATAACGCTCATAAACATCCTTTTATCCGTCATAAGTCCGACCGTAAAATCCTTTGAACGCTTTTTAAGCAGCTCGTGAACGGTTGAATTTATCGGCATATTATAACGGGCAAAAAATTCCGCAGGAGCATATTCAATGCTGTAAAGCTCAAGAACAAAGTCACCGAGAGAATAAAATATAGGACTGTTCTTATAGACCTCTATCGGGCGAAGAAGATGCGGACCGTGGCCTACTACGGCATTAGCGCCCTCATCTATGCAGGTGTGGGCGAAATCCACGAGGAACTTCGCCGGATTTTCCTTTTTATCTCCGGCTATTTGATGCGAGTGAATCGAAATAATTATATAATCTGCCTGAAGCTTTGCTTCAAAAATCGCCTTTTTAACTCTTTCGATATCTGCCTTTTCTATTTCCATTACATACTCGGATTCATCACCAAGAACGAATTTCATCTCACCGAGAGCCGCCTCGTTTGAAGGGCGAACAGGATGATACCCCTCACGGCTTTCGATATCGTATTGAGCATTTATCTTGGTGCGCTCGGAAAGCTCCTTTATAAATGTCAACTCATCCTTTGTGACCTTCATATACTTATTGATGCGGAGTCCGTTTACACCTGGTCTGCCTGGGCTTCTTTCCGATTGCGCGCCCGCCATATTTTCAATATTGAAGGAGGTATTTACGGCTATAAGTGCTACCCTGCCGTTCTTTGTTTCAAGGTATTTAGGCGCGGATGCCTCCGCAAGATTTCTGCCTACGCCTGCCTGAACAAATCCCGCTTCCTCAATTGCCTCATGAGTGGATTCGAGTCCGTCATAGAAAAAGTCAAGAGCGTGATTATTGTTAAATGAAGTAAGATTGAAGCCGAATTTTTTAAGATCAATCGCGACCTCGGGAACTGCGCGAAGGTATGTTCCGCCGTTCCTTTGAGATGTGCGGCATTCTCCCTCTCGGTTAAGGGTGGTTTCAAAATTAAAAAATGCGGCATCCGCTTTTTCAATATAGGGGCAAAGCTCTGCATATCCTTCAAAATCCTCGGGAATTCTTCTCTGAATAATTGCATCCCCAGCTGCGGTGAATTTCATATCATTTCTCCATTCTGCCCTGTTTTATCATCAGAAGCATACATTAAATATTGTTTTGAGTGCAATTTCGAGTCCCGGCACAAGAGATGCGCGCTCAACCCACTCTCCTCTTGTATGAGTGCCACCGCCGATATATACTCCGGTGGTAACAGATGGAATACCGAGCGATAGCGGAATATTGGAATCTGTTGAACCCGTGGCAAATTTTACAGGCTCATTCGTAACCTCAAGCATAGCTGCCCCGCATTTTTTACAAAGTGCATCAAGGGCATCTGCGTCTACCCCCTCCATACAGGGGCGCTCACCGACTATACGAACCGTAACGGTTGCGTCGGCTCTTTCCTTTTCAAATATTTCGTGATATTTCTTTTTCATAATTGCGAGTGATTCGGCACTTACCGAACGGTATTCGCAAAGCATTTCCGCATTTTCTGCAATAGTATTAACCGACGTACCGCCGCTTATAGTTCCGACGTTATAAGTAGTTTTGTAACCCCCGCAGGTAGGCGGCTCAATTAAAAATATTTCCTTTACCATCTCTGCAATTACATCGATTGCATTTCTGTTTCCGAAATTACCGTAAGAATGACCGCCCGGAGTTTTTACGGATACTTCGTATCTATGCGAGCCAACGCATTCATTTACTATCTGACCTATTTTTCCGTCAAAGCTTACAAACTCGGAAATTCTTCCCTTATAGTCTTCGAATATTTTTCTTGTGCCCTTAAGGTTGCCAAGTCCCTCTTCACATGAATTTGCAACAAAAAGTATTCCGCGCTTTGGTTTGAAATTGTTTTTCAAGAGATACTTTATCGAAACGAGCATAACCGCAAGGCTTGCAGTATCATCTCCTACTCCGGGTGAGCGAAGAATTTCTCCGTCATCGGAATACGGCATTTTTTCGGTATCGGGGAAAACGGTATCCGTATGAGCCACAAAAACAGTCAGTTCATCGCACCCTTCTGCGTTCATAGGATAGACGCAGTTATATGCCTCGTCTATATATACGCCCGTAGCACCTATCGAATTAAGATAATCACGGCAGTATTCCGCGCGGCGCAACTCATCTCCCGAAGGAGCAGGAATTGCACAAAGATCTTTTATTAAAGCAACTACGGCTTCAAGGCTTTCGGTCGAATATTGTTTAATTTGCTGCTCGTTTATCATTTTCTTTCCTCTCAAAATGGATTTTTTCTTATTGTAACATATCCTTTTGTTTTTTTCAATAACACGCAGAAAAATAGCGGATTTTAAATCTTTAATATTGACATTTTATTTAGTATATGCTATCCTAAAATCGAAAAATTTGACAGTTTG
>CAYRJG010000060.1:0-12451 GCA_964424525.1 uncultured Ruminococcus sp.
TTTTCGTTGATGTCAAAATGCAAAAAAAGAAACTAGTCCAAACACATTTTACTGTGTTTGAGCTAGCCTATTCTTTCTTTTTGGAGCGCGAGATTTGGGAGATTTATACCTCATAGCTTTTACATCGAGCAATTAAATAAAGAGGCTCATCCCTGCCCATAACTTTTCGTATTGCAATATTTTGCGTTAAAGCATGGAAAACGTTTGAAAATTTTCCGATTTTTTCGAAAAAGCACTTGACAATCTGTAAAATTTAATATATAATCTAAATGAGCCAAATGGCTCAAATAAAAAAGGAGGGCGAAATGAGATCAAAAAACACCGCCAATTATTCGGCAATTTTGAATTACGTTAATCAATATTATGATGATATCGGAAGATCGCCCACCACAAGAGAGATCGAATCCGGCACGGGAATTTCCAGACCAACGGTACAAAGATACTTGCGAGAGCTTTGTGAGCGCGGTGAAATTGAATACGATGGTCACCGCGGTATCATTACCGACTATATGCGCGGTGCGACCGAGGGCACAAGCCGCGTGTTAATGGGAAATTCAATCCCCTGCGGTATGCTTAACGAGGTGTGCGATGCAGAGCTTGAGAGCATCAGAATGCCGACAGTGCTTATCGGAAACGGTGATTTTTTTCTTCTTCGCGCAAGAGGCAACTCCATGATAAATGCAGGCATCGATGACGGTGACCTCGTGCTTATCAAAAGATGCGAAAGTGTGCGCGAGGGGCGGATAGCCGCATTTCTTTACGACAACTCGGAAACAACACTAAAAAGATTTAAACAAGACAAAAACGCAATCTACTTGATCCCCGAAAACGATGAGATGGAGCCAATTGTTATCAGCGGGCGCAACCGCGAACGGCTTACAATTCAGGGCGAGGCAATAATGGTTATGAAAGATCTATAAGGAGGACTTATGAAAAAATACATCGTTACCTATACAAAGGATTATGGAACAACATATGAATCTCGAGAGGTTGAAAGCGAATCATTCACAGCTGCATACGTAATCGTTCATTTGACGCTCCCCTCTTATGCTGCTATTACTAACATTTCTCCGATTTAAGAATGTCTTCACAGATGAATAAAACTGCCGCTGTAGGATAAACAGCAACTCATAAAAGATAAATTATATTTGTAAAAACTCTACAACACCACTCCTCAAGGACTTATTCTTGGGGAGTTCTTTTTTATCCCGAACTTTAATATTTAAGGCAATTCCATTGACAACTTATATCGTTTGTGCTAAAATTAATCTGCCAATAAGTATGGAGATTAAAAAATGAAAATTGATGCTATAATTTTCGATAAGGACGGAACGCTTATTGATTTTGATGCGTTTTGGGTTTCGGTTTCCGAGGTGGCAATCGAGAAAACGCTTTCGGCACTTAATATAAAAAATATACTGCCTGACGAGATACTTGAAGCATTCGGCATTCATAACGGAAAGACCGATATAAACGGTGTTTTATGTAAGGGCACTTATGATGAGATGGGCGAAATTACCTTTGATATTTTGAAAAAGCACGGGTGCGATGTTTCGCTTCCCTACGTTACGGATACACTCATCAAGGCATACAATGAATCTGCGGATTCAGGCAAAGTTGCGCCCACCTGCGAGGGGCTTGCCGATGCACTACGCGAATTGAAGGCACGAGGAAAGCTATTGGCGGTTGTTACAACCGATAACGAACATATTACTCGGAAGTGCCTAAACAACCTTGGTATTTTAGAGCTTTTTGATAAAATTTATACCGATGACGGTATAAATCCAACAAAGCCGAACCCATTCTGTGCTAACGATTTTTCGCTCTTTAGCGGAATAAAAAAAGATAATATGCTTATGGTGGGTGATACGATGACCGACATAAAATTTGCAAGAAATGCAGGCATCTCGGTTATCGGAGTCGCCACAAATGATGTTGGTAGCGCACAGCTCGCACCTTATGCAGATGCTGTAATCTCAAAAATATCAGAGCTTACTAAAATATTGGAGTAAAGTACATGCTTACGGGAATTTTTGCGGGCATCGCCTGGGCGTTAGAAACGGTAGTGCTCGGAATTGCACTTGGAATGTCCCCTTTGGTATCCGGTGAGGAGGCTATATTTCTTGCGCCGTTTGTCGCAACCTTTTTACACGATGTTTGCTCCGCAATATATATGCTCATATACAACACCGCGCGTGGAAGGATTAAGGGACTGTTTTCCGCCTTTAAAAGTCCGAGTTTTAAATGGATTGTAATCGCATCGGCTATTGGCGGACCAATCGGAATGACCGGCTACGTTATGGCTGTGAAATATCTGGGCGCATCGGTTGGAGCCGTTGCAAGTGCTGTATATCCTGCGATAGGCACAGCACTTGCATGCATTTTTCTTAAAGAGCGAGTTAAGTGGTATCAATGGATTTTTCTTGTTATGACGCTTTTGGGCGTTTACGGTCTGAGTTATTCTCCGACGCTTAACATTGAGAATTTCTGGTTTGGTTTTCTTGGTGCCTTGATGTGCGCCTTCGGTTGGGGAATTGAAGCGGTTATACTTGCTAAATGCTTAAAGGATCCGACAATAACAAACGAATATGCGCTGAACATAAGGCAGATGACATCTGCTCTGATTTACGGATTGATAATTCTCCCTTGTATCGGAGGATGGAATCTGACTTCGGGAATTTTTTATCAAGAAAGCGGCATGGTCTTACCGACAATAGCTCTTGCCGCGCTCGCAGCGACGGTGTCATATCTTTTTTATTACAAAACTATTGCCAAAATCGGTGCATCTCGTGCTATGGCGCTTAACATCACCTACACTGCATGGTCGATACTTTTTACGGTAATTATTCTCAAAGATTTCAGTATATTAGATCCGCTCACCATTATTTGTGCCGCAATTATTGTTGTATGCGGTATTCTCGCGGCAACCGATGTAAAAAAGCTTTTTATGAAAAAGGGTAACTAGAATTTATGTACGGACTTGGAACAATAATTAATGCCGCAGCGATAATTCTCGGAGGAATATGCGGAATGCTTTTTGGAAAGCTCTTTTCCGAACGGCATAGAGATACTCTTCAAAAGGTTTGCGGAATAGCGGTACTGTTTATCGGTATGGCAGGAGCTTTTACGAAAATGCTTTCGATAGACGAGAACGGTAAGATAATCTCGGGTGGAGATTTCCTTATAATCGGCTCACTTGCTCTTGGAGCTCTCGTTGGTGAGCTTATAAACATCGAAGGCGGAATTGAAAAATTCGGTGAATGGCTCAAAAGAAAAACGGGAAATGCAAAAGACCTACAATTCGTTGACGGCTTCGTCACCGCCTCACTCACAGTTTGCATAGGGGCTATGGCTATCGTCGGTTCGATAAATGACGGTATGTATGGAGATTATTCAATCCTTTTAACAAAATCCATACTCGACTTTATAATAATTATAGTTATGGCGGCATCACTCGGCAAAGGAACTATCTTCTCTGCCCTGCCTGTTGCCCTACTTCAAGGCGGAGTAACCGCACTTTCACGACTTATACACCCTATAATGACCGAAAGTGCGCTCCACAACCTTTCGCTTGTAGGAAATATTCTTATTTTCTGCGTAGGGCTGAATCTCGTTTGGGGAAAGAAGATTCGCGTAGCAAATCTTTTACCCTCTATAATTTTTGCCGTTGCTGCGGCATTTTTACCGTTTAATTTATTCTAAAATGGAGAAAAAATGAAAAATCAAACCTATAGCGATCTTATAAAAAAAATCAAAAGAAAACGCAAAATTGCTCTTATAGTATCGATAATTCTCATAATTTTCATAATGAGTCTTGTATCACCAAGTGAGATTGTTGTGCTTGACGAGGTTATATATTCAAGCGAAGGTCTTCATCCCGTGCTTATCGGAATAATATTTATTCTTTGCCTTTTCGGGGCACTAATGCTCTATACCGGTGTTTCGATGCCGGTTTACGAAGCATTAAATTCCGAATGCGACCCACACAAACACCTAGCTCTCAACCTTGCGCTGAATACCAAGGATAAAAATCTTGATGCAACACTTTCAGCGGATTATTTTTATATAGGAAACTATGAAGATGCAATTTTACACGCAGAAAAGCTAATTGAAAGAAAAAGCAAATCCGCAAAGCTTGTGGGACTTTTCAACAAGTCACGTGCACTTTATTTTTCTGGAAAATATACCGAGCTTTCAAGTATCGTAGATGAATACGAGGCATTACTCGGAGAGAAAAATCAAAATTCAAAAATTTATAAAACCAACGAAATGATTCTGATATCAATGCGCCTTATCACGGCTTTGGCAAATAATAACGAAGAAGATGCCGGTATTCTCAGTGAAGCTCTTGAATGTTGGGGAACTTCAAAGGCAACAGAGGTGTATGTTAATTATTTAAAAGGAATCGCAGCGCAAAAAGCAGGAAATAAGGACGAAGCAATATATCGATTAAGTCTTGCAAAGGATATCGGCAAAAATACCGCACTTGCCCCACTAGCCGACGAAATTATCAAGTCGCAGACCGTTTGATCAAACCAACAAATTTGTAAACTTTATTTTACATCAAAAAACAAAAAAAGAGACTTAGAGAAATTAATCTAAGCCTCTTTCTTTGTTTTATTCAATTTTTTGTTAAAACAAGAAAAAATGGGGGAGCGTGTTAAATTTTAAGTATTTTCCTTTTCATACCAACCGCGGCAAACATCAATCCATTCAAGATATCCCGAATATTTTTCAAGCTCGTCGATTGTAAGTTCTATTGCACTATTTGCGCTACCACAAGCAGGAAATACGGTTTCGAAGCGACGCAGAGATATATCGAGATAAACAGCAACGCCTTCTTTAATTGCAAACGGACAAACACCTCCTACCGCGTGCCCTACAAGCTCTACGAGTTCATCGGGGGTGAGCATCTTTGCTTTCGTGCTGAACTTATCTTTATATTTACGATTATCAACCTTTGCATCTCCAGCCGTTACTATTAATATCGGTTTATCGGCTATCATAAAAGACAATGTTTTTGCAATACGGCATCCTTCACAACCAAGCGCAGCTGCCGCAAGCTCTACCGTTGCGCTTGAAACATCGAATTCCTTTACACGGGTAGCCATTCCAAGCTCCGAAAAATATTCTTTAACCTTTTCTATTGACATTTTTCTTTCCTTTTCTTTTATATGTATAATATTTCAATTTTCGACCCACAGCAGCATATTATCTGCAATTTCGCACCTAACTCTGCCTATATTCTTGAGGTATGTAAGATATGAGCGTACGGTGCTTCCTACGAGTGCATATTGATCAAAAGTCATTTTGAGTCCGTAATAATCAAAAAGTTTTGCAAGAAGATTCTCAAAATTAATAGGCTCACCGCAAAATTCGACAATCTTATCTGCTATCTCATATACTTTCTTCATATTATAATCTACAAGCTCGCAAATATCATCGGTAGGAGTTGCGTGAGAGGGCACGAAAAGCGGCGCTTTAAGTTCTTTTACCTTTTCAAGTGTATCCAGATATGCGCTTATGTCATATATAAATCCGATTCCGTATTTATCAAGAGTTTCCTTACTTGAAAGACAATCGGCAAGCCAAACTATTCCATCGGGTGAGCGAAAGCCGACCATATCAAAGAAATGACCCGGAAGCAAAATAATCTCAAATCCATCAGGCATAACTTCGGTGGAAAGCTCCTTTGCTACCGAAGGCTCTGCCTTCAAAAACTTTCCCATAAGCTCTTTCGGGGGATTTCCACCATAAAGAAATGCCGACTCAAGAATCGGATGGCAGGTAAAATCCCTCTCGATTCCCGGAGCGAAAATTTTACACGAGGTCACACCTTGCAGATATTTGTTGCCGCCAATATGGTCGGCATTTGAATGTGTGTTATATATCGCACGAAGAACCCACCCCTCGGCATCCAAAATCTTTTTTACCTTTTTGCCCGCGTCCTTATCACTTCCGCTATCTATTAAGCAAACCTCGTTTTCCGAAAGTTTTATTATTCCTATCTTTGCCGGACTTTCTACATAATAACTTATATCCGAAAGTTTTACAAGCTCATACATATCAAAATCTCCTTTATTTTATCCACCATTCGGGTGTAAGCTTATCAAGAGTCAGCACTTTACCTGAATCAAAATCGCATAAAATCTCTATTTTTCCATATCCCGAGGGCATCAATTGCACCATAAGCTCACGGCAAGCACCGCAGGGTGCTCCAACTTTACCGTTTGGCATTATTGCAAGCACTCTACTTATTCTTTGCTCACCGCAAGTCAACATATTAAATATTGCGTTACGTTCAGCGCATATACCGAGAGTTGAACAGGTATCGATGCAAACACCTGTATATATTTTCCCGGATTCTGAAAGAACTGCCGCGGCAACTCCACCGGCTTCAACATATTCGGATACCCGACGCCCGTTTTGCACACTTTTTGCCGCACTATACATTTTTTGCCAAATTTCATCCATACTGTATATTCCCTTTAAATGCATACTTATTAAGTGAGTATATCATAAAACCCAACAAATGTAAAGTATAAAAACGATACTAAATTTCGGCTAATATGTACATTAATTTATATATTGTATATTTATTTAATTTATTTTCATAGATTGTTTTTTAAAAAATTATGAATAAAACCTTGACAAACAGAAAAAAAGATGTATAATATATGCATAGTGCTTTTTATACTAATAAAAATTCATTTAAATTACGGAGGTAAACAATATGAAGCACGTTAGAATTATCGCGCTCCTTCTTGTTGTTGTTCTCTCTCTCGGTATGTTCGCAAGCTGTGGTGAGACCAACTATGCTGAAGGAAACGAAAAGATTAAGATCGGTCTTACCGGTCCTCTTACCGGCGGTGCTGCAATTTACGGTATTGCAGTAAAGAACGCAGCTCTGCTCGCAGTTAACGAAATCAACCAGGCAGGCGGCCTTGACGGTATTTTGTTTGAGCTTGACATGCGTGATGACAAGCACGACCCCACCCTTGTTGAAAACCACTATGCAAGCCTTTACGAATCAGGCATGCAGGTTTCTCTCGGAACCGTTACCACAAAGCCCGGTCTCGAATTCAAGAATTTCTCCAAGGAAGACAACGTATTCTTCCTTACTCCCTCTGCAACCGGTGACGCTATTCCCGAATACGAAAACGGTTTCCAGATGTGCTTTGCAGACTCTAACCAGGGTACCGCAGCAGCAAAGTTCTTCAACGAGAACTACAAGGGCAAGAAGGTAGGTATCTTCTACAAGTCTGACGACGAGTACTCTGTTGGTATCTACAACAACTTCGTTGCTAACCTTGACAGCTCCTTTGGAACTCCTGTAACCGCCCCCTTCACCGGTGATGCTACCATCTTCTCCTCTCAGATTCAGACTCTTAAGGACTGCGATGTAGTATTTATGCCTATTTACTACACTCCGGCATCTCAGTTTATGACCGGTGCAAAAGCAGTTGAGAACAAAATCCAGGTTTACTACGGCTGTGACGGATTTGACGGCATCGATGCTATCGAAAACTTCGATATCAACACCATCGAGCAGGAAATCTCCTACCTCTCTCACTTCAACTCTACCGCGACCAGCGGTCCTGCAGCAGACTTTATTGCTAAGTACAACGCTGCATACGATGAAGATAAAGAACCCCTCAACCAGTTTGGTGCAGCTGCTTATGACTGCGTATACGCAATCTACGAGGCTCTTAAGCTTGCTAAGTCTCAGGGCAAGGAAATCACCGTAGATATGTCCGCATCCGATATGTGCGAGGTTCTTAAGGAAACCTTCACAAGCGATTCTTTCGTATTCCACGGCATTACAGGTAAGACCGAGGGCAACGACAAGTCCACCATTACTTGGGCAGACAACGGTACCGTTCAGAAGGAAGCTATTAAGTATATCGTTAAGACTGCTTCCAACTGATTTTTCACCCATAAAAAATATTTGATTGACAACTGCTGGCACGACATTCGTGTCAGCAGTTATTATTCAACACAGTAAGGAAAAGCTATGGAATTCTTAATTACTTTTGTAAACGGTCTTAGCCTTGGCGGCATATACGCCATGATAGCTCTCGGTTACACGATGGTTTACGGTATTGCAAAGATGCTTAACTTTGCTCACGGTGACATAATAATGGTTGGCGGATACACAATTTTGGTGTTTCTTTGGATCAATCCGATAGTTGCTATAATTGCATCAATTCTGTTTTGTATTGCTCTCGGTGTCCTTATCGAGAAGGTAGCGTACAAGCCCCTTCGCGGTTCTTCACCCCTTGCGGTTCTTATTACTGCTATCGGTATAAGCTACCTTCTTCAAAGCATCGCACAGATTGCATTCGGTTCTGCACCGAAATTCGTTAATATCGCCGATCTCGGTCTTCTGAAAATAGGAAAACTTGCAATCGGTTATTCAACTATCATAACTCTTGCAGCTTCTATTGCGGTAATGATAGCACTTAACCTCTTTGTAAAGTTCTCAAGAGTAGGGCGTGCTATGATAGCCGTATCCGAAGACAAGGGTGCAGCTCAGCTTATGGGTATCAATGTAAATAACATAATTATGCTCACCTTTGCTATCGGTTCGGGACTTGCGGCTCTTGCAAGCCTTTTCTTCCTGCTTCAAGCTCCCTCTATCACACCGACCTTTGGAGCACTCCCCGGTATAAAGGCGTTTACCGCAGCGGTTATCGGTGGAATCGGTTCAATCCCCGGTGCTATGGTGGGTGGTCTTTTGCTCGGAGTTATTGAATGCTTTGCGCAGTCAGTTCCCGAAATATCCCCCTATACCGATGCTATTGAATTTTCTATACTTATTATAATCCTCCTTGTTAAGCCGACCGGCTTGCTTGGAAAGAAGAGAAGGGAGAAGGTATAATATGAGCAATAAAAAGTCGCTTTCTCTTGGCTCTGTAAAATGGAAGCACTACATCAACTACATTGGTATCGGTGCAGTTACAATCATTTTTTCACTACTTGGAATGCTTGGACTTCTCCCGAGATCTGCCGAGGTCAACCTTGAAAAAATAGCAATCAGCATGATACTTGCAGTATCACTCAGTCTTGTTGTAGGCTTTCTCGGTGAGCTTTCGCTCGGGCACGCCGGATTTATGTGTGTCGGAGCATATCTCGGCGGTAAAGTTTCCGCCCTCATAGTTCCCTCTCTCGGAAACGGAATTCTCGCGCTTCTTATCTCAATTATCGTTGGCGGTATATGCGCGGGAATATGCGGATTTATAATAGGACTCCCTGCCCTTCGCCTTAAGGGTGACTATCTGGCGATAACAACTCTTGCTTTCGGCGAGATTGTAAGAACAATCTTCCAGAATACAAGCGTTGAAAGCTTTGGCGGTCCTATTGGTCTTACGACTCCTCGTTATGACAGACAATATTTCTTTATGATATGCTTTGTTATCGTACTTCTTACTCTGTTTATAATACAAAATCTACTCAGAAGTAAGCACGGACGTGCAATAACTGCTATTCGAGATAACGAAATCGCGGCAAAAGCAACAGGTATCAACGTAACCACCTATAAGCTTGTAGGCTTTATCGTATCTGCTGTTTTTGCAGGTATTGCAGGTGTTCTTTTCAGCTATACACAGAACAACGTTCAAAGCATAACCTTCGACTATAACTACTCTATCGAAATACTCGTAATAGTAGTTCTCGGAGGTATGGGTAATATTACCGGCTCACTTATCGCGGCAACAGCAGTTACTCTTCTCAACAATGAGCTTGCTACTATCCTTACAGGTGACCTTTCCGTTCTTAAGGATATGATATACGCACTCGTGCTTATTGTAATAGTTATATATAATAATGCACCTGCTCTTAAGAATATCAGAGAAAAGTACAGTATTTCAAAGCTTCTTAAGATAAGGAGCAAAAATAAAAACAAGCCTTCAGGTGATGATACCGGAAGATGGGATGTAGTTCCCACAAAAATTAAGATGGATGCAATACTTTCAACCGATTTCGTAGTTGATAATATTGAACCCGATAATCCTGATAAACCAAAGGAGGATAAATAATGAGTCAGTTCGTACTTGAAACACGTGAGCTCGGAATATCCTTCGGTGGTCTTAAGGCTGCGCAGAATGTAAATCTGCGAATTGAAAAAAATCAAATTTACGGTCTTATCGGTCCCAACGGCGCCGGAAAGACAACAATATTTAATCTTCTCACCGGAGTTTACAAGCCGACATTTGGAACGTTTTATCTTGACGGTGAGGAAATATGCGGTCTTTCACAGGATAAAATAAATCACAAGGGAATTGCACGTACCTTCCAGAACATCCGTCTTTTTAACAACATGACGGTTATCAGAAACGTTATGGTAGGACTCCACCACCGCCCCGAATACAAATGCTCTCTTTTTGAATCTATATTCAGATTGCCGAGGCATTTTAAGGTTGAGAAAGAAATGCGCCAAAAGGCAAAAGAAATTCTTTCCATCCTTGGACTTGAGGACGAAAGAAACAATCTTGCTTGCAACCTTCCCTATGGAAAACAGAGAAAGCTTGAAATTGCAAGAGCGCTTGCAACCAATCCGAAGCTTCTTTTACTTGACGAGCCTGCTGCGGGAATGAACCCGCACGAAACCGAGGACCTCGAAAAAACTATTCGTTTTATCCGTGACAAATTTGATATTACCATCCTCCTTATCGAGCACGATATGAAATTTGTTGCAGGACTTTGCGACAGAATAACCGTTCTTAACTTTGGTACGGTTCTTTCCGAAGGAACAGCGGAAGAGGCTCTTAACGATCCGGAAGTTATCCGCGCTTATATAGGAGGTTAATTATGGCTTTACTTGAAGTAAAAAACCTCACGGTTCATTATGGCGTTATCTGTGCACTCAAAGGAATTGACTTTGAGGTCAACGAGGGCGAGATAGTTACGCTTATCGGTGCTAACGGTGCCGGAAAGACAACCTCTATGCAGAGCGTTGTCGGTCTTATTCCGAAAAGTGGCGGTTCTGTTCACTTTAACGGAAATGACATTACAACAACTCCCTGCCATAAGATAGTTCATCTCGGTATGACTCAGGTTCCCGAGGGAAGACGCATTTTCCAAGAGCTTACGGTTTACGAGAATCTTCTTATGGGTGCTTATTCTATAAAGGATTCATCCGGATTCAAAGCTGACATCGAATCGGTTTACTCCCGTTTCCCCAGACTTGCAGAGAGAAGAAACCAAATAGCAGGAACGCTTTCGGGCGGTGAGCAACAGATGCTTGCCATGGGACGCGCTCTTATGAGCCATCCTAAGCTCCTTATGCTTGACGAGCCCTCTATGGGACTTTCTCCTATCCTCGTTGATCAGGTTTTTGAAATTATCAAGGATATCAACAAGGACGGAACCACTATTCTTCTCGTTGAACAGAATGCAGGAAAATCACTTGCAATCTCTGACAGAGCATACGTTCTTGAAAACGGAAGCATCGTTTTAAGCGGCACGGGTGTGGAACTTGCATCCAGCGAGATGGTCAAGAAGGCATATCTCGGCGGTTAATAAGCTATTATGCGATATTTAAAAGATGCGCGTATTCCTCTTATTATTTCAATGACGGTATTCGGAACTATCGGACCACTTGTTCGATTGATTCCGCTACCGTCAGCAGAAATTGCTCTTTACAGAGCAGCTATGGCCTTTGTTCTTATTGGACTATTTTTACTCATATCAAAAAGAAAATTATCCTTTCAGAATCCAAAACGCGAAATAACCATTCTTTTCATTTCGGGAATTGCGCTTGCGGCAAACTGGATACTACTTTTTGAGGCTTATAAATACACCACAGTTTCAAATGCAACGTTAAGCTATTATTTCGCACCGGTCATCGTTACCGTGCTCTCCCCTATCCTTTTCAAAGAGAAAATAACCCCGATGCAAATCATTTGCTTTGCAATGTCTAGTGTCGGTATAATTCTTATTACCGGTTTTGGCGGAGGGGGCGAGAGCGATACGCTCGGAATAATTTTAGGTCTTATCGCGGCTTGCTTTTATGCAACTGTTGTTTTGCTTAACAAGTTTATAACAACAGTTTCGGGTATCGAAAGAACGTTTCTCCAATTCGCTGTTGCAACGGTTACTCTTACACCGTATGTTGCCTTCACCGATGGATTTCATCTTACGGAGCTTGGCAGCTACGAAATTCCTGCCCTGTTGACCGTCGGAATAATTCACACGGGTATATGCTACTGCATGTACTTTACCTCGATTGGCAAACTACCGGGGCAAAAGGTAGCTCTGCTTGGATACATAGATCCGCTTGTCGCGGTTCTCATTTCTGTATTCCTGCTTGGTGAAGAAATTCTTCCATTGGAAATAATCGGCGGCATTATGATACTCGGTTTTTCGCTTCTGAACGAACTTTGGCCAAGCATAAAGAAAAAATAATATCAATAAAATCCCGTGCGACGAAAATCACACGGGATTTTACTTT
>CAYRJG010000061.1:0-12399 GCA_964424525.1 uncultured Ruminococcus sp.
TAGCGCCCGTCTTCTTTGCGGATTCAAGGATGATATCCTTATCAAGGGGTTTTATGGTATGTATATCAATAACCTCTGCCGAAATGCCTTCTTTTGCAAGAAGCTCTGCCGCTTCGATTGCAACGTGAACCATAAATCCGTTTGCAACAATGGTAATGTCCTTACCGTCTGTCATCTTTACGCCCTTACCAAGCTCAAACTTATAGTCCTTCATCTCTGCGGTGAGATTCGGAACGGCGAATCTGCCGAAGCGAAGATACACAGGGCCGTAGTAATTGATAGCCGCCTCAACTGCCGCATAAGCTTCGTTTGCATCTGCGGGGCAAACGATTGTCATACCGGGGATAGTACGCATAAGCGCAAAGTCCTCGTTGCACTGGTGAGTAGCACCGTCTTCTCCAACGGTAATACCTGCGTGAGTTGCACCAATCTTTACGTTAAGGTGAGGATAACCGATTGAGTTTCTTACCTGCTCAAATGCACGTCCTGCCGCGAACATAGCGAAAGAGGATGCAAAAACGACTTTGCCCGTGGTTGCAATACCTGCGGCAACGCTTATCATATTACCCTCTGCTATACCGCAGTCAAAAAATCTTTCGGGGAATTTCTTCTTGAACATTCCGGTTTTGGTTGCAGCTGCAAGGTCTGCATCAAGAACGAGGAAATCATACTTTTCGCCAAGCTCGCAAAGAGCCGCGCCATAGCTTTCTCTTGTTGCCTTCTTATCTGCCATTTCAAATATCCTCCTTACTTAAGACTTTCTGCAATTGCCTGAAGATCGGCAATAGCAACTTTGTACTGATCTTCCTTGGGAGCCGCACCGTGCCACTCGCACTTGTTCTCCATATAGGAAACGCCCTTACCCTTAACGCTCTTTGCAATTATGATAGTAGGCTTGCCCTTTACTGTGCGAGCCTCGGCAAAAGCTGCCTCAATCTCTGCGAAATTATGAGCGTCGATAGTGATAACGTGCCAACCGAATGCACGGAACTTTTCATCGTGAGGCATGGGATTCATAACCTCAGCAATAGGTCCGTCTATCTGAAGACCGTTAAGGTCGAGGATAGCACAAAGGTTATCAAGCTTATAGTGAGCAGCAAACATAGCCGCTTCCCAAACCTGACCTTCCTCGCTCTCACCGTCACCAAGCATAGCGTATACACGGTAGGACTTATTATAAACCTTACCCGAAAGAGCCATTCCGCAAGCCGCGGAGATGCCAAGACCGAGAGAACCGGTAGTCATATCAACGCCGGGAGTCCCCTTCATATCGGGGTGACCCTGAAGGCGTGAATCAATCTTTCTGAGAGTTTTAAGCTCCTCTACCTCAAAGTAGCCGCGGTTAGCAAGCACCGAGTAAAGTGCGGGAGCAGTATGTCCCTTTGAAAGAACGAAGCGATCTCTGTCTTCCATTTTGGGATTTTTAGGATCGATATTCATCTCCTCAAAGTAGAGATAGGTCATAACATCCGCGATGGAAAGCGATCCGCCGGGATGACCGCATGCAGCGTTATATACGCCTTCGATAATACCGATGCGCACATCATTTGCGATGCGTTTAAGTTCAAGTTCTCTTGACTTTTCCATGAAAAACTCCTTTTGCAAAATTTCTTAATATCAGTAATATTTTACTATAAATTCCGCAGATTGTCAATAGTTTGTCAATATATTATCCCATTTTTGGCAAAAATCTTCAAAAGGAGCGCACCCGTGTAACATTTACTGCCTTTCCTGGGGTGCTATTCGATAAAAAGCGAAATTAAAAAAATCCGAGTCGCAAAGCGTTTTTTCATAGCGGCTCGGATAGATTTTTTCATTTTTCGTGTTGCTTACAACAAGCTTTAAAGCATCAATAGCGTTTCCTCATTCTGAACTGCACGATAAATGCAGGTATTGAAATCAGTATAGTGAGAATAAACGCCGCAACCCAAGGTGCAGATGCAAACGTGGGAAGCGATTTATAGTCAAAAAGCATCGTTCGGAAATAGAAGGTAAAGAGATATGCTCCTACTACTGCCGTGACGCCCATTTCTATATATTTCAAGAAGAAAAACGCGACCACGGTAGCCATTATTGCAATACATACCGACAGTATAACAAGAACAACATTGACGGTACTTGAAGAGGTAAAGTTAAATCCCATATAACACACGGTATAGGCGCAATATGTAACAACGACGGCAACTATACCGACATATAGGAAATGATAAACGACAGAAACAACCAGTGCCAAAATTACACCGCAAAGCCAGCCGGGAACGTTTATGACTCCCGAAAGAACGGGTGGCAGATAATATACGCCCAAAACGAAACCCAAAACGAAGAATGCTATAAATTTTACCACAGGCATAATCTTCTGACCGAAGAAAGCAAGGCACAGGCAAAGAGCGAGAACAACGTAAGGAACAATAACGTAAATAGGAGAGAGTACGCTCATAATCGACGACCAGATTGCTTTTATATCGGGTGTTTGGGTTATAGCATAATAGAGGTTTGAGAGCCAATGCCAAAATTCTGCAAAGTCAAGGCAACCGTCTGCCCAGGCATTCCAAAAATCATTCCAACTTCCAAACATACACTCACTCCTTTCCTTAATATCAGAAAAACACCTCGCGCCGCATAATACATAATACGGAAGATGAAATTTTTTGACACTGATGCCAAAATATGCTAAAAGTGCCTATCCGTGTCACGTTTCGGAACAAAAAAATTCCAAAAAATCAAAATTCTTTCCATTTTACTTATGCGTGATGCGAAATTTTTCGCGTTTATTTAAAAAGTATATCACATTATTACGAAAAAATCAAGAGGGGATATGACAACTTTCGACCTCTCGTAAAATACAAAATTAATGGTTATCAAATTTCGATCCTTAATTGCAAAAAAGGGGGGCACCGCCCCAACAATGCCTCCACTCGTTTTATTAGATTTATATTTTTTAAAATCCGTTATTTTTTGCGCCGCCGGCTTCCCTTTCAAGTGTGGGATAGAGGTTATATATTTCTTTGCCGAGGCGCTCTGCCATAGCGGCAGTTTGTGCCGAGCCGCTGTTTCTTCGTCCAACATAGATTATGACGATATCCCCGGACTCCGCAAGGCGCATATTGCGCTCTTTAATACAGGTTGGGGTATACACATCCGAAATATAGATTATTTCGTCAGCTTCACCGAGAGTATATCGGTAAAGAGCTTTGTCGTTTTCATTCCATTTTTCATCCTGATTAATGCACGGAAGCATTAAAATGAGCCTAACGTCGGGATGTGAGATGCGGAAGCGAATAACCTCCTTTGCGGCAATCGTGTCAAATCCTATTGCACCGCCTGCATAAAAATTTTTACATCCCTTGCCGTATGCATACTCTATAGCTCTTAAGACAAGGTTGGCAATTTCCCCGCGATGTTCGGATTTTATGATTCTGTGACCTGTAAACGAGCACCCCTTTTCCATACGGCACCTCCCCGAATTTTTCTTCATTTTAGCACACCGCCATTACTATTACAATTACTTTTTTTGTTATGCGACGGCACTTTCCCTTTTCTGAAAATTCGGCATTACGGTAGTAACGAAAAACTGCTCTTTTGTGAAAAACAATGCCTTTTTTTTCAAAAAGCAATAATTACATATAGATTTTTCACAAAATCCCTTGACTTTTCGGTAAATATGTGCTAGAATATTTGCTACATAACGCTTTTACATAAGCGAATTTTTTGGAGGAATCATGGACGACGACGCGGACGCGGATAATTGCCATAACGTAACCGTAATCAATGAAATAAATACAGACCCAACCACAGCTTAACTGGTGTGGCTAGGTCTTTTTTTGCTTTTTTCCGAAAAACAGTCTAAAAAAATGCGTTATAATATTTATTTTTGAAAGGATTTAATTTAAAAAATCATGGAGCCTTCTGCCTTATTGAAGCTAGTAATAATCATCGTATGTATCATTTTTTCGGCGTATTTCTCTGCGACCGAAACTGCCTTTTCCACATTCAACCGCATAAGAATAAAGAATCTTGCGGAAAAAGGCAACAAAAGAGCCGCAAAAGTGCTCAGACTTTCTGAAGATTACGATACTCTTATCACCACCATTCTTATAGGCAATAACATAGTTAATATTCTCGCAACCTCGCTCGGCACTCTTCTTTTTGTTGAGCTGCTCAAGGATCAAAACCTCGGAGCGACGGTTTCTACAATAGTTCTTACGGTCGCAATTCTTATTTTCGGTGAGATTTCCCCGAAATCTCTTGCAAAAAAGCGCCCCGAAGCATTTGCGCTTTTCTCTACCCCGATAATTTCATTCATTAAGATTATATTTACTCCCTTGACTCTTATTTTCAAGGGTTGGCAAAAGCTTATTTCGCTTCTCATCAGAAAAGATGATGATGCAGGAATGACAGAGGAAGAGCTCATCTCCATTATTGAGGAAGCCGAAGAGGAAGGCGATATTAATGAGGATGAATCTACTCTTATTAAATCGGCAATAGAATTTAACGAACTTGAGGTAAGTGATATATTCACTCCCCGAATCGATATTACAGCAGTTTCTACCGAAGCCACCAAGGATGATGTTTCCAAGGTGTTCTCGGAATCGGGATATTCACGTCTTCCCGTTTATGAGGGAGATATCGACAATATTATAGGTATTCTCTACTATAAAGATTTCTTCAATATTGCATTCAAGTATGATATTGAAACAACAAGCATTATAAAGCCCGTCATCTACGTTGCAAAAACGCAGAAAATCAAAGACCTCTTGAAGGAGCTTCAAAACAAGCAGATGCACCTTGCGGTGGTTCTTGACGAGTTTGGCTCTACTGCCGGCATCGTTACTCTCGAAGATATAATCGAGGAGATAGTCGGAGAGATTTGGGATGAGCACGATGAAAAGGTTCTTGAGTACGAGCAGCTCACCGAAAAGGAATATGCCGTTGTAGGTATGATGAGCGTATCCAAGATGCTTGACCTCTTTGATATAGACGAGGAGGTAGAGGCATCCAACGTTAACGGTTGGTGCATGGAGGTGCTCGGAAAGATGCCCGTGGTCGGAGATACATTCGAGGAACTCGGGCTTTCGGTAAAGATACTCGAAACAAACGGAAAGCGCGTTGAAAAGGTTCACGTCGTTGACGTTCGCCCTGAAGAAGAAGAGGAAGAGGAAGGCGTTATCAAGAAATGGTTCTCCTCTGACGATAAGGATTCCGATGACGAAAAGGACGCTGAATCCGACAGCGAAAAAACAGAAAATGAAAACGCTGATTCCGATAAAGAGGAAAATGCAAAAGCCGAAGCTTAAATATTACAAAAACGGGCGATTTTCGCCCGTTTTTATTTGGAATTGTATAGACAAAGTGAAAAATCTATGATAAAATATAAATATATTTTCCATTGGAGGTGCTTATGAAAGCAGTAGTAACCGTAACGGGTAAGGACAAGGTTGGCATTATTGCAACTTCGAGCGCGGAGTGTGCTAAATACGGTGCAAACATCGTTGATATCAGCCAGACCGTTCTTGATGAATATTTTGCTATGATAATGCTCGTTGAGCTTGACGGACTTAAGGTTGATTTTGCAACCTTTGCCGATTCTATGACGAAGGCTGGAGGAAAGTGCGGAGTTGATATCCGAGTAATGCACGAGGATATATTCAACACTATGCACAGAATCTGATATGCTTAATACAAGAGATATACTCGAAACCATCAAGATGATTCGCGAGGAGAATCTCGATATACGTACTGTCACTATGGGCATTTCCCTCTTTGACTGTATAACCGATGATCCTGCGCGTCTTGAAGAAAAAATATACGACAAAATCACAACCACCGCAAAAAACCTCGTTTTGGTTTGTGAGGATCTTGAAAGAACCTACGGCATTCCGATTGTCAACAAAAGAATTTCGGTAACGCCCATATCATACGTTGGTGCAGGACTTTCACCCGAAGGATTTGTAAGGCTTGCAAAGACTCTCGACCGCGCGGCAAAGACTCTTGGAGTAAACTTTATCGGCGGATATTCCGCGCACGTGCAGAAGGGCGCGATAAAGGGTGCCGTAAATCTTATAGAATCTATCCCCGAGGCACTCTCCGAGAGTGAGAGAGTTTGCTCCTCTATCAACGTTGCAACAACGAAGGCGGGCATCAATATGGATGCTGTCAAGCGCATGGGCGAAATAGTTAAAGAAACGGCTTACCTCACGCGCGACAAGGATTCGTTAGGATGTGCGAAGCTTGTAATTTTTGCAAACATTCCCGAGGACAACCCCTTTATGGCAGGTGCGCTCCACGGTATAGGCGAGCCTGACAGCGTTATTAACGTTGGCGTAAGCGGCCCCGGAGTTGTTGCGGCGGCTATAAAAGAGGCGGGGGCGTGTGACTTTTCCACCCTTGCGGAAACCGTAAAGAAGATATCATTCAAGATTACGAGAGTCGGTCAGCTTATTGCGGCAGAGGCTTCACGCAGACTCGGAACACCTTACGGAATAGTTGACCTTTCGCTTGCTCCGACACCTGCGGCAGGTGACTCGGTTGCCGAGATTCTTGAGAATATGGGTCTTGAACGCACGGGTACTCACGGCACAACTGCGGCTCTTGCGCTTCTCAACGATGCCGTCAAGAAGGGCGGAGTTATGGCATCAAACCACGTTGGCGGACTTTCGGGTGCATTTATCCCGGTTTCCGAGGACAGAGGTATGATAGATGCGGTCAAGTGCGGCACTCTTACTATAGAAAAGCTTGAGGCTATGACGGCTGTTTGCTCGGTTGGTCTTGATATGATAGCTATTCCCGGTGATACCGATGCGACTACGATCTCCGGAATTATTGCCGACGAGATTTCAATCGGTGTTGTCAATAACAAGACTACGGCTGTAAGAGTTATTCCCGTATGGGGCAAGGGCGTTGGCGAGGTTGCAGAATTTGGCGGACTTCTCGGCTATGCACCGATAATTCCTTTGAAGGGCGAATCCTGCGCTGACTTTATCAACCGTGGCGGCAGAATCCCCGCACCTATACATTCACTCAAAAACTAAAACAAAAATTTTAGCTACCGAAAACGGTTTTCGTTTTCGGTAGCTTTTTACATAAACAATCTGTTGCACGTTTACATCCACCATATTTATGTCTTTTGGTTCTTTTGGACTCCAAAAGAACATTTCCCGTTCAACCTAATTTTTGACACGGGGATATAGATTGCGATAAATATTGCAAGCGCGAAGACGAGCTTTGCCGCCATTGAGAAAAATCCAGCCTCTGCGCCCTGCATTGAGAAAAGCGAACGCGTGATAATGGCGGAGAGCGTTGCTACGGCAAGCGGAATGATGAGCGCGCGAATAATATTTATCTTGAAATCTATCCGTTTTTTGAGTCGCCATGCCGAGAGAATGAAGTTAAATGCTTCCATTACCACGATAACCACGGCATAGCCGGATATTCCCATTATCGGAATAAGAACGAAAACGAGCGCAACGGAAAGAAGCGAATCGGCAATATTTACCCACATTGAATAGACCTGCTCGCCTATTCCTTTTAGCATTGAGTCGGTAACGTGGTCGAGGTACATTATCGGAACAACCGGTGCCATAAGCGAGATATAATGCCCTGCATTATAGGAATCGTAAAAGACGAATCCCAGCTCCTCGGAAAAAACGTAAAGAAATACGGCGGCAACCGACGCATACGTAAGTGTAAGATCAAGCGCCTCGCTTGCTATGCGGCGCATTCGCGCACTCTCTCCGCGCGCAAGACTCTCTGCAAACTCCGGAACGAGAAGCCCCGAAAATGATGAAAGCGGTGACATTGGGTATGTTAAGATTGGCAGTGCCATACCGTGTAAAATTCCGTAGGCGGAAAGCGACTCGGAAAGGCTATCGCCTCTATCACGAAGGCGCTTTGGTATAAGCACGTGTTCGAGTGTCAGAAGTGCTGAACGGATATATGCCGAGAGTGCAAGAGGGAGCGCCATTTTCGTGACATCCGAGAATTGTGAGCGCACCTCGCCACCTTTCCTGCATTTTCTTCTATCGAAAAGGAACTGAATCAATGCGACAAGAAATGCGCATATCTCGGTAAGTGTTGATGATATGCAGAGCGCGAGCGTTGCGTACTCTACTCCGTACTTTAAGAATCGGGTGACGAAAAACAGAGTTATAGATATTTTAAACACCTGCCCAAGCACTTGAACGAGTGCATTACGCGCAACGCGCTTTACTCCGACGAAATATCCCGAAAATACCGACGACATAGCTATCGGCACAAGGGATAAGCCGAGAACGCGCAAAGGAAGCTCGCATCTTGCATCACCAAGCACAGAAAGCGCAAAATATTCCGCACCGAAAAGAAGCGTGAGCGAGGCGGCACTGCTGAACACGAGCGCATATATTACCGAATTGCGAAGGATGCGAGATACATCGCTATGCCTATCCTCGCCTATCGCTTCGGCAACAAGCCGTGTAACCGTGAGGGAGATTCCCGACGTTGCAAAGGTTATAGCAAAGGAATAGACGGTCATAATCAAAGTAAAAAGACCTATTCCCTCCGCGCCGACGGTGCGCGTGATATAGGAATTGAAAGCCATACCGACACTTCGCACCGAAAGTCCGACTATGGTAAGAAGTATTCCGTTATAAAAAAATTTTTTTCTGCCTGTCATAAAATTTCCTGCCTTTTGTAAATTCTATGAAGGAGAAAAGAAAAAAAGCACGGGCAGGACGAGATTTCTCTCATCCTGCCCTGAAAATTTCTTCAATATTTAACGCATTTTTTACTTAACTTCCTGTTCTAAATCAGAAAACAATTCCGAGGTAAAAAAATCCAATATACTTATATTCAAGCCATCACAGATTTTTTTAATAGTCGATACCGTTGTGCTATTGTTTCTTCCGGAAACGATATTATTCAATGTAGACTGTGTAACTCCGCTTAAAAAAGCAAGCTTATTTATGGTTATCTTATGCTCGTTGCATAATTCAATAATTCTAAATTTTACAGCTTCGCCTATATTCATTAGCACCTCCATTAGATTTGCTAATTATATATTAACTCTTTTGAGCGCAAAAACTTAACTCAAAAGAGTTGACTTTTTCAAAAAAGCGTGTTATAATGAATATGTTTTCATCAATAGACTGAATTCATTACTGATTTTTAAAAAACATTTTTTATCAGAAAGGATTTAGTGGTAATTTTACAATGCCTAAATTCAGATGAAAATCAACTAAAGCAAAACTGAAAAAAGGAGAAAACAATGAAAAGGATTTTATGCTTTATATCTTGCATTTTAGCAATATGTCTATTGGCATCTTGTGATGAAGCAACGAGTATGACAGACGATCCTTCGGTACAGATTAGAGTGCCGGGACTGTTTGACGAGGTCGAAGAAAGCTTTCCCGATTTAAGTGAAGAGGATTGCGAAGTAATTTTATTGACTTATACCGAAGCGCAGGAGCTTGGATACGAAGGAACTTTGGCTGAATTTTTGAAGCTGGTAAAAGGTGCTGACGGAAAAGACGGCAGAGGTATTCAAGAGGTAAAAATAAGCGACGGAGCTCTTACGCTCTATTTTACCGACGGAACTTACGTTAACCTCGGTCAAATCATCGGTGAAAAAGGCGAAGACGGTCTTACTCCATTTATCGGTGAAAACGGTAATTGGTGGATAGGTGATGTCGATACCGGCATTAAGGCTCAAGGCGAAAAGGGCGATAAGGGTGACACCGGTGCCCAAGGTTCGCAGGGCGAAGACGGTCTTACTCCGTTTATCGGCGAAAACGGCAACTGGTGGATAGGTGATGTCGATACCGGCATTAAGGCTCAAGGCGAAAAGGGTGACACCGGCGCTGTCGGTGTCGATGGTGAAGACGGTCTTACTCCGTTTATCGGTGAAAACGGCAACTGGTGGATAGGTGATGTCGATACCGGCATTAAGGCTCAAGGCGAAAAGGGTGACACCGGCGCTGTCGGTGTCGATGGTGAAGACGGTCTTACTCCGTTTATCGGTGAAAACGGCAACTGGTGGATAGGTGATGTCGATACCGACATTAAGGCTCAAGGCGAAAAGGGCGATAAAGGCGACACCGGTGCTCAAGGTCCGCAGGGCGAACAAGGCATCCAAGGAGAAAAGGGTGATACCGGAGTTGGTATCGAAAACATTGAGTTTGACGAGGACGGCAACCTTATCGTTACACTTACCGATAAGAGCGTAAAAAATCTCGGCAAGGTTACCCACGACAATTCTTTTGCTTTCTCCGAAGTGAAAATTACCGAAAGAAAAACACTTGTTATTACTTTGAGTAACGGCATTGAATTGGAAACGGCACCGTTTGACGTAACGTTTGGCGGATACATAAACGGTGTAAGCGTAAATACAATGGGCGAGATGCTTATTCATACATCTTTCGGTTCAACCGTTAACTACGGAAAAATTGATAAAATATACGTCAATGACGAGGGCAATATAATCATACTGTTTGAAAGCGGCAAAGAACTTTCTTTCGGCAGTATAACCGAGGGAGAGGTGGTTTCATGCACTCACTCTTACGGAGATGCAATCGAGTCATTCGCTCCGACCTGCTCTTCAATCGGATACAACAAATTTATTTGCTCTGAATGCAATTATGAAAAATTTGAATTTTTTGAAGCACTCGGACACGAATTTGGAGATTCCTTCATAGTGAAAGAACCTAATGCATACGAAAACGGATTGATGCTTACGGCTTGTAAGGTATGCGGTATTGCAAAAATGCAATTCATAGACGGCTACTCCAAGGGCTTGTCATATGAAAGAACCGATAAAGACACGTACAAAGTCACCGGCATAGGAACCTGTACCGATGAAAATATTAAGGTTCCGAATGAACACGAGGGACTTCCTGTAACCGAAATAGGCGAAAAAGCATTCTTCGACTGTGACGCGATCGTATCGATAATCCTTCCCGACACAATTGAAAAGGTCGGTGACAAAGCCTTTTCCGAATGTGAAAGTCTGGCAACCGTATCAATGAGTGATACTGTAGAAATTGGTCTTGACGTTTTCCGCGGCAGTATAAACGTAGAGATCATTATAACACATTTTCTCGTATACATAGAAGCCAAGGAAGCAACCTGCACCGAGCCCGGAAACGTAGCATATTATTGGTGCGAAACCTGTAATCTTGCTTATGAAGATGAGGAAGGTCAAATTAGAATTTACGACTATATAATCCCCAGCAGCCATGATTTTGAGGATGGTGTGTGCCGCAAATGCGGAGTTGTTCAAGACAACATACTTATAGAATGGATAGATAGCATTCCGCATCTTGGTAAATTTGCGCTCGGTACACTTGAAAATGCTATTGGTCTTCCCGAAAGAATACAAGTTCGTACTAAAGACGGAATCACGCACAATTTAGCAATAGAATGGAATCTTTCCGACTATGATAAATCTACCGTAGGAGAATATACGATCAAGGGTATTATTCAGTCAGATAAATTCCATTATGCCGACAGCTTAACTAATACAGTTTCCGCGCAGGTCGAGATTGTGGATTATATGAAAGGCACCGCTGATATCGTATTTATCCTTGATATCTCAGGATCCATGGGGGACGAAATATCCAACGTGAAAAACAACATACAGAATTTTGCACAAGCCATTGAGGACAGAGGTGTTTCCGCGCGTTGGGCAGCAATAACATATAGCGACCTTACCGTTTCCGGATTGAATGAAGAATCCACAATAATTATGAACAACGCGAGCACTTGGTATACCGATGCATATAGTTATAAATCTGCTATTGGATCAATCGATCTTGCATATGGCGGTGACAGTCCCGAAACGGCAATTGATGGACTGATGCTTGCATTAAATGAGCTTGAGACACGTAAAGATGCAAGAACATTCTATATTCTTCTCACTGATGATACTTACAAAATAGCAAACAACTACGGAATAACCTCTATGGAAGAGGCTGTCGACGTTCTTGCCGAAAACAAGATTAACGTAAGCACGATTACACCTACGGACTATTATTCTTCATATTCAAGCTTAGTGGAGGCAACGGGCGGAATACAATCTGATATTTACGGTGATTTTGCAAATGATCTTCTCAACAACCTCGTTCCTATTATTTATGATGACGTGATATCGTAATCCTAATTAATTAGTATAATATTACAATAAAACAAAAAGGAGCCGACTAAAGCACAGATTTACTGTGTTTTAGCCGACTCTAAAAAATAGATATAGTTATTTGTTTTTAATTAATGATAATTCTTATTCTTCATATAGCTTGCAATAATTGAAAAGGTATTTACTTTTTAAAAACGCACTCTTGTCAAAAGACAAAAGTGCGTTTTGCATTTTCAGTTATAAGATTAGCCCTGAACCATCTTCTGGATCTCAGCTGCGAAATCCTCTTCTCTCTTCTC
>CAYRJG010000062.1:0-12397 GCA_964424525.1 uncultured Ruminococcus sp.
GCGCTATTCTTAGTGAGTGCTTTGCACCTACTTACAGAACCCTTATTCAGAAGTAATAAGGTATTAAGAGAAAATTTGGAGGATAATATAAAATGGCTAGAATTAAGGGCGCATTGATGACTCGTAAGAGAAGAAAGAGCATTCTCAAAGCCGCAAAGGGCTATTGGGGTGCAAAATCCAAGCATTTCAAGATGGCAAAGCAGGCTGTTCTTAAGAGCGGCAACTATGCTTTTGTTGGACGCAAGCAGAAGAAGAGAGATTTCCGTTCTCTTTGGATTACCAGAATTTCCGCACAGGCTAAGGTAAACGGAATGAACTATTCCACTCTTATGCACGGAATGAAGGTTGCAGGTATTGATCTTAACCGCAAGATGCTTGCAGAGCTTGCAGTTTCCGATAAGGAAGCTTTCGCAAAGATCTGCGAAATGGCTAAGGCTGCACTTTAATATTGATTGCCCGGTTTTCTTTGTGGTAAACCGGGCTTTTTTGTTATATTTTGGAGAGATGGTATGAAAATTCAAAATGGGGTATTAATTAGCAGGCAGAATGCGACTATTAAATGGGTCGCATCTTTGCAAGATAAAAAATTCAGAGAAAAATATTCATCCTTTATTGCCGAAGGCGCAAAGCTTACTTTTGAAGCAGCAGGGGCTAAACTGCCTGTTACACATGTTTTTCTTGCTGAATCAAAAAAGGATACATATTTTGAGAGAGTTATATCGGTCTTTGCGGATGATAAATATAAAAATTGTGAGTTGTTTGTTATATCTGATGATGCTTTCTCTAAAATTTCTACCGAAAAAGCTCCACAGGGTATTATTAGTGTCATAAAACATCTTGACTTTTTTCGTGAGTTGGATATAATATATAAGGAAGAGTTTTTCCTTTCTCCTGATGAACGGGCGGTTGCGTTATGTTCTTTGCGCGATCCGGGCAACCTTGGCGCGGTTATCAGAAGTTCTGTTGCATTTGGAGTTGATCCTATAATTCTTACTGCAGATTCAGCAGATCTATATAATCCCAAAACTATAAGAAGTGCTATGGGAAGTCTTTTTCGTGTAAAAGCAACCATAGTTAAAGATTTTACTTCTTTTGTGAGCGCAGCTCAAAATAATGGCAGGAGAGTATATGCCGCAGAGCTTACTTCGAGTGCCGTATCGCTTGATGCTGTTGACGTTTTAAAAACTGATATTTTTATAATCGGCAATGAGGGACACGGCATTCATACTGACATTTCCGGTGTATGTTCCGGAAGTGTATATATACCGATCTGTTCAAAAACGGAATCCTTGAATGCATCTGTTGCGGCATCGATTTTAATGTGGGAACAAAGTAAGACTAATTAATTATACATAAGGAGGTAAGCATGGATAATACTTTATATTGGATATGGTTATCGCTTGCTGTAACTCCCGGATCTGAAACCTTTTCAAAACTTTTAGGAAAATGTTCGTCAGTAGAAGACATATATAATCTTGATCGCGAATCGCTTGTTTCAATAATCGGTTCTAGGTCAAAAGATATTTTAGCTCTCTCTGATAAAAACCTTCAAAAATCCGAGGAAATACTCGCTTTTTGCAAAAAGAAAGGTGTTGGATTGCTTACTTATGGTGATCACCAATATCCGAAGCTTCTAAAGAAGATTTCAAATCCACCGGTTTTGCTTTATTATCGCGGAATATTACCCGATTTTGATAAGCTATTCTGTGTTAGTATGGTTGGTGCGCGCAAGCTTTCGAATTATGGCAGAAGAAATGCTTTTAATATAGCTTTTGATCTTTCGAGGGCGGGCGCAACTGTTGTTTCCGGCATGGCAAAGGGGATTGATGGCGTTTCTCACGCTGGCGCAATTGCCGCAGGAAAAAGAACTATTGCAGTTCTTGGAAGCGGAATTGACGTATGTTATCCTAAAGAGCATATAAAGTTAGCAAGAGAAATTGTAAAAGCCGGATGCGTATTTTCCGAATATCCTCCCGGAACACCGCCTAATGCTTCTAATTTCCCGGTAAGAAACAGAATTATAAGCGGTTTATCCGAGGTTACCCTTGTAATTGAAGGTACTGAACGTAGTGGTGCTTTGCATACTGCACGTCATGCCAAAGAGCAAGAAAGAGTTGTATATGCACTTCCCGGTAATGTAGGTAATATTAATAGCGAATTGTCGAATTTGCTTATCAAAAAGGGTGCGTTGCTTTGTACAGCTGCCGATGATATTGTTCGCGATTTTGAAAACTCTGCACTTGGAAAGCTTAATTCGTTTGAGCTTGCAAAGAAGGTGCCTGTTGATATGAATGCGGCTCTTTCCGCGTTCGCGGTTAGTGCTGTTTCAATTGATGATAAAATCTTCAAGCCGTCACGCTCAAAAAGGGAGTTTGCTCGTGAGTATCCTCAAAACTCTGATTCGGTATTGGATGCATCAGAGAAAAATTCCGATTCGATGGGAGAGCCTTCTTTTGACGGTTTTGATTCCAATGCAATAAAGATATATCAAAGAATTCCGCAGGGGAAGGAATGTAATATTGAGGATCTTGTGGATTCGGAAATTCCACTTAGAGTAGTTATGAAGGGACTTTTGAAGCTGGAAATGGGCAAATTTATTGTTATGCTTCCGGGCGAGAAGGTTCGCCGTAAGTTTTAAGTTAGAAAGGAAGCGCTTTGCGCTCAAAAAATGGCAAATTTAGTAATTGTTGAGTCGCCTGCAAAGGCGAACACTATAAAAGGATATCTTGGTTCAAATTATAAGGTTATTGCTTCCAAGGGGCATATTCGTGATCTTCCGAAAAGCACGCTTGGTATAGATGTCGAGAATGGATTTGAGCCACATTATATAAATATCAGAGGAAAAGGCGATGTTATAAAGGAGCTTAAGAAGGAGGCGAAAAACTCCTCAAAAATCTTTCTTGCAACAGACCCTGACCGTGAAGGTGAGGCAATTTCTTGGCATATCGCCAATCAACTCGGCATTCCTATGGATAAAGAATGCCGCATTACCTTTAACGAAATAACAAAATCGGCAGTTAAGGAAGCTATAAAAAAGCCGCGTAAGATTAACATTGACCTTGTTAATTCACAGCAAGCCCGTAGAATCCTTGACCGCCTTATTGGCTTTAATTTAAGCCAGGTTCTTTGGAAAAACTTGAAAAGCGGACTTTCCGGTGGGCGTGTTCAATCTGTTGCTATGAAAATAGTAACAGACCGAGAAGAGGAGATTCGCGCATTTGTACCGCAGGAATATTGGACCATCGAAGCCAAGGTGAAAAACGAAGGCGATTTATATACCGTAAGATTTTATGGTAACAAGCGCGGCAAACTTAAAATAGATAATGCAAAAAAGGCATCTGATATAGAGAGTAAGATTGCAAACAATCCTTTTAATGTTGTATCTGTTAAACGCGTTGAGAAGCAGCGCCTTCCTTCGCCACCTTTTACAACGTCTACCTTGCAGCAGGAAGCATCCAGAAAATTGGGCTTTCAAGCACAGAAAACAATGAAGGTTGCGCAGGAGCTTTATGACGGTTTGAATTTAGGCAGCGAATACGGTGGAGTTCAGGGTCTTATTACTTATATGCGTACAGATTCGCAGAGAATATCCGCTTCTGCACAAGAGTCTGCTCTTGAATTTATTAAGAATAATTACGGTGATGAATATCTTCCTCGCACTCCGCGAGTATATAAGAGCGGAGCAGCTTCACAGGATGCTCACGAGGCAATTCGTCCGGCTAACGTAAACCTTGTACCAAAAAATGTCAGAAAGCTTTTGACAACAGATCAGTACAAGCTTTATAAACTTATTTGGGAGCGTTTTGTTTCCAGTCAAATGGCGGCTGCGGTATTTGATACTGTCACAGTTGAGCTTGAAAATTCCGGATATATTTTCAAAACGGGTGGTTATGTTATAAAGTCGAAGGGCTATATGGTGCTCTATGTTTCCGATGAGTACGAGGACGATAACGACGAGATTAATATTAACGGTATCCCTGATATAAAGCCTAATTCAGTTCTGGAATGTGCTGAAATAATCAAGGAGCAGCATTTTACTGAGCCTCCTGCAAGATATACCGAGGCATCTCTCATTAAATTTCTTGAAGAAAACGGCATAGGCAGACCCTCTACCTATGCACCTATTATTTCTATTATTGTTTCGAGAAACTATGTTAAAAGAGATGGAAAATCTCTCGTGGCAACCGAGCTCGGTGAGATAACAACAAAATTCATTGAGCAGCATTTTCCCGAAATAATGGATTACGAATATACTGCTCTTATGGAATCAAACCTGGATTCGATTGAACAAAAAGAAAATACAATAATCGGCGTTATATCGGATTTTTATAAAAAATTTGATGAAGAACTCAAAATTGCATCTTCAAATGATTCAAAAGTAAAGTTTGAGGTTTCTTACGAAGAAAGCGATATTCAATGCGAAAAATGCGGATCGACTATGGTATATAAGACCGGTAGATTCGGCAAATTCCTTGCGTGTCCCAATTATCCTTCCTGCCGCAATACCAAGGCGGTTGATAAGGATGGCAATATTCTTGTTCGTGAAGAAGAAAAGCAGGTTGAGCTTGCAGGCTTTAAATGTGAAAAGTGCGGTGCAGATATGGTGATCAGACGAGGAAGATACGGCACATTTTATGCTTGTTCTAATTATCCGTCTTGCACATTTACAAAGCAAAAGACTGTTGATACGGGGACTTTATGTCCTTCGTGCGGTTCAAAAATACTTGCTCGTCACGGAAAGGGAAGAACTCTTTTTTATAGCTGTGAAAAATATCCCGAATGTGATTTTTCATCCTGGGATATGCCTCTTAGCGAAAAGTGCCCCGACTGTAATGAGATGCTGTTTTATCGCAAGAGCAAAAAGATGGTAATGTGCAAAAATAAGTCCTGCGGATATAAACGCGAGGAAGAGATGACGGTAATCGAATGATGGAGAGTGGCAAGAGTATAAAGGTTATCGGTGCCGGGCTTGCCGGTTGCGAAGCCGCTTATCAAGCAGCCAGGCTGGGTGTTCATGTTGAGCTTTATGAAATGAAGCCTCATAAATTTTCACCTGCACATCATGCCGAGGGATTTGCAGAGCTTGTTTGTTCAAATTCTCTTAGATCAAATCAACTTTCAAACGCTGTTGGTCTGCTTAAAGAAGAACTCACAAGAATGGGCTCTTTAATTATGGAGGCTGCCTATAATACTCAGGTTCCTGCCGGAAGCGCACTTGCTGTTAACCGTAACGATTTTAGTGAGTATATTACAAAGAAAATTGAATCTCATCCCAATATAACCGTAATACGCGAAGAGGTAGTTAAAATACCCGAAGATTGTATTACCGTTATTGCGAGTGGCCCTTTGACCTCGGATGCCCTTGCAAAAGAGATTACGAGCATTACAGGTGGGGCAGAACTTCATTTTTATGATGCAGCGGCACCTATAATTGATTTTTCAACTATAAACACGGATATTGCATTCTTTGCATCCAGATATGGTAAGGGTGATCCTGAAGATTATTTGAATTGCCCCATGACCAGAGAACAATATGATAAATTTTATCAAGCTCTTATCGATGCCGATGTGGCAGAGCTAAAAGAATTTGATAAGGAGTCGCAAAAGGAACTTGCGGTTTTTGAAGGATGTATGCCGGTCGAGGTAATGGCGAAACGTGGGTATGATACTTTGCGTTTTGGTCCTATGAAGCCGGTCGGACTTCCTTTGCCATCCACCGGAGAAGATGCTTTTGCAACCGTTCAGCTTCGTCGTGAAAATAGGGATGGTACGATGTATAATATAGTTGGCTTTCAGACTCACCTTACTTTTGGTGAGCAAAAGCGCGTCTTTCGTATGATACCGGGGCTTGAGAATGCCGAATTTTTCAGGTACGGCGTTATGCACAGAAATACCTATTTAAATTCCCCGGGATTTCTTACAGAGATATATTCCGTAAAGGATAGTCCTGATTTGTTTTTTGCGGGTCAGATGACCGGAGTGGAAGGGTATGTTGAATCTACCTCCTCCGGATTTGTTGCAGGTGTGAATGCTGCGATGCGCGCGCTCGGACGCGAACCGATTGTTTTTCCGACCGAAACGCAGATAGGTGCACTATCTCACTATGTCAGTCTTGGCGGTATATCACATACTTTCCAACCGATGAACGCTAATTTTGGAATAATTGCTCCGTTTGATAAAAAAATTAAAGGAGGTAAGAAATATCGAAATGAGGCATATTCAGAGCGCTCGCTCTCGATAATTGATGCTGATTTTTCCTATTTCAAAAACCTATGAAAATAATAGTCGACGTAATGAGCGGTGACAATGCACCACTTGAAATAATCAGGGGTGCTGTTGAAGCGGCAGATGTTTATGATGCAAAAATAGTTATCGTCGGTGATGAAAATGTTATTTCCGACGTTGCTGTTAAAAATGAGCTTGATCTTTCAAAGGTGGAGATAGTTCATGCAGCATCGGTTATTGATATGGAAGATAAACCGATGTGTGTTGTTCGCGAGAAAAAGGATTCTTCAATGAGCGTTGGACTTAAAATGCTTTCTAACGGTGAGGGGGATGCTTTTGTTAGTGCGGGAAATACCGGTGCTCTTATTACCGGTGCAACCCTTATTGTAAGAAGAATACCCGGAATTAACCGTGCGGCAATTGCATCTGTTCTTCCTCTTGAAAATCCGGTTCTTCTTATGGATTCGGGGGCAAATTTAACGGTAACATCCGATAACATTTCGCAGTTCGCTTTTATGGGCGCGAAATATATGGAGAAAATTTACGGAATTGAGCGTCCAAGGGTTGGTCAGCTTAATAACGGTACCGAGTATAATAAGGGTAATGCTTTACAAGTTGAGTCTTATCAGGTGCTTAGTGAAAGCGGATTGAATTTTGTCGGAAATGTTGAATCAAAAGCAGTTCCATTCGGTTTGTGTGACGTTCTTGTAACCGACGGTTATACCGGAAACATATTCTTAAAGAGCGTTGAAGGTATGGCTAAATTTATGATGGGCATACTCAAGGATCTGTTCTATACTAATATTGCAACAAAGGTTTCCGCACTCACAATGAAGGAAAAGCTTGGTGAAATCAAGCATAAGTTTGATACATCGGAGCATGGCGGCGCGCCTATTTTAGGAATAACAAAGACGGTAATTAAGGCGCACGGTTCTTCCGATGCCAAGGCAATCAAAAACGCTGTCAGACAAGCTATTCACGTGGTAGAAACCGGTATAAATGATGATATTGCGGCTTTCGCCGTTGATTATGATGATAAGAAGCTTCTTGCCGAAGCGGAAAGAATGTATAGCAATTCATAAAATAAGGAGGAGAGCGATTTGGCAATAGGTAAGGATTTTAGTGAATTAATGAATAAAATCGGATATTCCTTTACGGATTCATCCTATCTCCAAAACGCTCTTACCCACGCCTCTTATGCAAACGAGCTTCGCATTAAGGGTGGGACATATCCCTCGAATGAAAGACTTGAATTTTTGGGTGATGCAGTATTGCAGATATTGATATCCGAATATCTTTATGAAAATTTTAAGACTAAATCCGAGGGAACACTAACTAAAATGCGTCAGTATCTCGTTTGCGAGAAAACTTTGTCGCAGGTCGCAGATGGTTTAAATCTGGGTGACTATCTTAATGTAGGTCGCGGTGAGGAAATATCCGATTGCAGAAGAAGACCTAAAGTTTTGGCAGATGCTCTTGAAGCGTTGATAGGAGCTATTTATTTGGATTCAAATAAATTTGCTTCTGTTAATGCAAAGAGAGTGGTTTTGAATATTTTTTCTTCGGAAATAGATAGATGCCAAAGCATGCAAAAAAATGATTATAAAACTATGCTTCAGCAGTTGATAGAAAAAGATGGCTCTGCCGTGCTTGAATATGTTGTAATAGACGAGAATGGACCGGAGCATAATAAAGTATTTAAGGTTGAAGCGCGCGTCAATAATAATCCGGTGGGAAGCGGTGAAGCTACCACAAAGAAGGATGCGGAGATGCAAGCCGCAAAAATGGCGCTTTTGTTGTTTGGAGTTTCGGTATGAAAAGGCATGCCAATATTCCGATTTTTATTCCACATCTTGGGTGTCCAAATCAATGTGTGTTTTGCAATCAAAGGAAAATTACCGGTGTGAATTCTTTTTCGCCGGAGTCTATAAGAAATATTATAGATGAAGCATTACAGACTATTGATAAATCGGTTGATACCGAGATAGCCTTTTTCGGAGGCTCATTTACCGGTATTGATTATTCATTGATGTGCGAACTGTTAGAAATAGCAAATCAATATATAAAGTCAGGCAGAGTTTCTTCTATTAGATGCTCAACACGCCCGGATTATATAAATGAAAATATACTTTTAACTTTAAAAAAATACAATGTTAAGGTAATCGAGCTTGGTCTGCAAAGCACAGACGATTGTGTTCTTAATATCACAAAGCGCGGTCATACATTTTTCGACGAAGAAATAGCTTGCAGGCTGATAAGGGATCACGGATTTTCGCTTGTCGGACAAATGATGATTGGATTGCCCGGTGCAACTCTTGCGTCAGAGGAGCAAACCGCGAAATTTATTATAAATTCCGGCGCTTTGGCGGCAAGAATTTATCCTACTGTGGTTTTTCACGAAACAGAGCTATGTGATATGGCAAGAGCCGGTACATATACACCGATTACCGTTGATGAGGCAATTTATCGTTCTGCAAGAGTTCTTGAATTGTTCAGAGATGCAGGAGTTGATGTTATCAGAATAGGACTGTGTGCTTCTGATAATCTCTCTGATCCCGATTCATATTACGCAGGGGCAAATCATCCTGCGCTTGGAGAGCTTGTTGAGAATGAATTTTATTATAGAAAAATTGTAAATGAAATTAGAAAAAGTGATTTACCTGAAAATTGTACTGTCATTGTTACGGTTTCTTCGGGTTCTCTCTCTAAAGCGATTGGTCAAAATAAAAAGAACAAGCTTCGTTTGATGTCCGAATATGGAGTGTCTTCCGTTGTTTTTCGAGAAGATATATCATTTTCAAAATTTATGGTTGATGTCAGATACGAAGAAAGGAAAAATAAATGTATTTAAAGTCTTTGGAATTACATGGTTTTAAGTCTTTTCCCAATAGAACAGTCCTTACCTTTGAACGCGGTGCTACTGTAATAGTAGGTCCCAACGGAAGCGGTAAGTCGAATATTTCTGACGCTATGCGATGGGTTCTCGGTGAACTTTCGAGTCGAAATATTCGCGGTACAAAAATGGAAGACGTTATATTTGGCGGAACAGACGAACGCAGACCGATGGGTTTTGCGGAGGTTTCGGTAACATTCGATAATACCGATCCTGACCATCGTCTTGATTCACAATATGATGAGGTCGTTGTAACAAGAAGATATTTCCGTACTGGTGAAAGTGAATATCTTATAAACCGTCAACCCTGCCGTCTTCGTGATATATACGAATTGTTTATGAATACAGGTGTTGGTCGAGAAGGATATTCGATAATCGGACAGGGTAAAATAGCTGAAATTATTTCTAAAAAAAGCGATGAAAGACGCAGTATTTTTGAAGAAGCGGCAGGAATATCAAAATATCGTCATAGAAAAGAGGAAGCTGAGCGTAAGCTTAAAGCAACGCAGGAAAACCTTGATCGTGTAAAAGATATTCTTTCGGAAATCGAAAATACAATAGGACCGCTTGAAAAGGATGCGGAGAAGGCAAGGCGCGGTCTTGCAATTTACGAAGAAAAAAAGCGGGCAGATGTTTCTCTTTGGCTTTTTGATACAGAAAAGATAAGAGGGGATATCGAGGAGGCCGAGAAGGCTTGGAAGCTCTCCAAGCATGAACTTGAGATTATTGATCAGGTTATTGTAGACCTCGATGCTCAGGAGCAAAGCCTTTATGAAAAAACGCAGGCAAACCGAGCACTTTCTCATACACTATCCGAACAAATAATACAAGCCAATCAAAAACTTAGTGCTCTTGAAACTGCATTACGTACAGCTGATTCGGATTTTGCACATTCCGCTGAAATGATCGAACAGGCAAAATTGAGAATATCGGAGATTGATTCCTCAATTTCGACTATCGATGTAAGCAAAAAGGATTTTGTCATTCGCAAAGAGGCATTCGAGAAAGAGCTTTCTGCGCTCATGCAGGAAAGACTTGAGTATCTCGCTTCACAGCAAAACCTCAGCACAGAGATTGCATCTATGAAAAAAGAGCTTCAGGATGCACTTGATGAGCTTTCCGTAGAGGAAGGTAACGCCAATAGTCTTCAGGTTCGCATTGGCGTTTTGAAAAACACAAAAGTTAATGATAGCACCAAGTCATTGGGAATCGAAGAAGAACTCGAAAAATATACCGATACCTCAAAAATTCTTTCGGCAGAGGTTGAACGTTGTGAGCTTGCGGCATCAGAATTTAAAATTAAAATTGCTGAAAAAGAGCAGATAATATCTGAATCAAATGAAAAAATAGAAAAGCTGAAAGAAGAGCATAATCAAATCACCGAGATGCTTAATGCTCAAAAACTTGAAAGAGATAGTCTTGTTCAGCGTGCAGATCTCTTGCAACGAATGAATGACCACTTTGAAGGTTATGCCGAGAGTGTAAAATTCGTTATGCGAGAATATAACAACGGTAAGATTAGCGGTGGACTCATACACGGCCCTCTTTCTTCGCTTATTAATGTTGAAAAGGCATACATTACTGCTATAGAAACAGCTCTTGGATCCAGCCTACAAAACATCGTAGTTGATAATGAAGATGTTGCAAATTCTGCAATTTACGCTTTAAAAAGAGCAAATGCCGGTAGAGCTACATTTTATCCCATTAGTGCAATTAAGCCTATGGGAGAAACCGATGAGATACGTCAAGCAAAAGAAATGAACGGTTTTATTGGTAGAGCCGATATGTTGGTTCAATCCAATAAAGAATATAGATCTATTATTGAATGGCTTCTTCTTAGAACAGTAGTATTTGATAATATTGAAAATGCAACCTATGCGGCTAAAAAGCTTAAATACCGTGTAAAAATAGTTACGATTGACGGTCAACTTATAAGCACCGGAGGTGTATTTACAGGCGGTAGTGCAAAAAAAGACAGCGGTATACTTTCACGTCTTACTGAAATATCCAATTTGCGTGATAAGGCTGCGAAAATTTCAAGCAGAATCGAAGAAACAACTGCAACTCTTCGCGAAATCGATTCGGAAATTGCAGAAGCTTCGGATGCTTTACATAGTGCAGAGGAAGAAAAAGAACTTCTGTTCTCGCTTTCACGCTCACAGTTTGCCTCGCTTGATAATGCTACCGCAAAGCTTGAAGCTAATAACAATATTCTCGAAAAGCTTAAACTTGACCGTGATAATCTGATAGGACAGCAAAACGAGGCTGAACGGGATATCATTCGTCTTGAAGGCGATTATAAAGCAACGGTTGAAAGAATTGAAGCACTTAAAAATTTCAGATCCAAGCGCGCTCTTAAAATGGGTGTTCTTGATGAAAAATGCGACGAATATGCTTCAAAAGCAAACGAGGTTTATATTTCAATTGCCGAATTGCGTAAGGACGTTGAGAATGTTCAACAAATGATAGATACTCAGAATATTCGCGTTGATGAACTTGATCGTGAAAAGAACATTCAGATTTCAAGAGTCAATGAACTTACGTCCAAGCGCGATAATATTGATAATATTAAAGCGGAAAATATTGCCGAGTACAAAGCACTTGAATCTAAAATCAAAGAGCTTATGGAGCTCAGACGCGAAACCGATGTAGGTGGAGATGATTTTGAGCGTGAGCTTCGTTCTGTTCGTGAAAGTAAGGATGAAAAGAACAGAAGTAAGAGTGTAGTTCAAGAATCAACTCTTCGAGCTGAAAATAAATATATGCAGCTGCTTGAACGTCAGGAAAAACTAGGACATCAACTTTGGGATGACTATGAAATTACCTACGAACAGGCACTTGCGCTTCAATATCCCGAAGTTAACGAAGAAAACAGAGAAGAGGTTGCATCTGTTCAGACATCCTGTAAGAACAAATTGCGAGCTCTTGGTAACTATAATCCGGCGGCAATTGAGCAGTATGCTGAATTAAAGGTTAGATATGATTCCTTGAAAACGCAGTATGTTGATTTGACCAATTCTAATGAGGAGCTTATTGACATAATTAATAGAATCGAAACCGAGATGAGAACAAGCTTTATTTCTGCTTTTGAGTCTATTAATTACAATTTTGGAATTACATTTAAGGAGCTGTTTGGTGGTGGAAGCGCAGAGCTCTCGCTTACCGATCCCGAAGATGTTTTAACTTCCGGCATTGAAATTAAAGCAGCACCTCCGGGTAAGATTATCAAAAATCTTGCACTTCTTTCGGGGGGAGAACAATCCTTTGTTGCAATTGCGT
>CAYRJG010000063.1:0-12273 GCA_964424525.1 uncultured Ruminococcus sp.
GTGCCTAAATCTGAATTTAAAAAGACTTATGTATCTCCTAAATGGGTTAATATGGAAGGGCACGTTGGATTTGTTTTCCTTGAAGATTCCGAGGTTTATGTAAACAGATACAACTGTGACACTTGTAATAATCAGCCTTATTTTGAACTGGGAATTGCACATGGCAATAATCCAACCAACGCAAGCTATGCTTATGCAATTCTGCCTTATGCAGATAAAGAACTTTTGGATTCATACTATGCTGATCCCGATGTCGAAATTATATCAAATACATCGGAACTTCAAGCTGTCAGAGAAAAGAACATCAATGTGACGGGATATGTTTTCCATACGGCGGGTAAGTGCGAAAATGTGAAAACGGATTCGCCAATAATTGCCGTTCTTAATGATAATGGTGCGGAAATCGAGTTTTCTGTAACAGATCCCACACATGAGCTTGAAAATGCTAAATTTTCAATTAGTGGAGCGTATGAATTTATTGATATGAATTCCAAGAAAATTAAAGTAAATTGTCTTAAGACCAAGACGAATATTACAGTAGATCTCGCGCTCGCAAACGGAAGACCTTTTAGAGTTCGTCTTCGCAAAGTATAATTTGAAATGGAGTTTTTGAAATGTATTATAGAGTAGAGTATACCGAAGCTGACAGAGAGTGTTTTTTGAAGTTATCGAATTCAGGTGCAATCGCGGTATTCATTTTCACTCCAAATGTTCTAATACAAGGCAAAATTCAAAGATATACCGATGATAAATCCGTAAGAGCCATTACAAAGAATGGAAATACTTATGTTCCTCTGAATTTCTTTTCGAAATTTCTTGGTGCAACCGAATCAAAAACAAAGGATGGTTTCGAGCTTAATCTTGGTGAAAAGACGGCTCGTTTATCCACCGATACCAATTCGACTGTAGATTTAATTCAAAAGAATGGTGTATTCTATGCTCCGATAAAAGAGGTATCCGAAATTCTCGGCTTTGCATGCGGTAGCTATTATGAAAACAGACTCACTGTTGTTGGAAGCGTGAAACATATTGCCACAATGAATAGCAACGAGAAGCTCGCAGAGGCTGCAAGTTATGAAATCTTCGGAAAATTTGAAGCAGAATCGTTTACACACGATGATTATAAGGATGCCAAGGATAAATGGAGATTGCGCCTTGTTGGCTCTCCGGAGATTAATGATATTTCCAATCCCGATGTGGAAAAGAAAATTTCGGATATTGACGAAAGATGTAAGTCGAGATGGGAGCAAATGAATAAGCGCACTGTAGATGGAATTGATCCGATAATTCTATGGGGCGATTATGTGCCGGTGGAATCTTCTGAATTGAGTAAACAGTTTGGCGGAATATTCGCGCTTGCAGCGGCCTATGGTACTTACGGCAGCCAATATTACAAGAATCCCGAATTGCTTTCTGACATTATTTACGCTCTTGATTGGATGTACGATCATATGTATGGCGAGGCGGAAATGGCAGGAACCGGATGGCGTGACGTCAGAGCCTTTAACTGGTGGTACTGGCATGTTGGCGGTCCAGAATACCTTACCGACACCTTGCTTATCATCGAAGATCATCTTACGATGGAGGATAAAAAGCGCTATTTAAAGTGCTACGAGTGGATCACCACGATAATGAGAACGGGTCCAGGCAGGGAATGCTCGTCAAGCCGTTTGAAATGTTGCACCAAAACGGCACTTCTTCTTGAAGATCCTGTGCGCCTTGAAAAATCGCAGTGGGATTGTGATACTCTTTTTGGAATAGAGGAATATGGAGAAGGACCCCACAAGGACTACGTTCAATGGACGCATGGTTTTCCTCATAATATTTCCTATGCGCTCGGAAATCTTCAGAGAACGCTTTTCACCTCTTCGATTTTGGCAACAACCGATATGGATTTTTCCGGTCCGAAAAAATACAATCAGTTTATGCTTATGAAATACACCTTCGAGCCTTCTATGTATCTCGGACAAGGATTCTTTATGTTCATGGGTAGATCAACTTCGGGCTCAATGATGAGCTCCGGCGCTGCGGTTCTTGCAGGACTTCTGCCCATGATTGGTGTGTATGGTGATGACGAGGATGCCTATATCAAGAGAATGATAAAGCGCCATAGTGCACATCCCGAAATGCCCGGAAGAGTAAGAGCACAGTGTTCAATCTATGATCTTGCAAAATATAACGCAATACTTGCTGATGATACGATTCCTTATGATAATGACTATGAGTATGCACACGCGTGGTTTACAGGTGACCGAGCTGCGCAGCATAGAAATAACTATGCAATAGGTATTGCGGTTTCCTCTGAACGCGAGGTTACTTATGAATCGATTAATGATGCAAACAAGACAGGATGGTACACCGGAGATGGAGCATTGTATCTTTATACCGATTATGATGCTCATCAATATGACGGAAGAAATTTCTTAACCAACAATATCAATGTTGCATACAGATTCCCGGGAACAACCGAGGATTCGCAAGAGAGAGTAATTCGTTCTATTCTTAACCATGAGGCATGGAAGAATCCAACTGCATTTGCAGGCAGTATGCAGATCCACGATAAATATCTCACCTGCGGAATGGATTTTATAAGTATGCGCTTTGATGGGCCGGATAAGAATATAGTAGATACCGGTTACGGTGCGGGACTTGCGGTGCACCATAACGACCTTGTTGCTAAAAAAGCTTGGTTCTGTTTCGACGATGAAATCGTTGCACTTGGAGCAGGGATAAGTTCGACTATGAATTCAGCTGTTCATACAACCGTCGAGCATAAACGCATTATTGCCGAAAAGCAGCTCGGTCAATCTATATTTGCTCAAGGCAAAGAAATTAAGCTTCCCGACGAAGATTGCGCCATGACTCTTTGTGATGCAAAATGGGCTCTTATGGAAGGGCATGCCGGATATGTATTCCTTGATGATACAAAGGCATACATCGGTAAATATGTTTGCAAGGAAAGCTTTGATCAGCAATTCTTCGAGATGCGGGTTGAGCATGGTGAAAATCCATCGGGCGCTACTTATGCTTATGCCATTCTGCCTTATGCTAATGCTGAAAAACTTAAAAAATATTCCGAAAATCCTGATATACAGATTTTGTCAAATACATCCGAGGTTCAGGCTGTGTTTGAGAAAAACATTGGTATGACCGGATATGTTTTTCATAAAGGATCAACAGTTGAAGGTAGAATTTGTGCAAACGTGCCTTCACTTGTAACTACGGTAGAATCAAACGGAGAATTTGAAATATATGTGTGTGATCCTACGCACAAGCTCGTTAACGGAGAATTTATTATTCCGGCAAATATGGAGCTTATAAGTGCAAATAATAAGCTTCAGATTAACTCCGAAAACGGTGTAACTGTCATCAAAGCAGATTTTGAAAATGCGCATGGCAGAACATATATAGCAAAGTTTAAGGTATAAAAAATAAAATCCGATTTTCGAACGAAAATCGGATTTTATTTTTAAAGCTTGTCTGCAATTTCATAAATAAGTCTTTCGGACTTTTCCCAACCAAGGCAGGGATCGGTAATCGATTTACCGTATACCTCGGTGTCGCATATCTTTTGCGATCCGTCCTCGATATAGGATTCAATCATAAGACCTTTGACAATCTTTTTTACATTAGAGTCATAATTACAGCTGTGAATTATCTCTTTTGCAATTCTGGGTTGCTCAAGATATTTTTTACCGGAATTAGAGTGATTGGTGTCTATTATGACCGCAGGATTTTGAAGACCGCTTTTTTCGTACGCATCGTACAGTCCTATAAGATCCTCATAATGGTAGTTCGGGTGGGCTTTGCCTTGCTTATCCACATATCCGCGGAGAATAGCATGCGCGTAAGGATTGCCTTGGCTTTGAACCTCCCATCCTCTATAACAGAAGGTATGCGAGTGATGTGCGGCGGTAATTGAGTTCATCATAACAGTCATATCTCCGCTGGTAGGATTCTTCATTCCTACCGGTATGTCAAGACCGCTTGCAGTAAGTCGATGCTGTTGGTCTTCAACAGATCTTGCGCCAACTGCTACGTATACAAGAACGTCCGAGAGATATCTGTGATTTTCGGGGTAAAGCATCTCGTCAGCACATCCAAATTCGGTTTCTTCAATAGCACGCATGTGCATTTTTCTTATAGCAACTATTCCTTTTAAAAGGTCTGGCGCTTCGTTAGGATTGGGCTGATGAAGCATTCCTTTATATCCGTCACCCGTTGTTCTTGGTTTGTTTGTATAAATTCGAGGGACTATTAAAATTTTGTCTTTAACCTTTTCTTGAACTGTACGAAGTCTGTAGATGTAATCAAGAACCGAATCTTCTTTGTCTGCAGAGCAGGGTCCTATAACTAAAATAAATTTATCTGATTTTCCAGAGAAGATATCTTTAAGCTCGTTTACCGTTTTTTCACGTGTTGCTTTGATGGTTTCTGAAACGGGAAACTGCTCTTTAATTTCCTTTGGAATTGGAAGTTTCCTGAAGAATTGCATATTCATAATCGTGTATTTCCTTTTTATTTGATTGTTGGTTTGTCAAAGAGTGTACGTCTTGCGGTGGACTCTTTCATTTTTTGCTTTAGTCCATCGCGATCGTCATCTTTTATCATGTTTTTGAACATTATGAACTCGTTAATAAATCTATCCATTTCCGAGAGAAGGGCATCCTTATTTAACAGAAAAAGCTCGGTCCACATGTTTTCGTTTATCTTTGCGATTCTTGTAAGATCTCTAAACGAGTCGCCCGTGTATTTTTCAAGCTGTGGTGAATCGTTACAGGTCATAAGAGATACCGCAATACAGTGCGTCAACTGAGAAAGAAATGCGATCATTTCATCATGTTCTTTAACTGATAACTGTGAAATTCTCGCGAATCCAAGTATTTTACCTAGCTGTTTGCAAATTTCAATAGCTTCAGATGTGTTTTTGCCGGTTGGAGTCACAATATAGTTAGCTCCTTTGAAAACCTCTGGATCACTAAATTCTACACCAGAGCGTTCACGACCTGCCATAGGATGCGCGGATATAAATTCAACGTCATCTCGCAGAATTGACTGTACTTTATCAACGACAGAGCCTTTTACACCCGTTACATCGGTTATTAACGTGCCGGGGGAAAAAAGCTTTTGGTTTTTTTCGATCCATTCAATAAAGACAGTAGGGTAAAGTGCGAAAACAATTAACTCTGATTTTTTGATGAGAGCTTCATCGAGTTCTGTTGTACCGTAAGATATCATTTTGCGCTGCAACGCATATTCAACATCACGCTGATCCTTTGTGATGCAACTTACATCATATCCTTGGGCAGATAGTGAGGCAGCATATCCACCACCGATAACACCAAGACCGATAATTAAAATTTTTGTGTTTTTATCTAACTTCATAATTGAATAACCTCGATACCCAGTGAACTGATATGATCAAAAAATTCGGGATAGCTTTTGCTCACTGCTTCAGCACCATCAATTACACCGCCTGTGAGAGAAAGGAGTATTGAAAGAGCCATTACTATTCTGTGATCATTGTGACCGTATAAAACTTCAGTCGGAGCATGAAATACAGCAGGGTATATTACAACGGTGTCATCATATACGGAAACCGTTGTTCCGAATTTTTTGAGTTCTTCCGCCATTACGGCTGCACGGTCACTTTCTTTTATTTTAAGGCGTTTTGTTCCGGTAAAAATACCACCGGTTTTCGCAGCAGCGATTGCAAAAAGAATCGGTCCAAGGTCAGGGCAGTCGCCAATGTGTATAGTGGGAGTTCCGCGATTTAACATTTCAAAATGCTTTTTGTAAATGCTATCTCCTTGGATGCTATTATCATTTAATCCATCAATTTCGACCTTCCCACCAAAAAGATTCAAAGCATCAGGAAATACTGCGCCCGAATAGTCGCCCTCTACCGTTACCTCACACGGAGTAAATGCTTGTTTTTTTGGTATAAATATAGTGTAATCATCTAACCAACTCACATTAACGCCAAATATTTTAAGTGCATCAATTGTAAGCTCTATGTATGATCTGCTTTCGATTGGAGGTGCAATTTTTATAATACTGTCATCTTCAGCAGATGGCAGAGCAAACAGCAAACCGCTTATAAATTGACTGCTTATGTTTCCGGGAACCGAGTAGTTTCCGCCTTTAAGCGGCCCCTTTACAACTATTGATTTGCCGTCACTAATATAATGAAGCTCTCTTTCTTTGCAGAGGTTTTCATAAACCTGCATCGGTCGCTCCATAAGCTTTTTTGCACCATAAAAAACGGCAGTACTATCGGACATCATCGCGATAGGTATCATAAATCGGAGTGTACTTCCGCTTTCGCGGCATTTTAGAGGTTCTAGTGGAGTTATATTTCGTGGATGCTTTCCGCGAACAATAACATCGTTTCCTCTTTTTTCATAATCAATGCCAAGGGCACTCATGCAGTCAAGAGTTGCAAGAACATCCTCACATGTGGAAATTCCATGAACAACACTTTCGCCTTCGCACATGGCGGCACATATTAAAAGTCTATGCGCCATGCTTTTTGAAGGCGGTGCTGTAATTTTGCCACTGGCAAGACTTTTATTAATCTGTATCTTCATTTCTGCTCATCCGTTGAATTATTTGTTATCAAGAATATAATCGATGGCTTCAATGTAACCCATCAATCCGTGACCGGTTATCGTTTTTGAAGCCGCATTTCTGATATAGCTTATCTGTCTGAAATCTTCGCGTTCCTCAACCTTTGAAATATGAACCTCAACAAGGGGCAGTGAAACCGATTTTGCCGCATCAAGAAGTGCGATGCTCGTATGAGTATAGGCACCGGGATTAATTACAATTCCGTCAGCATTTTCGAAATAAGCTTCTTGTATTTTATCTACAAGATCTCCTTCGTGGTTAGATTGATAAAAAATCGGTTCAAAATTTTTCTTTGTAGAATAATCTTCTATCATTTTAACTAGGTCATTGTATGTTTGATTGCCGTAGTGGCCGGGCTCGCGTATTCCCAACATATTTAGATTAGGTCCGTTAATTATATATATTTTCATTTTTAAAATCTCCGATTATTTTTTCTGCTACCTTTTTTGCATCGCATTCCGCAGAAATCTTCTTATCGCATACCGAAGTGTATATATCATATCTTTCGTTATACCTTTTAACTATATCGTCTTTTGTCTTTGCGAGCGGACGGTCATCGGTTGGAATGAGATCACGAAGAGGACGGTCAATAAAATACAATTTGCCGTTTTTGCGAAGAGCATCAACGTTTTCTTGCTTCAAAATGGCTCCACCGCCTGTTGCAATAATTAAGCCACATTTAGAACTCAATTCTTTAATCACATCGGTTTCAAGATCGCGAAATGCTTTTTCACCGCGTTGGCTAAAGATATCGGGAATAGTTTCTCCTGCTTTTTCTTCTATCAAAGAATCTGTGTCAACAAATAAGCGTCCCAGTTCCTCCGAAATCAGCTTTCCAACCGTGCTTTTTCCGGAAGCAGGCATTCCAATCAAAACAATATTCTGCTTATCAGATACGATTTTATTGTAAACGCGTTCAAGTTCTTCATCGCAATATTTAGTATCAATAAATATTTCCGACGCTCTGACCGCTTGTGCAACCAGCATATAAAGACCGCCTTCAGCGGGGATTCCGCGCTTGCGTGCAGATAAAATAAGTGATGTTGATAGAGGATTATAAACTGCATCAATAACGCCGCAAAGCTTTGGGAAATATGAAATGTCTATGGGCGAGTCGGAAATATTCGGAAACATTCCGACGGGGGTAGTGTTTATAATTATTTCGGTGTCATTGTGAGCGTTGTAGAGCTCGGAATATGTGATAGCTCCTTCTTTTCCATCGCGGCTGACTCGCAAAACATTTGATGCGCCTAAAGCTGTTGAAACAGAGAAAGCAGTTTTTGAAGTTCCACCCGAGCCTAAAATAGCAACCTTTTTTCCAAAAGGATTTATGTTTGCGTGCTCAAACAGTTTTGTCATGCCATAGAAATCCGTCTTATAACCGTATAGTTTTCCATCGCGGTTTACTACGGTATTTACCGCACCTATGGCGCGAGCGTGATCGTCAATCTCGTAAAGGTAGGGGATTATAAGCTCTTTGTACGGTATTGTAACGTTTATTGCCGCAAAATCCCTATTAATTGCAAAATCACCAAGCTCATCTCTTGGTATTTCGATTATTTCGTATTCGTAGTCGGCAAGTTCATTGTGTATTTCTTTTGAAAAACTATGCTTTAAATGCTCGCCGATGCAACCGTATTTCTTTTGCATGGTTGCCACCTTTCGTTTCGTTATTTAGATAAAAAGTCTGTTCCATAACGTACAGTCAGCATATCTGCGATTGCGATTGCAGATGCACAGTCAACGACCGCACGTGCTCTGTGTATTATTGCCGGATCGTGTCTGCCGGATATTTTTATGCATTTTTCTGTCATATTGCTTATATCACAGGTCATTTGCTCTTTGGAAATTGAAGGGGTTGGCTTTACAGCACATCTGAATATTACAGGCATACCGTTTGTGATTCCGCCGTTGATACCACCGTTGTTATTGGTGAGTGTAACTATTTTTCCGTTATCTATTGCAAATGAATCGTTGAATTGACTACCGTATTGGGAAACGGCATCAAATCCACCGCCAAACTCTACACCTTTGATACCGGGAATAGAAAACAGAATATGTGATAGTATACTTTCCATACTATCAAAAAAAGGCTCACCGATTCCGGCAGGTAATCCGGTAATTGCAGTTTCAAGAACACCGCCAACGCTATCACCCATGGCGGCAGCTTTTTCTATTTCCGAAATCATTTCGGATTCGGCTTTGGAATCTAAAACAGGGAAGAGCTTGTTTTGAAGGAGTTTAATATCTTCATCTGTGGATATAGCCCTATCTTTAATTCCTTTAATTGAAGATATATGAGTTGATATATAAATGCCTTTATCGATTAAAGCTGATCTGAGAATTGCACCAATAGCAACCAATCCCGCGGTTATTCTGCCCGAAAAATGACCGCCGCCGCGTGGATCTTGGAATCCGTGATACTTAATTTGTGCGGTATAATCCGCATGCGAAGGTCTAGGGGTTGTGAGAAGATTTGAATAGTCGCGGCTTCTTGTATCGGTGTTTGGAATGATTACTGTAATTGGCGTTCCGGTAGTGTATCCGTTATAAACGCCACTTACAATATTAAATGGATCTGGCTCTTGACGTGATGTTGAAATTTTACCGAATGGGCGTCTTAAATCAAGGCAGTGACGAATGTAGTCTTCGTCTACCTTTATTCCCGGAGCAACACCGTCAAGAACGGCACCAATCATATTACCGTGGCTTTCGCCGAATATAGTTGCCGTTATGCTTTGTCCAAACGTGTTTTTCATTATTGACCTCTAATTGCTATGTAAGCATTTTTTATGTATTTTTCAAAGTCTTCGATAGCTAGTTTGTCTATTCGGAAACTACCAACCTCGTCAACAAATATCGCACTTACAAACCCGCCGGAGGCTTTTTTATCATGTGATACAAAAGAGAGCGCTTTATCAACGTCCCCTTCGAAGACCGTAGGCAGATTTAATTTGTTGAGAACGGTTACTAGTCTTTTACGTACAGAATCGGAACACATAGGAATCATTCCAAGAGCTACGCATTCACCGTGGTATAAGCCGCGGAGCTTGTATTCTGCTTCTATTCCGTGGCCAAATGTATGACCGAAATTAAGGATTTTTCTTAATCCGGATTCTTTTTCATCTTTTTCAACGACGTCCTGTTTTATCTTAAGAGATCGAACTATAATGTTTTCTATATTGCTATCGTTGATTTCTTCCTCTTCGAAAATTCTAAAAAGCTCTTTATCCGATGTTAAAGACATCTTTATTGCTTCGGCAAGACCTGCCGATATATGTCTTTGGGATAAGGTTTTTAAAACGTCGGTATCTATAAGAACACCGGAAGGCTGATGAAATGCTCCTACAATGTTTTTTACTGCACCGAGATTAACAGCAGTTTTGCCACCAATAGAAGAGTCAACTTGTGCAAGAAGCGTAGTGGGAATATTGTAAAAATCTATTCCGCGCATATAAATTGAAGCAGCAAATCCAGTAAGATCTCCTACAACTCCTCCGCCAACTGCCACGGCGCAATCTCCGCGTGACATTCCGTATGACATCATAGCCATCTCAACATCTTCAAGCGTAGCAAGGCTTTTTGATGCTTCACCTGCTTTTACTGTATAAACCATAGCTTCTTTGCATTGGTTTTTTACGGTCAATGCGTATTCTTTGGGAACACCGTCATCGGTTACTATAAAAACCTTTCGGTTAAAATTTAAGTAATCTTTAACATTTTTCAAAATACCTTGTCCGGTGGTAATTTTATATTCTTTTCCCGGAAGCTTTAAAGTAAGAGTAGTCATATAGTTTGCCTTTCATTTTTTTACATACGTGCCTACTGCCTTGAGTCTATCGCAGTATTGATTTAATTCCTTCATCATCTGAATGCCTTCTTCGCTATCAATGTTGCCTTCTGCTTCTACATAAAAATAGTATTGCCATAAGAGCTCCTTCATTGGTCTTGAACGAAGACTTCTCATATTGAAACCGTGCTTACCGATAATATCTATAGCCTTTGCGAGAGCACCTGCTTCGTTGCGTACGGTAAACAGAATTATTGTATGAACACCCATTTCTCTTGTGGTATGCTTGTTAGCCGATCTTGAAAAAACAGCAAATCTTGTCGTGTTGCTACGGCTCACATTGATGTTGCGCGAAAGAACTTGGAGTCCAAAAATTTCAGCCGCTTCTGCGCTTGCTATGGCTGCAAGTGATTTGTCATTCTTTTCTGCAACATATTTTGCGGCAAGGGCGGTATTGTTATATTCTTTTTCAATCAAGCCGTTTTCTCTTATAAAATCCGCGCATTGACCGAGTGCCTGAGGATGACTTAAAACCTCTTTGATGTCAGCAAGAGTAGCACCCGGAACGGCAAGAAGGTCTTGTGATACAGCAAGATCAAACATATTGTTAACATAAAGTGTTCCGGAAAACATAAGATCGGTTACCTGACCAACCTCGCCGTTGTAGCTATTTTCAAGAGGAAGAACGGCAGCATCGCATTCGCCGTTTTCTACCGCTTTGTAAGCAGCGGTAAAATCTCCATAAGCAATTTTTCTGGCAGAAGGGAAGATCTTAGTAGTTGCAATATGTGCAAAAGCACCTTCAGTACCGCTATATGCAACTTTCATACCTTGCATAAGCTTTTCTTGCCATGCGCGTGAAACCGCCATATTGTTTTTTAGAAAATTAACATAATAAGCTCGAAGCTCGGTATCCTCAATATATTCCGAATTTTTTTTTATTAGTTCATTTTCTCTCGACTCATCGTATATCGCAAGTCCATGCGCCTTTTTGTATTCAGCTATTACTTCGGCGGCTCTCATTCTTTCCGTGAAAAGCTGTGCCATTTCCTTATCAATTTGGTTAATTTTGCTTCTGGCATCCTTCAGTGAACTCATTTTTTGCTCCTTAAAGTTCTTGTTAACATTGTTAACTTGATGTTATATTAAATATTATAATCAAAATTTATTAAATGTCAAGTGGAAATATTAAAATAATAGCAAATTTTATTAAAAGTATTGCGTTTTTTTGTGTTATGTGTTATAATGTAAACACTATTAACATATTGGAGAACTTATGGAAGAAAATTATGTTGAGGAAAGCGTGAGGCTGAGATTGATTCTTTCGGGAATTAGTGAGCTTGAAAAGCATGGTTTAGCTGATTTTTCTCTGCGTCGAGCAGCGCTCGGTGCCCAGGTATCCTGTGCGGCACCCTATCGTCATTTTAAAAGTAAAGAAGAATATATTCGTGAAATAATTAAATATGTTAATTCAAAATGGACGTTGCTGGCCCGGGAAATAGAGAATATTTTTAAAAACGATCCGCCGCGACTTGCGGTTGAAATATGTATTGCAAATCTTAGATTTTGGATTGCAAACCCGAATTATCGTACGGTGTTCACGGTAGCCCTTGATTCCGGACAAACTTCCGATGTTGAGGCTATGCTTGATTATGAGGTTCTTCGTGCCGTTAGGGTTTACGCGGATTACCGCGGCTTTTCGCCAGAGGAGAAAGCTATCAAAGAATATACGGTGAGAGCTCTTATTGCCGGTTCTGTTATGCTTGTCGGAGCGGGTAGTGGAGAGGATATATTAAAAAATGCAAGAAAAAAGCTTGAGGATGAATTTCCTGCTAAATAGAAGGGGCTAGCTC